>JBATTK010000035.1:0-4854 GCA_049670505.1 Saonia sp.
CTTCCCCCGTTAGATATACCTGTCGCTCTTTTCCTTGGATAAATTTAACCGGATAGCGCAAGGTAGACCCTGCGTTCAGGTGTACCGTTGTCCCATCTGACAATAAGAGTTCAAATTGTTTTCCATAAGGTACGTTAAGGGTGTTATAGACCAGTTCATCAATATCCTCTTTGGTATTATATATAAGCATTTTACCCGTTTGCTTTCCTACTACCTTACCTTTGGAATTCAGGATTTCGGAGGTTCCTTCCTCCGGGATTATTTCAATATGTCCATTATCTAACTGAAGGGTAATGGTTTCCTTGGTTGGATAAGCCACTGGGGTCGTTTCCTTTTCCCCCACATACTCATCTAAAAAGTATATGGCACCGATCAATAGTAACAAGGTCGCAGCATATTTAAAGACTTGTAGCGTTCTTTGGACACGCAGCTGTTTTTTATCTTTTCTGATTTTATTGAGCAAATATTCTTTGATTTCTGTGGGATCGGAGCTGTCCATACCTAGGGTTATTTCGTAATGCGATTTAACAAAATCCTTAAAAACGGTCTGATTGGCCTCGTTCTGCAACCAGTCATCCAGTTCATCCAATTCGGTCGCATTTGCCGATTTGGATACATATTTTATGATAAGATGTGGTATATTTTTAGTGGTCATAAGTTTGTAATCGTTACTAGTAATACAAAGCCGATCAGCATAACCCTAACTATTTGGCCGTATTTTTTTTATATTCACATAATTTTTACGGTTATTTTGATGCTTTATTATTATTTTCATGGATTTTGAAAATCCCTCATTGTTGATCGATGCGCTTAGAAAGGGTGATGAAAAAGCCTATATGTTTTTACTGGACAAGTATCATACTAGGCTTCATGCCTATGCCCTAACTTTGGTTGATGATCAGGCATTGGCGCAGGATATTGTTCAAAACGTGTTTGTGCGAACGTGGCAGTTTAGAAAAAAACTCAATAGTAAATTCTCCCTACAGAGCTTTTTGTACAAATCTGTTTATAATGAGTTCATCAATACTTATAAAAAAAACAAAGCGGTTACCCTATTGGAGCAAAAATATTTGGAGGCATTGTCCGAAACTGTGGAAGAAATTGATGAAAAGCGTATTCATAAGGTTATTGCTTTGGTATCCTCGGAAATCAAAAAGCTTCCTCCCAAATGTCAGAAGGTATTTGTTTTGAGCAAGAGGGAGGGACTGACCAATAAAGAGATTTCGGAACATCTCAATATTTCGGTAAAAACGGTGGAGGCCCAGATAACCAAGGCGTTTAGTATTCTGAGAAGTAGACTTGGAGATAAATTTGAAACCATGTTCTTTTTAGTGCTCAAGAAGGTGCTACCAAAAAAAATATCCTAGGCTCTATATACCGGGACTATACATCTTATTGGTATTGCTTTTGTTTCTGAATCCCGGACTGTTGTGTTCACTGGGCCGATGTTTTTTGGACATACCATTTGGTTCCCCATTTATGAATAACATGACTTATTATTTCACCGGTAATTGTATTTCTGGTCATGGTATCATTTTTTCCATTGGTCGAAGCGATCAATGACCATTCCAGATTCTCCTTTAGAAGTATATGTTGCTCTTTGAAATTTGGCGTTTGACCAACTATAGGATCGATCTGCGCGGTAACGAATCTACCTTCAGGTGAATTCATAATGGTGATATACTTGGCCAAAGCGGTATGTTCCACAAAGATTTCCGGTTCATTGGGCCTTCCCATTCTAAAATATATCCTAATCTCTTCCCCATCCTGAATAGCTGCTATCAATTCATTTAATTCGCCACGGATTGCTTTTCCCTCGGAATCATTTTCATAGATCAATGTCCAATTGCTTTGGGCCAAAATCAAAAAAGGAAACAATAGTAACGTAAGGAATGTATATTTTTTGAGTTTCATTGGAATAGGGGTTGGGGGTTGCTGTTTTGTTTTTTCGGATACTCTAGAAACCAGGTCATTCGATGTTTTTGAGGCCAATTTTTCATTAATTCACCCGTTGTACGGTTGTAAACCTGGGCATTGAAAGTACCTTTGGTCGTCATAATACATTGCCAAATATGTCCACCTTCCCCAAATTTTTGATGGTCTATATCCATATAACTTTGTAACAAAGGATGCGCATCAATGATGGCAGAAACATCATTTTCTTGAATAATTGATAGATAAAGAGGTTGGGCCATATGTTCAAGTCGTAAAAGGGAATCACCCCTTTCCCTTTCCCAGCCCCAGCCAACCCTTACACTGTAACCGTTTCTTATACCATGTATTAGGGAATCCATACTTCCAAAAATAGCTTTACCGTCTTCATCATGCTTATATACGGCCTTCCAACCCAATTCCGAGTATTCATTTGCTGTCTTTTCACTGGTTGTGGGTCTACAGGATAAGGAGAGTAGCACTATGTAGAATAGAAAGTAAAATAGGTACCTTAACATCTGTAAAGTTTAAACGAGTTCATTCAAAAATAGCGTATAGCTGAAGTAACAACTGTTAATGTTGTTTTAAAACGGAGGGGATAGTTTGACCATTGGATTCTATAAATTAGCAATAGGCAAGAAGAGCAGCATTTTTTAAGGAATGTACTGAGTCATATCCAAGGCATAATGTATCATCCAAAACCATAAAAAGTTTTTTGTAAAGTATAGAGACCTAAACACGATAATCCCTAAAATAGCATCAAGACCAAGGCTTGAAAAATTATTCAGTGAAGCACCGTTGGTTAGCATGGCCGGAATATGGCCGGCGGCAAAAAGCAGGGCAACTGTAATTGTAGCCCATCTTGGTCCTATCAGTCCAACGAGTCTGTATAAACAAACCGCAATCGCAAAATCTTCCGCAAAAACTTGTATGAGTTTTGGCAGGTTTTTAGGGTTGTAGATTTCAATAATTTCAGGAAGGATATTTTCCGTTCCTTTTAGGAGTATAAATAACAATACGCCGATCAATCCGAGCAATAAGCCTAGAAGGATACTTTTTATTTTTCCTTTTTTAGGTATCCAAGCGGTTTCCATGCCTTGTTTTCTAAAGATGACAAGGAAGAAAAATGGTGAAAAAATGATTAGCTGGTTCAAGGTATCCGATAGGACGTGTAACTTGTCAAAACTGGGCAACAGAAGGTTCCTTATGTATAATTGTCCTATAAAAATGGTCCCTATCCCGGCACTTATTGCCCAAACAAATTCTAACCAAGGTCGCTTAAAATGTATAGTTTTGGCTTCCCGATTTTTTTTAAAGCTAATTTTTGTCTTAAATTGTTTGTGGTATAGCACACCCAGACCTATAGTTATCATATAAGCAGGGTAGAGGTACAAATAATGGGATAAATCCATAAGGCCAATATTGTTGTTGGTGCAAATGTAAAATCCCATTCATTGTTTTTCTTCGATAATGTTCGAGTGGTATATTTTAATGTCCGAAACTAGGATATTGCTTATAGGGCAACTGGAGGCAAGATGATATATTGTGATACAAAACTGTAAATAAGTGGCACCTCTTAAATCATTGGTAAGGTTATCGTTCCCTTTTTTAGGGAATTGGAGGGTTCTTGTTGGTGTAGGATTTTTTACAACCAGCATTACCTTGGGAATCTATTACCTGCACCCGGCTAATTTAAGTTGGTTTCAGAATGCGGATTTTAGTTTTTCCAACCTGCTACAGTTTTTTCTGATCGATCAATTTCTTATCGAAATGGTCACGGTAATCATTGTTGCCGCTTCTTTGCAATTTTATTCCAGGGTTTTTGAAATAAAAACAGTTTTAGCAACTCCAAAGGGCATCCTTTATTATTATATAAGGTTTCTACCTTTACTTGCGGTTTTATATTTCTTAATAGCGCCTTTCACCATTCATTTACGCCTAGGGTATCACTATTTTGTATTGAACAGAACAAACTTATCGTATTGGGACTCTTATTTTTTTCTGAACTCCAATTTGTATGTTGCTTATTTGTTCCCGCTTTTCCTCATATGGATTTCTTTATTGACCATCAACTTTTTAATGGGTAGTAAAGACCATAAAGGTAATATGGTGAAAAGCACCTTCAAATCGGTTGTCTTTTCAATAAAAACAGAAATGGGTGAAAAATTAGTTAACAGTAATGATGTAGTGGCTATTGAAAAAGTGAATAGAAAATATATACTGACGACGTCCAATGGCGGGACTTATCAAATTATGAAAAACCTAAGTGAGTTGCAATCGGAACTGGACCATAATTTTTTTCGCCTTAACAGGTCGACCTTGATCAATTTGGAATTTATGGAAAATTTTTCGTTCTGGGAGAATGAAAAGTATATCGTCCGCACTTCCTTGGATCAAGAATTCAAAAGTACCCGCCCACGGATTAAAAAAATGAAGGAGCAACTTAAAAATATAGCTGGTAAGCTGCCAAAACCTGCTTATCCGTTGGAGAATATAATCCAATGATGGATTTTCGAATAGAAAATCGTATCGAAATGACATTCCAGCTTCCAATTATCAGTGACCAATTATCAGTTACTAGTTTCCGGTCTTTTGTCTTACATCTTTCTTCACACTACTGAATACTAACTACCCAATACTGCCAACGCTATCTAGTTATCCAACGGCAAAGACCTATTGTCAATCGTTAACGTTTAGCGAAATTAATTTCATTGCTTTTCAAAATGGGGATACTTTCCGCGTATAGTGTTTTAGTTTTGGGTAGAGCTGTCCGCGTTTTTCCATGTAGATTTAATAAATAGTAGGTCTTTTTTCATTTGGGCAAACACTTTCTTTTTATCCATGGTAATCGTAGATGCCCCGTGTTGTGCACCGCCTAGTTCATATTCATAATGCAGTGAAATGGGTACGTTAATGTTGTAT
>JBATTK010000036.1:0-145790 GCA_049670505.1 Saonia sp.
ATAAAAGATTTTTTCGCATTACCTATTCAGGTTTTTAAGTTGAACGACCGTTAGAAAAAGAAAGAACAGGGTGAGGCCTATGAAATAAATCAGGTCCCTTGTATCCAGTACGCCACGTGAAATACTATCAAAATGCGATTTCATACCCAGCTGTTGTATGAAAATAGATGTGCTACCGCTCGAAAAAAGCGTTGCTAGCCCTTCAAAACCATAATAACATAAAAAACAGAGTACCATACCTATAATAAAGGCTACGATCTGGTTTTCGGATAAAGTTGATGCAAAGAGGCCGATTGCGGTATACGTACCTATGAGAAATAAGAGCCCAAAATAGGATCCCAGCACTACGCCCGTATCCATATTACCTACGGTAGTGCCCAATTGTGAAATACAATATACGTATAGAAGGGTAGGAGCAACGGCCATAATGGCCAATGTATTAGTACCCAGGAATTTACCTCCAACGGTTTGCCCGATCGTTAGGGGTTTTATAAACAATAACTCTAGGGTACCCAATTTCTTTTCCTCTGAAAAACTCTTCATAGTAATAGCCGGGATCAAAAAAAGAAAAACCCAGGGCACCAAAAGAAAAAAGTTGCCCAGATCGGCAAATCCGTATTCAAAGATGTTAAAAGGCCCTTTGAATACCCATAAGAACAATCCGTTCAATATCAGAAAAAGCCCTACCACCAAATAACCGATGGACGAGCTGAAGAACGATTGTATTTCCCTTTTGAATATGGCGAACATTTTTATGAATTATGAATTATGAGTTAAGAGTTAGCATTATTTAGTTTAACCTTTCTATCGAATCAAGACTCCAAGCTTCGGGTTTCCCTGCAAACAAAAGCTTGGTTTTGCCCCAAACTTGTTTGAAAAAATCCGAATTCCTATAGCGCTCCAAATCGTTGTCCGTATCCCAATAGCTATAGGTGAAGAATACGGTAGGGTTGTTTTTATCCTGATACAGCTCTAGAAACGAACAACCCTCAAAATTTCGAATGGTATGTTTGGTTTCTTTAAAAATTTGCTTAAAACTAGCAATATTTTCTTTTTTAAAGGTCAATTTCACGATCCGTACCAACATTTATATAAAGTTTATAATTATGGTATCCCTGTAATCCAATCCAAGTAGGGTAGCGGCCCCTCCCACCGTATTCAGATCACTTTTGTATATGGCAAGCTCTATATAATCGGATGAATTAAAAAGTGCCAATAAATCCCCAGGGCCCTTACGTTGGGATTTTTCCAGATTGAAATTAAGGATATCACTGTACTTGTGATGGATTTCCGTTATTTTTTTATTTCTGGCATTCAATTCAAACTTTCTTCCATTTCTGTAGGCATCAAAAAGACTTTTCTGAATGTTCGTTACTATATTACCATAGTTATCAATGTAGATGACACTACCTATAATGGTTTTTCCATCATTGGTTATTCTGGGCGAAAACTCCTTTAATTCCTTAAGTTGATGAAAAGGTTTGCCCACAACCTCCAAGGTACCTCCCCGTGCTATGTGACAAGCTACCTGCACAAAAACATCCAATACGGGAAATGAGCCGTTCACCGGATTAGGGATATTGATTTCAACCATTTTATCCGGTTTTACCTCGGAGGTTATCAAGCAGATAACCCCGTTATTGGCACTTAGGAAATAATGACCATCTACCAGAACTGCTATATGCTGGTTTTCCGGGGTAGGTTCGGAATCTACCCCTACGATGTGGATAGTACCCTGCGGAAAAGCTTTATAGGAATTTTTAAGGATATAAGCACACTCTTGAATGTTGAACGGACTTATAGCATGGGAAATATCAACAATTTTGGCATCCGGGAGCTCTTGGTATATGGTCCCTTTTATGGCGCCTACAAAATGATCCTTATGTCCAAAATCAGTAGTTAGGGTAATGATTGCCATGTAGCACTGTTGATATGTTTTTATTTAGGCAAACTGATTTTTACTTAAGTTTGTTGGACAAAATTACACAAAAAAATAGCGAACGGAAATTTATCCGTTAAGAACAATTTTTAAAACCCACATTCTTTGAACGAACTTATAATAGAACTCACCGATATTAGCCCAAGGGAGTTTTTCGGACAACAAAATGCAAATATAGATATACTTAAAAAATTCTTTCCAAAATTAAAGATCGTTGCCCGAGGTAGTAAAATAAAGGTATATGGTGACGAAGAGCTGTTGGATGAGTTCGATAAGCGGTTCGATATGCTAACATCGCATTTTGTCAAATACAATAAACTGGATGAAAATGCCATAGAACGGGTACTTACGAGTGAAGGTGAAGAGGATTATGAATCATCGGTAAATAGTGGAAACGTTCTGGTGCACGGTGTCAACGGCAGGTTAATAAAGGCACAGACGGCCAACCAACGGAAATTGGTGGATGCTTCCCAAAAAAACGATATGGTATTCGCCATTGGCCCTGCAGGTACTGGAAAAACATATACGGGTGTTGCTTTAGCGGTCAAAGCGTTGAAAGAAAAGCAGGTAAAGCGTATTATCTTAACGAGACCTGCAGTAGAAGCCGGGGAAAACTTAGGTTTTTTACCGGGAGATTTAAAGGAAAAATTAGATCCGTATATGCAGCCGCTTTACGATGCGTTACGCGATATGATCCCCAGTGAAAAATTGGCCCATTATGTGGAGAACGGGACTATACAAATTGCGCCTATGGCCTTTATGCGGGGAAGGACCTTGGACAATGCCTTTGTTATTTTGGACGAGGCACAAAATACGACCCATGCACAAATGAAAATGTTTTTGACCCGTATGGGAAAGAGTGCCAAGTTTTTGATTACCGGCGATCCGGGACAAATAGATTTGCCAAGAAGGGTAATCTCCGGTCTAAAGGAGGCTTTATTGATTCTTAAGAACGTGCAGGGTATCCAAATGATCTATTTGGATGATAAGGACGTTATCCGACATAAATTGGTCAAAAAAGTGATCGATGCCTATAAGAACATAGAGCATCAGAATTAAGAGTTAAGAATTAAGAGTTAAAAATTAAGAGTTATGAATTAAGAGTTATCGGTTCAGGGTTGAGAAATTATCAGGACAAGACCATCAACGAATTATAAGTTAAGAGTTATGGGTTCAGAGTTGAGAAATTACCGGGGTAATACCATTATAGCCACAAACTTTCATTTCCCCACCCAAGAAAGTGTCTACAAAGGAAAAGTTAGGGAAGTATATCGACTACAAAATGATATTTTGGTGATGATCGCAACGGATAGGCTTTCTGCCTTTGATGTGGTTATGCCCAAGGGAATCCCTTATAAAGGACAAATTCTTAATCAGATAGCGACCAAGATGATGGCCGCTACAAAGGATATTGTTCCCAATTGGTTATTGGCCACTCCCGATCCCAATGTTGCCATAGGACATGCATGCGAACCTTTCAAAGTAGAGATGGTCATACGGGGATATCTTTCCGGGCATGCAGCTAGGGAATATAAAGCGGGAAGAAGACTACTCTGTGGAGTTCCCATGCCCAATGATATGAAGGAGAACGATAAATTTACCGAACCTATTATTACTCCGGCTACCAAGGCCGAAAAAGGAGATCATGACGAGGATATTTCCCGAGATGCCATTTTGGATCGTGGAATTGTTTCCGAAGAAGATTATACAGTTCTTGAAAAATATACCAAGGCGCTATTTCAAAGAGGAACCGAAATAGCCGCCGAGAGGGGTCTTATTCTAGTGGATACCAAATATGAATTCGGTAAAACCAAAGACGGGAAGATCGTGTTGATCGATGAAATCCACACACCCGACTCATCACGCTATTTCTATACGGATGGATATCAGGAACGTCAGGATAGGGGAGAAACCCAAAAACAGCTTTCTAAAGAGTTTGTACGTCAGTGGTTGATATCCAATGGCTTTCAAGGGCTGGAAGGTCAGGAAATCCCGGAGATGACGGATGCATACATAGACACGGTATCCAATCGTTATATTGAACTTTATGAGAACATAACGGGCGCACCTTTTGTGAAGGCCGATATTTCCAATATCCAAGGCCGGATAGAAAAAAATGTTTTAAAGTATCTAGAGGAACGCCCTTAGGGCCTGTTAACACTAAGCCTAAAATTGGCTTTTTCGCCCTTTTTTCCTATTTTTTCGTCGGTTTTTGACAACGTAGCCCGCTATGTTTTACAAAATCCGCCTCAAAATTCGAGAAAATCATCAAAAAATCCATGATTTCCGTTTAGTGTTAACACGCCCTTAGCTTTTTTACGAGATGCTATTTTAACAATGACCTTAAAGTCAATTCGTTTTTTTCCTGCAGCTTATTCAATATTTTTAAAAAAGCAATGGCCGTAATGTAAGCATCTCCGATAGCCGTGTGTCGGTCTTTTTTTGAAATATCAAATTTATCCGCGAGCTCTTCCAGGGCATAAGTTTCTTTTTTTTGAAGCAGGTACGATCTGAGGAGGGTCTTTTTATAAAGGACGGCCGTATCCAGAACGGTATTCTTTAATTTAGGTAAGCCAAGGCGTTTCAATGCTTTATTGATCATCTGTATATCAAATGGAGCATGATGGGCCACAATAACTTTGTTTCCCAAATAGCCTAAAAGTTGTGTAATCGCCTCCTCTTCTGAAACCTTGGTGATGTTGCCTCGCTTTAGAATCCCATGGATCTCGGCCGTCCTGGAGTCATAATGCTCTTGTGCTATATAAATTTCCAGGCTCTTGTTTATAGCAATTGTTCTATTTTTTAGACTTAGGGCACCAATGCAAAGTATTCGGTCTTGGTCAAAATCAAAACCTGTAGTCTCGGTATCCAATACCACAAATTCTATTTCATTCAGATGGGAAGGAAGATTATTGGTGAATTGCCCCTCATAGGTACTCCAAAACTCAGGTAATTCCGCTTTTTTATGTTTAAAGAACCCCATTATCTTAGAATATTTGCAACCTTAAATCGTACGGTCACTACCTCTTGCAGCTCTTTGATCGTTTTAAAGGTTCTTTTTAATTTTATTTTTTCCGCTTTCGTCAATTTATCCAAAGCAATGAACCGTCCGGAATCGTTATGCAATAGTCCTTGTTTGGTTCTAAATTTAAGCAATGCCTTGGTAGCATAGGAACATGCTAGATATAGCTCTTCATTATTGGGTTCTAGCTCGGCCAATTTCTCAAATCGTTCCGCAGTATTGTTAATGGATTGGACGGAATGGGATAGTATAAGTACTCTTGCAGCATCTGTAAGCGGCATCAAAGCTCTCATTTTAAGATCAAAAAAGTCTTTGTGCGCACCATCTTGCTCTACCAAAAGTTTCCTAAAAAAACCTGTCGGGGATGGGTTCTGGAGTGCTCCACTTGCCAAGTGAAGATAAAAAATGGGATACTTCTTCACACTGTCAAAAATATGTGCCGATAGTTCCTCTACAAGTTCCTTATTACCATAGATGAGGTTATAATCAAAAAAAATGGAGGAAAGCAGTACTTCATCGGACCCAGGGTTAATGATCCAATGGGAAGTTGTATTCTTCCATTCTTTTAGGCTCAAACACCATTTAGGATTGGAGGCCATCATTTCCGCAGGACAATATTCATAACCTATGGTATAAAGACCTTTATTTACCAAATGGGCCAATTCCAAAAAATATGCAGTAATCTCGGGGAGTTTTTCCTCATCTACATCTTCAAAGATCAAGGCGTTGTCCTGATCGGTATGCAATAATTGTTCACTACGGCCCTGACTCCCCATAGCAAGCCATGCAAATTTCACCGGAGGTGGGAAGTCCATTTTCCGCAGTGAGATTTTAATGACCTGTTTAATACAGGCATCATTAAGCTCGGATATGATTTTCATGGTCAAGGTCATAGGAATGTTTTGCTCCAAATATCCCTTTAGCAATTCCATGATGTTTTTACGTATTTCCTTGATATGCTTACATTTTTTGGAACGTTTTATGGCCTTTATTAGTACTGCCGGATTATTTCCCAAGGCTACCATAACATCGTGCCTTGATAAAATACCGACTACTTTGGTATTTGGAGTGCCATCTTCCGTAAGACATAAATGACTGATATTACTTTTCATCATTGCCATTTGAGCCTGTGTAATGGTCAGTTTATGGGGATAGGTTATTACCGGGGAGGTCATTATTTTAGCGGCAATGGTGTTTATGGGGTATGCCCCGGTAACAATTTTATTGCGCAGGTCCTTATCCGTTACAATACCGACCGGTAATTCATCTTTGACCACTAACATGGCACCAACATTCTTTTTGGTCATGGTTTTGGCAATGGATTTTGCTGTGGTATTTTCCGAACAAACCACTAATTTTTTAGAGTATTTTACGGGTTGAAGATCTAATAGTTTTGTATCCGGATTTGCGGGTTCCAGGCTTTCAATTTCCCCTAAGAGGGTACCCCTATAGCTTTCGGAGTACGGATTTCTTGTATTGGAAGCAAAACTTTCTATCAAAAAAATGCCCACTTCCTTGTTCTCCAGTGCATAGGGCCTAAAGATATCTATAGGAATGGCATACAGTATACTTTCCTCATGGGCTTTGGCCTCCAACTTATAATTTTCATTGGCCATAAGTGGTCTGAGGCCAAAAATATCCCCTTCATCACAAATATCCACAATATCATTTTCCGGGGTTTTTATAAGTGATATTGCTCCTTTATGTACCACATAGAAATGGGAATGGGGAGTTTCGTCCTTTGAAAAGACAATGCCGCTTTTCTCCTTGTATACGATGCTTATCTCTTGTGACAACTTTTCAAGGTCGCTTCGTTTTATCTCGTTAAAAGGCGGATAATTTTTTAAAAAATCGGCGACCCTTTCTGAGATAGTGTTCTTCATGCTTCCTGTTTGAGTCCAAAGTTACTTTATTGAGGGAATACCAAAAAGAAAAAAAGACCACAATTTGTGGTCTTATACTAGTAGCGAGAGGGGGACTTGAACCAGTGGATCTATCCGTCATTGGTTTTATAGGATATTGAAAAAACTACTAAATGTTTTAGGTAAAATATTCAATTTATTATTAAAATGAGCGTCTGAAAAAGGACAAGGTATTTCATCGAAAAATCTAAATAATAACTTTTAAATAACACAAATATTCCTACATTACGTCAGATTTTTAACCAAACCTACTTTCAATGAAAAAATCAATCGGACGTATTATGTTTTTTTTGATAGCCCTGAATATGGGATGTCAGACCGAAGAATTAGCGCCAAAAGAAGATAGTATCAGCCTTAGGGCGAAGGCATGGTACGGCGAAAACCATAACCTTCTTTTGAATTCCAACCCAAGTTTTTATGGTTATCCCGATTGGGAAAACTTTATAGAGGTGGGAGATGAAATCTATTTCCCACTTATTTCGGAATTAAATGGCAGAAAACAAGAAAAGGATATTAACAAAGCAGACATGGTATTTGCCAAATCCTATCTTGTTCTTGAAAACATCGAAGGGATAGGTTTTGAGGAATCCCTAAAGGTATTTGTAAGCCAAGACAATAGTAGTTTTGAAGATGAGAGCTATGCATCGGGTCTTTCTTATTTACACTACGACTCCAATAATAATTTGATTGAATATGTATTAACGGAGGAAGGTATCAGCAATGAAATTTCCAACCCGACTATAACGGGAGCCAGCATATCTGCCAAATGTAAGACCTACCATGTTATACGCACGGATACTTATACCGATGGTTCGGTAGAAGTTACCTTGTTATTTTCTTATCAAGCATGTGATGGCGGTGGTGGAAGTAGTGGTGGTAGTGGTAGTGGTAGTGATGGCGGTGGAAACACTAGTGATTTACCATTAGCCGACGAGGAACCACCTAGTTGTAAAAGTTTCGATTTCAAAAAAACCGGAAGTAATTGGCAAGAAAGCAATGTTAGAGGAGTTTACTTTAACGTTTGGTTAACCTATACAACTCCTCCATATCTTGAATACAGATATACGGTTAAATTGGACCAACCCGTAAACTTTGGAGCACCACTCAAAGATAGACGTGGTGTTGAGCTGCCAGCGGGAACATTAGCTTCCGCATCAGCAAATGCACTCCATACCTCTATGAAAGAAACAGTTGACGCTTTTGACGGTCAACAAGTAAATACGAGTGTCATAGAAAGTTATTTTAAGGAAAGAATTAGAATAAATTATCCATTGCATATAATTGGTGGTAGAGCAAACACAAACTCTACGAGCAGTCTTCCTGCTACTCAGTATGAGGCTACAACCCGTTCTGATTTTGGAGGTTGTCATAATTAAATTTAAACGAATTGAAAGAATTTATCAAAACAGTATACGAATTATATCCAAAGAATATTTCGGCAATTGGTAGCAGGAATGAGTATTTGACCAGTATTGAACATATTGAGTTGAATAAAAGATTATCCGATGAAAACAGTATTTATGGTCTAAGCAATATAGAGTTGGCCAAGACAAGAATTGAATCGGCTTTTAAAACTAAAATTGAAGATCACACAGTTAATAGTTGGCTTGACAGGTGTTATAATTGGCAGTTTCTCTTGAACCCAAAATCAAAGGAGTCAAAAAAATTAGTGATGTGTATTAATATTAGTAAGGTTAAACATATCTATATAATTTATATTTTAGAGGTTGAATTCAGCGAAACATTAGGTAGATTGAAATATCTACCTAGAAGAAATTTGCTCTTTGAGCAACAAAAGTTTAAGGCCGAAATCGAAGAAATCGAAGAAATTTTATCTTCTGAACTTTTAATGATTAAACCGTTTCCCAAAAAAAAATTAGATGACAGAATAATTGATGTTAGCTTTCAGGATATAGAAATTGGTGATTTCACGATGTTCAATGCTTTCTTTTTAAATGATTTTACAACTAGATTTGCATAAATTATGAAAAATAAAATCTTATTGTTACTAATTATTGTTCTGCTTATTTTGGGTTTTTTTATGAGTCCCCGGTTATCCTTTATCTATAATTATTACGACAATTATTACAAAATTTCTTATAAAACAATAGTGCTCATTATTGCCCAATTACTTATAGTATTTTCCATTATACGATTTCTTTTGTTGAAATTGAAGTCTAGGAATTGAGCATCTTGAGGTATTATCATACAAAAGTCTGATGTTTTCAAAAAATCTGGCGGTAAGTTGGCTCCTAATCAAAATGTACGTCTTCAAACGAATTTACCTTATTCAATGCTTTTTTTAAATGGTATTAATATGAAAACAAGAGTTTCAATATTTATTCTAACGATTTTGGTCTTGGGAAGCATTTTTAGAGACAAGACATTTTCATTAAATATTCATGATACTTATTACGTTACTAATTATTTGGAAATTGCTATAACTTTGGTGGTTTTGACAGCTTTATTTTTTAGTATCAAAAATATATTTGCAAAAAAAAATGTCGAGAAATAATTAGTTATAGGGAATACGCCCGCCTGAAAAATTTATGCCGTGAACAAGGCCACGTTCTTTTACAGGAATCCAATTAAAAACCGCACTTGCCATGCTCGGAAATGCCCCAGCCTCGCCCACTCCAAAAAGAAAACGTACAACAATAAGTGCGAAAAAGTTATACACAGCTCCTGTCAAAGCAGTAAAAAATGACCAGAGGCTAACCACAGCAGTTAATACTTTTCGCGCACCATGTTTATCAGCCATGTAACCTGCCGGGGTTTGAAACATTGCATAACCCAACGCAAAAATGGATAACACCCATCCCATTTGTGTATCTGATAGATTAAGATCCGTAGCAACCGGGTCCTTTGCTACAGAAATCAAAATTCGGTCAAAAAGCACGATCATGGCAAGAATAAAAGTGCCAAAAACCATACGATACCTAACAGGAAAGAATGGGTATTTTTTAGCCATTTATACGTTTTAATATCAGCTGTTTGGTTTTATCTAAATGCAATTTTGCCAATGATTCAGCCAAATCGGCGTCTCTATTTTCTATCGCATCTATAATTGCCATATGTTCTGGTAAAGTTTCTTTGGGGGACCTCAGCAGTCCTATTAAATCAATACATACCAAAAGATTACTTTGCTGAAAAATTTTATGTAGGAAACTATTACCACAACCTTCCATTATGGCATCATGAAATTTACCATCAACCTCTGAATATACTGACTCATCAATGTCCCCTTTCAAAAAGGGTGTAAACATATTTCGAAGATCGAGAACCTCTTTTGTAGATGCTCTTTCAGTAAACAGTCTAATTGCTGTTCCTTCTAAAGCCATTCTACAGTCGTAGATTTCTACAACTTCTTCATCCTTAAATTCCTTTACAATTACACCTTTTCTTGGGAGAGATTCTATTAAGCCCTCGCCCTCTAACATTTGAAGTGCAGAACGCAATGGGGTTCTACTTATACCCAAATCTTCTGCGAGCTTATCTTGAACTATTTTTTGTCCTGGACTTAATTCCTTGGAAATAATCATAGCTCTTACCGTTTCATACGCTTGAGAGCTGAGTTCGTTAGTGGAGATTTTCATTATTTATATATTTTCTTCGTACACAGAATACCGTATACCGTATACGAAGAAAGTAGAATATATTCAATTTTGCAAATTTGTTAATGTTTGCGCTTTTAAAATGAAGTTCTATTACTAATTAAACCTATAAATTGTTTATTCTATAATTCAACAGTTTTACTGTAAAAAAAGTTTACATAAAATGGCCATTAATTATACACGGGAGGAGGATACAAAGATTTTGACTTTATGTGTGGGATTTGATAAATTAAAACCCTTTAAAACGAACGTTTTATGGGAATTCAGCTTTTGTCTATAATCCGTTCTTTCTAACGGTCGTATTTTGGGACTTTGATTTTTATGGTATAAAATTAAACTAAGATCTTATATACGATGAAAGTATAGTCAATAATTATTTTTTTGTATCATGCGGTACAACAAGTGAAACGCAACCACTAAAACATTCACAAAAATCCAACTTCCAAACCAACCTAAATATGAATACTACCAACGATTTCCAGCAGTTTGAAGACATAGAGGAAGAACAATTACCGGTCTCCAAGCATAAATTACATGATTGGACTCATTTTGCCGGATTGTATGCAGCCGAGCATGTGGCCGCGACCGAGTTTGTAATAGGGGCAACATTTGTAGCATTGGGGGCAAAAACAATGGATATTCTATTGGGATTGTTAATCGGTAATGTTTTGGCTGTTCTTAGTTGGACATTCATTACTTCCCCCATAGCAGTCGATACGCGATTGAGTTTATATACTTACCTCAATAAGATTGCCGGTGATTCGATGACCAAGCTCTACAATTGGGCGAATGTTGTGATTTTTTCGGTTATATCTGCAGCTATGGTTACGGTATCTGCTACAGCGGTTCGTTTTGCTTTTGACATACCTGCCCAACTCAACTGGTACCCTACCAATCTCTGGTTTGTTTTGATTGTTTTTGCGGTTGGAATAGTTGTAGTGTCTATAGCGCTATATGGTTTTAATGCGGTTTCTGAATTTTCCGGTATCTGTGCTCCTTGGTTGTTCGTGATGTTTACAAGTGGGGCAATGGTGCTTTTGCCTGCATTAAGTCTTGACGTTTTGACCAAGACATTACCAGCTGGCTGGAACGATTTTATAGCCTTGGGAAATCAATCGATATGGACGGGAATTGACAGTAACGGGGAACCGGGTATTGGACTGGTAGAGGTAATTGGTTTTGCTTGGGCTGCAAATACCATTACGCACTTTGGGCTTATTGATATGGCACTGCTACGTTTTGCTAAAAAGAAATCTTATGGATTGGCCACCAGTACTGGAATGATGTTTGGGCATTATGTTGCTTGGATCGCTGCTGGTATTATGGGGGCCGGAGCCGCAGTAATTTTAGGAAAAACTATAGTAGAACTTGACCCTGGTGACGTTGCCTATTACGCTCTAGGTTGGTCTGGATTTGTAATCGTAATTGTTGCCGGATGGACTACGGCCATAACGAATCTATACAGAGCAGGTTTGGCGGCCCAGGCTATTTTTTTCAACCATTCTAGAAAGAAAACTACCATAGTGGTCGGTTTGGTAACCATTGTAATAGCATGTTTCCCTTTTGTGTTTTCACAAATACTTCCGCTACTTACGTATGCGGGTCTATTGGTAGTTCCAGTTGGTGCAATCGTATTCGCCGAACATCAAATCTTTCCTAGAATAGGATATACCCGTTATTGGTCGTCTTATCGTCAGTTGACATTCAGCACTCCGGCCGTAGCCGCATGGGGATTGGGGCTAGTATTCGGTTTTGGTCTGAACGCGCTTAATGTGATGTCCTTCTTTTATCTGTTTATCCCCACTTGGATTTTCACCATCCTTATTTATACAGTATTGGCAGCCCGTTATGGTGCTAAGGAGAAGTATCCAGAACCGGAAAAACAAGAAAAAATACGTAACGAAAACATCTCAAAGTTTCAAGAGCAAAAAGCTGAATTGGAGCCAGAACCCATAAAGGATAACTCCATTTTCTCAAGGATACTAAAAACTATGGCTACTATTACTCTGATCATAACTTTGGTTTTGGCTTGTATAGTACTGTTCGGTAGTGCTGATGAACTCATGTACTTGGAAAATCGAGAAGTATTTTATCGATATACATTCATTTGTACTATACTCTATTTCGTTGCGGCCTATTGGGTTTTGCTACGTGGAAAATCAAAAAAAAGATAATCTATAATGAAAAACACTGTAGTACTTAATCAAAAGAATTTGGCCCAGTTAGGTGAACGAATTCCAATCCCTACTTTTAACCGCAATACCAATAAAATAGGAATGGTTCATATTGGAGTTGGTGGTTTTCATCGGGCACATCAGGCTTACTATACACATAAACTCCAAGAAAAATTCCATGCCCCTGAATGGGCTATTTGTGGAATTGGTTTACGGAAAGGCGACCAAAAAATACATGATGTTCTTAAAAAGCAAGATGGACTTTATACCCTTATCGTTAAACATCCTGATGGAAAGATAGAACCCCGGATTATTGGTTCAATTAGTGATTTCATGCTAGGTGTGGACAACCCCGCGCCCGTTATAGAGCGCCTGGCCGCCCCGTCCACCAAAATTGTCTCCCTTACGATTACCGAAGGAGGCTATAATTTCAATCCCTCAACAGGAGAATTTGACTTCGAGAATCCTGATATCAAAAATGAATTGAAACATCCTAATAGCCCCAAAACAGTATATGGCTTTTTAACGGCCGCGCTAAAAATGCGTCGTGATGCAGGACTATCGGCATTCACAATTATGTCTTGCGATAATATTCAGCACAACGGCGATGTTGTGCGTAACATGTTACTATCGTTTGCCAAGAGACAAGATACAGCATTGGCCAATTGGATTGAACAAGAAGTCTGCTTTCCTAATAGTATGGTTGATAGGATAACACCCGTTACAACCCGTGCAGATATTGATTACCTAAAGAAAAACTACGGAATTAAAGATGAGTGGCCTGTAACCTGTGAGCCCTTCATACAATGGGTAGTGGAAGATAAATTTTCAGATGGGCGACCTGAGTTTGAAAAGGTGGGCGTACAATTTGTAACCGATGTGAAGCCTTACGAAAAAATGAAACTTCGACTGCTGAATGCGGGTCATTCCGTGTTGGGTATATTGGGTGCTATTCACGGACACAAAACAATCAACGCCTGTATGGAGGACGAAACTTTCGTCACCTACTTGCGAGCGTTTATGGATAAGGAAGCCACCCCGGTATTGGATGCCCTGAAAGGGATTGATTTAAATGCTTATAAGGACAGTTTGCAGGAGCGCTTTGCCAATCCTAATATAAAGGACAGTGTTAGCCGTATCTGTTCGGAAAGTTCGGCCAAGTTGCCCAAATTTTTAATCGCTACCCTTCAAGATAATTTGGCCGGGAAAGGAAGCATTCGATTTGCGACCTTGGTCCTTGCTGCCTGGTGCTATTATAGTGATAAACGAATAGATAAAGATGGGCAACCAATTGAAATTATGGATGCGATGGGTACCGAACTTCACCAAGCGGCCAAACGAACAGAAACCGACAGCCTTGCCTTTATAAAACAAAAATCCCTTTTTGGAAATCTTGCTAAAAATGAAGGATTTACAAAGTTATATGAAGATATGATACAAAAAATCTATAAGGATACCAATATCAAAAAGCACATGCATGAGCTGCTTTAAAAACTACATTTTTGGATAGTCTTGTAAAACGAACGTTTTTTGGGACATCGAATTTTAGGTTAGAAAGTCGCAAACAAATGTTGTACAGAAGCAAAAAACCCAAGAATTTCTCTTGGATTTTTTCTGGTTGAAAGTAGCGAGAGGGGGACTTGAACCCCCGTCCGCCAGCCGGCGGATATGAATCCTCCGTTCAGTCCCTTTTACGGGCATTGGGAACTATCCGTGCCCGGATGAACTCCCTTCCTTTTGCGGACTTCAATTGTTTTTCCCTTTTCAGGGCTTCTTTTTTGGTATCGAATACTTCGGGGTGCACTACGGTTCACGGCCTATACTTGGCCGTATATCCTTTGGTACCTTTTTCATTATGGGAAACCATCCTATGCACTAGATCGGAACTATAACCGATATAAATTTTATGATGACTTTCACTATAAAGTACATAGACCGTGAACATAAATTTTTATATGGAAAAACCCTCTCTGAAGTGAAAGGGTTTTTTAGTAGCGAGAGGGGGACTTGAACCCCCGGCCTCCGGGTTATGAATCCGACGCTCTAACCAGCTGAGCTACCTCGCCATATGAATTCTGTTGCCCTAATTCTCTTTTAAGATGTAAACCTCGGAACGTCAATCTACAAATTTGTATGCTGCACTGTAAGCAACGGAGCATTCTTGGCATAGGTTTTTAAACGGCTGCAAATATAAAGTTTAATTTCTTGCCCATCAAAATTAGGCGGTTAAAAATATTCTAACCGTTTTATTTTTTTATCATTTATAAATATCTATATTGTCCGTAGAAAATAGGAATTGGAATGAGCGAAAAAATTAAATATGAGCTTGAGTTTGTAATACAGTCTTCACCACAGCTGTTATACCAATATTTATCCACACCTTCAGGACTCTCCGAATGGTTTGCCGATAATGTAAACTCCAGGGGTGAAATGTTCAGTTTTATTTGGGATGATTCCGAGGAAGGTGCCAAGCTTCTAAAAAGGAAGAGTGATGAATTTGTAAAATTTTCCTGGTTGGAGAATGAAGATGATGGCAGTTTTTTTGAAATGAAGATCATCGTGGATGAAATTACCAAGGATGTTTCTTTATTCATTACGGATTTTGCCGATGAAGATGAAATGGAAGAGGCTAAAATGTTATGGGAAAACCAGGTGTCCGACCTAAAACAGGTTTTGGGATCTTCCTAAAACTATTCTATAATATAGCGTATATTTGGCCTTGAATTTTTCAAGGCTTTTTTATGGTCAACACCAATGGTCATCTTATTCCCAAGGACAACTTAAGTTTTAACCATGAAAATAGGGGGCTGCGCTATGGAGATTCTCTTTTTGAAACCATACGGGTCGTAAACGGGAGCATCTATTTTTGGGAAGATCACTACCTTAGGTTAATGTCGTCCATGCGCATACTTCGGATGGAAATCCCTATGGAATTTACGATGGAATTCTTGGAGGAGCAATTATTACGTACGGTACGTTCCAATAGTTTGGAAAATGCTTCCGCCCGTGTTCGTCTCACAGTATTCCGGAAAAACGGAGGGTTATACTTGCCACATACCAACGAGATTTCATTTATCATAGAAGCTCATCCACTACATACCCCGTTTTATCTTTTGGACGACGCATCCTATGAGGTAGAACTTTTTAAGGATTTTTATATCAATCCAGACATGCTATCTACCCTAAAGACCAATAATAGAATACTAAATGTAGTTGGAAGTATTTTTGCCAAGGAGAACGGTTACGATAATTGTTTGCTATTGAACAACACCAAACATTTAGCGGAGGCACTGAACGGGAATATCTTCTTGGTAAAGGATAATGTAATAAAAACACCCTCCTTGAAAGATGGATGTTTAAACGGAATAATCAGAAAAAAAATAATCCAGATAATACATAAGATAGAAACCTATGATCTGGAAGAAATTTCGATCTCCCCTTTTGAACTCCAAAAAGCCGACGAGGTATTTATAACCAATGCCATTGTAGGGATACAACCTATAAGTAAGTATAGGAAAAAGGAGTTTACAACCTCCGTTGCCAAAGATTTGGTAGGGAAATTAAATGCAATTGCAAAATTAGAGAGTTAATTTAGGCCCGGGTTTTCTGGGGAATTCGACCATAACAGATAATTTCCGCCTAATTCCATCATTTTTTCCTTCCAAAAAGCGCTGGTCGATTTTTGAATAATATCACTTTCGTATTTATTCTTCGCCACTATCCATGATTTCGACAATAGTTCCTGATCCAACTGAAGTGAATCCCATCCGGAATAGCCTAGGAAGAAACGTATATCCTTGTGTGTAATCATTTTTTTATTGATGAGGTCAATGGTATTCTCAAAATCCCCGCCCCAGTAGATTCCATCGGATATTTCTATACTATTATCTATCAAGTGGGGTACCTTGTGTATAAAGTATAGGTTGTCCTGTTCAACGGGTCCTCCGTTGTAAACTTTAAAAGGTATATGTATTTCCGTAATAAGATCGCCGATATTATATTCCAAAGGTTTGTTCAAAATAAAGCCTACAGAACCTTCCTCATTATGTTCCGCCAGTAGAACAACAGATCTGTTGAAGGATACATCTCCCGTTAGGGTAGGTTCTGCAATCAATAACTTACCTTTTTTTGGCTTTAGACTAACCATAGTTAAATTACATAATATTTAAAAATAAGATAATTCTTATAAAAACCAAAAGTGTGCCAACAAAAAAGCATCTGCCTACTAGGCAGATGCTTTTATTGTATTTTACAACTATGAATTAGTTTACCGCTTTACCTAAATCGGCACCTGCTTTAAACTTAACGACATTTTTAGCTGCGATCTGAATAGTTTTTCCAGTTGAAGGGTTCCTTCCTTCTCTTGCATTTCTTCTAGATACAGACCAAGATCCGAAACCTACCAAAGACACTCTATCACCTTTTTTAAGAGATCCTTCTACATTTCCTAAAAAAGATTCCAATGCCTTCTTTGCTGCTGCTTTCGTGATGCCAGCATCAGCTGCCATAGCATCGATTAATTCTGTTTTGTTCATAATTTAATTAAATTAATTGTTGTTAATATAATTCTAAAGCTAGAACAAATTTATACGGATTTGCTTGTAACGCAAGTGAAATAAGGGGAAATCCCTATTTTTGTTGATAACTTGAAACGTTTGTTGATAAAGTAAGGGTTTTTTTACGCTTCTCGCAGCCCAATGTTAGTGGGGCTTTAGCTTACATAGGCATTTTTTTCCAGTTTTAATCCATTTAAGACTTCCTGCGCAGTCATCCTTCTTTTTCCAGGCAACTGTATTTCCACAAGGTTGATGTACCCATCCCGTACAGCTACTTTCAGTTCTTTTTTATCAAATAGAATGGTCCCGATCGGTAGTGTATGTTTTTCCTTTTCCATAATTGCGGTGTACACTTTAAGAAAGATAGACTCGTCCCCATTATACAATGTGGTCCAAGCTGTTGGATAGGGACTCAATCCCCGTATGTGATTGTAAATGTCATCCATAGGTCTTTCCCAATCTATATTACAGGTATCCTTATGGATTTTGTAGGCGGACTTTAATTCCTTTATATCCTTTTGCTTTTTACGCACTACCTTCTGGTTTTCAATTTGTTTTACGGTGCTTAGAACCAGTTTAGCACCCAAGTGCATTAATCTATCGTGTAGGCTTCCTGCCGTATCATCAAAAAGAATCTCGGCTTTTTCCTGTAGTATGATTTCGCCGGTATCTATTTTATCATCAATAAAAAAAGTACTTACACCCGTTTCAGTTTCTCCGTTCATTATTGCCCAGTTTATTGGGGCGGCTCCCCTATAATTTGGGAGTAGGGAAGCATGGAGATTAAATGTTCCATATTTGGGCATATCCCAAACTACCTTGGGCAACATTCTAAAAGCAACAACGATATGCAGATTGGCACTTAACGATTTCAGTTGCTCTAAAAAAACGTTGTCCTTTAGGTTCGTTGGTTGCAACACTTTTATTGCTTTTGCTACCGCATATTGTTTTACTGCCGATTCCTGTAACTTTCTCCCCCTTCCCGCCGGTCTATCCGGAGCCGTAATAACACCGACAATAGTATAGGAATTTTGTACAAGTGCGTCCAAAGTGGCTACTGCAAAATCCGGGGTACCCATAAAAACAATTCGTAATTTCTCCATATTAAATCAATACATATTCATTTTTCGTGTTCATCCCAATATGACCTTCTTCCAATAACTGCTGAAGCACCGTCAAAATTACATTTTCTTTATAGGGCAGCATTTGTATCACTTGTCTGGAAGATCGATGTTGCTCCCTTAAAAGTAATAAAACCTCTTTTGCAATGCTTTTTTGGACCTCTGGGCCAACTTTGATATGTTGGGTACAAAAATCACATTTGCCACAGTTTTCTTCTTTTTTTTCACCAAAATAATGGAGTAGCTGTTTGTTCCTACATATCGTATCGTTCTTTATGTAGGATAACATGCTTTCCATATTGTTTATTTTGACCTGCTGCTGTTCTTTTACTTTTTTTACAAAAGGATTTATGGTAATATCATCTTCCCGGGGTACTAAAAATGTTATTTCCAAATCGCTATGTTCTGCCTGGTATACTATTATTTCGTCTTTATGGACTTGTTCCAGAGCTTCAATGACTTTTCCTTCGGAAACGCTGGCTTTCTTAGAAATTAGTACGGTATTTATTTTTGTGTCAAAATCAAAGATACCTCCATATGTTCTTAATATAGTTCGTAGTATGGGTGCTATGGTTTTGTTGGTATCCAAATATTGAAAAAGCTGTTGTTTTGAAGCAATGAACTTTGCCGTGGTCTTTTTAGAAAATGCTTCCGACAGGGCTATTACGGAGTTTTGATCTAAAATTCGCAGCGCATTATAGGCCCGTATGGCATTTAACTTATAGATTTCACAGAATTCATTAAAACGAAATTGAAAAGTCTCGTTATTGCCCTCACCATAGGGTATCTGAAAATAGCTGTTGAGCTTGCTATATACCAGTTTTAAAAACTCAATGGAGGGAAGAACATTGATGAACTGGTTTTTTGCCTGATTTTCATCTGCTTTGTTGGTAATCAATATGGCTTCTGCCGGTGCACCGTTCCTACCTGCCCTACCGGCCTCTTGAAAGTAATTTTCCAGACTATCGGGAATTTGATAGTGTACTACCAAGCCAACATCCGGTTTGTCTATACCCATTCCAAAGGCATTGGTGGCAACCATTATCTGTACCTTATCTTGTAGCCACAGATGTAACCGTTTTTCTTTTTCCTGTCTGGAGATGCCTCCATGGAAGTATGTGGAAGAGCAATTGTTTTCATTCAAGAACTTGGCCATTTCCTCAGCAGATCTTCTGGTTCTAACATAAACGATACCGCTTGTATTTGTTTGTGTACAAAGTTGTTTTAATCTATATCGCTTGTCTTCTTCCCAAATAACTTTAAAAGCTATATTATCCCTTAAAAAGGAATCTTTTACTTTTAGGGGATTTTGGAAGTTTAGATTCCCCACAATGTCATGGGCCACTCTTTGAGTCGCCGTTGCCGTCAAAGCAATGGTGGGAATATCGGGTATTAGCTCCCTAAGCACGGAACAGTTGAGATAGGCAGGCCTAAAGTCGTTCCCCCATTGTGAAATACAGTGTGCTTCATCAATGGCCAAAAGACTAACGTTCAATTGTTGAATTCTATCCTTTATGATTTCCTGTTGTAAACGTTCTGGCGAGAGATACAGAAACTTATAATTCCCATACAGACAATTGTCCAAAAGATCGTTTACCTGTTCAAAATGCATTCCTCCGGTAAGCGCAATTGCCTTTATACCACGTTTCTTTAAATTATCTACTTGGTCTTGTATGAGTGCAATAAGCGGTGAGATAACAATACAAATACCTTCTTTGGCCAATGCGGGAATTTGATAGCAGAGTGATTTTCCCCCACCGGTGGGCATCAGGGCAAGAACATCCCGACCTTTTAAAATTTCTGTAATAACCCGTTCCTGTGACCCCTTGAATTCTGAAAAGCCCCAATATTGCCGCAAGATTTCTTTAGGGTCTTTTTGCACTACTGGAGATTTAGTTTTTTTAGTATAAAGGATAGTCGTTTTGCTATGGTTGTTTTGGGAACGATTGTTAAATCGTATCCAAGTCCCGAATAGGTCTCTTCTAAATGCCCATGCACTTGAACTGCCTCCTCAAAGCTTTCCAATCGCTCATTATCCGAGGTATAAATTTCTTCCCATGGGGGTAATATAAAAATAGCATCATACCTATGAATTTTGCACGCATCTATAAAATGTGCTTCGTATTCTTGGTTAAAATAATCCATATATGCCAATACATCGGGAATTCCGCGATCATAAAACGCATGTTCGCCATCAACTGTAGCGATTTGCCGGAATTGATCCACCCTTCCTTCCAATAGTTTCCGATTGAATTCCGTAGGATCACTTACGCTAACTATAGGATTGGAAATAAAGGTTTCCGACCTACCTTCTTTTTTCGCCTCCAAGGTCATACTTCTAATAATTTCATGAAAACAGAAGAAACCGGCTTTTTCAAGTTGTTGTATAACAACTGTTTTTCCTGTTCCCGGACCCCCGGTAACGACAATTCTTTTTGGACTCAATAGCTATGATGTTAAGTACACAAAAGTAAGGAAACCAATAGTATTAAAATAATGTATACATCCTTGGACTTCCATTATCTTTGTTGCAAGAGGAGGTTGGCCATACCAAATAATTGGGAATAGTAAAAGCAAAGAAACGGATAGCCTAAAGAATTCATATGGTTTTTTATATTTGTAAAAAATTAGCACATGGATACAGATAAGTCGGACGAATTTTATGCAAGACTCAAGGAACAATTAGATCAAAATAATACCTGGCCATCCGACTATCTCTATAAGTTCATAGTTCCTACGGAAATAGGCAAGATTGAACAGATCAATAAAATATTCGACAATACCGGAGCGGTAATAGAATCAAAACAATCAAAAAAAGGAAAATATACCAGTATTTCCATCGTAGTAAATCTCAAAAATCCCGATGAGGTCATCAAAAAATATAAGGAAGTAGGGGAAATCAAGGGCGTTATATCATTATAAAATAGTTTATGTACTATAATTTTGTTATTTTGCAACCATTATAAGAATACTTCCTTATTACATTTTTAAGCATAAATCTTTCAATTTGAATTTAGTAGAAAACTTAGAGTACAACACTGAGCGCTCAAAGCTCATTATACCGGAATACGGTCGTCATTTTCAAAAAATGGTGGACCATGCCGTCTCCATAGCGGATGACGAAGAAAGAAATAGGATTGCAAAATCGATCATAAGCGTAATGGGCAATCTGCAGCCCCATTTACGGGACGTACCTGATTTTCAACATAAATTATGGGACCAATTGTTCATTATGTCCGATTTTAAATTGGATGTAGAATCGCCTTTTCCCATAACGAGCAAGGAGGTACTTCAGCAACGGCCAGAACCTTTGGGATACCCGCAAAACTTTCCTAAATATCGCTTCTATGGAAACAATATCAAAAGAATGATAGATGTGGCCATAAGTTGGGAAAAAGGAGATATGAGGGATGGCCTGGAATATGCCATAGCCAATCATATGAAGAAGTGTTACCTAAATTGGAACAAGGATACCGTTGAGGATGCGGCCATTTTTAAACATCTCTATGAACTGAGCGATGGTCAGATAGACTTGGCCTCGGATGGGGAAAGTCTCACCGATAGTGGCCAGTTCCTCAAAAACAGGCCGGTAAAGACCAGTAGGACCAATACGGGCAAAAAGAATCAAAGAAACAATAATCGCGGTAAAAAGCGATACTAATTTTTTTCCACCTTAAATGGGTACATTCAAAATTGAAGGAGGTCACCAACTTCATGGTGAAATAACACCTCAGGGTGCCAAAAATGAAGCTTTACAGATACTTTGCGCCGTACTCTTGACATCGGAAAAAGTAGCTATTCATAATATTCCCGATATCGTAGATGTAAATAAGTTGATCTCCTTGTTAGAAGACTTAGGGGTAAAAATTCAAAAGAAAGGCAAAGGTTCGTATACCTTTAAAGCCGATGATGTTAATCTAGACTACTTACAATCCGATCAATTTAAGGAGGACGGTAGGGGACTTAGAGGTTCCATAATGTTGGTAGGACCTTTATTGGCACGTTTTGGCAAGGGATATATTCCCAAGCCCGGTGGGGATAAAATAGGCCGGCGTAGATTGGACACCCACTTTGAGGGGTTTATTAATCTTGGGGCCAAGTTTCGATACAATAAAGAAGAACACTTTTATGGTGTAGAGGCCAAGAAGCTCAAAGGTACATATATGTTGTTGGACGAGGCCTCGGTAACGGGTACCGCCAATATTTTAATGGCAGCTGTACTTGCAGAAGGACGGACCACCATATACAATGCGGCATGTGAGCCCTATTTGCAACAATTGTGCAAGATGCTGAATAGGATGGGTGCCAAAATATCCGGTATCGGATCTAATATGTTGCTCATAGATGGGGTCGATGAACTCATGGGTACGGAACATGCCATGCTTCCCGATATGATTGAAATAGGGAGTTGGATCGGACTTGCGGCCATGACCAAAAGCGAGCTTACGATTAAAAATGTAAGTTGGGACGATTTGGGCCAGATTCCCACCGTATTTCGAAAGTTAGGGATACGGATAGAACGGAAAGGCGATGATATTTTAATTCCTGAACACAAGGATGGCTACAAAATCCAAAATTATATAGACGGTTCTATATTAACGATAGCGGATGCGCCTTGGCCCGGGCTTACACCCGATCTATTGAGTATCATCTTGGTAATTTCCACTCAGGCCAAAGGGGAGGTTCTGGTACATCAGAAAATGTTCGAGAGCCGATTGTTCTTTGTGGATAAACTAATAGATATGGGGGCAAAAATAATACTTTGTGACCCGCATAGGGCAACGGTCATTGGACACGATTTTAAGTCTACCCTAAAAGCGACCACTATGGTATCCCCGGATATCAGGGCCGGGATTTCCTTGTTGATCGCCGCTTTGTCGGCAAAAGGAACTTCTACCATCCATAACATTGAACAGATCGATCGTGGTTACGAGAACATCGATTCACGCTTACGGGCCATAGGTGCCAAAATCGTTAGGCTATAATCCGTTGTATCATAGAAAAATCTCATGTTTTTAGGCAAAGTGCAATCGTTTCCATAAACCATTCCACCATTTTGTAACAACTACAAGATACGTGTAAAACCACTTTCTGATTCGCTACTGACTTCTATTTTCAAATCAACAAATCGTTAAATTAATTCTCAACTCTTCACCTAGGATCCCCAGCCTTTGGCAGGTAGGTTAGTTGTAATAGTTATTTGGTTATTGAGTAATTAATGCACTCGGACTAAGTAACAAATAACCCAGTAACTATTTCATATTTCACCATGTGCCTTCGATACGATTGCAGGCAATCACTCAGGTATCCAAAAAGGGTCATTGAGTGATTTTCGAATAGAAAATTGTATCGAAATGACATAACAAATAACTTAGTAACACCATAACACATCGTAATTTAATACCTTATTTTTAAGTCTGTACACCTTCTGTGCATAGAGCTGTGCATAGAGGTTTAGTGGGGATTTGATCATAACATTTCCTTCACATTTGGGCTGTTGCAAAAAGAAATGGAATAGCTTATTTTTAGATAATGGAAGTAACCCCCCTTGATTTAAGAAATATCCCCGCTATTTCGGAAGTTCCCGAGGAACAATTGCAGTGGCTTATCCAAAATTCCCATGTAGAACATATCCCTGTCGGCGGATTTATTTTTACCAAAGGCGATGCCATTGACAAACTCTTTATTCTTTTGGAGGGAGAGGTAGATATTAAGATAGAGCAGAACGGAAACTATAAACTGGTGGCCCAAATTCAAAAAAATGGGATTTCGGGTGCTTTACCTTATTCAAGGGCTACAACGGCCATTGGTTATGGAGAAGTCATTAAGGACAGTAAAGTGTTGGTGATGTCCAAGGACAGGTTTAAGGAGATGACTACCAGCTTTTATGAACTTACCGAAGCCTTTGTCCATGAAATGACTTCCAGGACCAGGGAGTTTGCAAAAAACAATGTCCAGGCCGAAAAAATGATGGCCTTGGGCAAACTATCCGCAGGATTGGCCCACGAATTGAATAATCCCGCTTCAGCGATGACCCGTGGCGCCAAAGAACTTAAAAAACATTTGGGAAACGTTCCTGAAAAATTCAAGAGGGTCATTTCCATAAAAGCCACACCTGAAGAAATAGATGTTATAAACGATGTGCTTTTTGATAAACTGACCCATAGGCCCGAAAACAATATGGGCCTTTTGGAGCGCACCGAAAAAGAGGATGCATTGGAGCTATGGTTGGAAGAACACGATGTGGAGAATGCCTATGCGCTAACGGAAACTTTACTGGATTTCTGTATGGATATAAAGGCTATGGAGAAGATTTATGAAGCTACGGGCGAAAAAAATTTCCCATCGGCCATAGAGTGGATAGAGAATGTACTTACTACGGAGAAAATGGTGGATGAAATCCAAGAGGCCGCCCAACGGATATCTACGTTGGTAACGTCCGTAAAAAGCTATACCCACATGGATAGTGCCCCGGAACCCAAGCCTATGGATATAAGGATAGGTATAAAAAGCACCTTGACCATGTTGAACCACAAGCTAAAGCGTAAGAATATTTCCGTGGAAAAGGAATTTGAAGCGGACATGCCCGAGCCAAGGATTATGGTAAGCGAAATCAACCAGGTGTGGACCAATTTAATAGATAATGCTATCGATGCAATGGACCAGAATGGAAAATTGCACATAAAGTCCTATAAGGACGGCAATTTTATAAAAACGGAGATCATAGATAGTGGAGAGGGTATACCAGAGGAAAATCTCAGTACAATTTTTGATCCTTTTTTTACCACCAAGGCAATCGGAGAGGGAACTGGAATGGGATTGGAAGTAGTGCAACGAATTATAAATCAACACAATGGCGAAATCAAGGTAACCTCCAAAAAAGGAGAAACCAATTTTATGGTTTGCCTTCCCATCACATAGAAACAAAATTTTAAGCGAAACCCAAAAATGAAAAAACCTATCATATTTGCTATTGACGATGATCCACAGGTCTTAGCGGCGGTTACCCGGGATTTAAAGTCCGAATACCAAAAAGAATATCGGATTTTAAGAACGAACTCCCCATTGGAAGCCTTGGATGTGTTGATAGAATTAAAGAAGAAAAGTGAAACTGTAGCTTTATTTTTAGTCGATCAGCGTATGCCCGAAATGCTAGGGGTAGAATTCTTGGAGCAGGCAAAGGAGTATTATCCAGAGGCGAAAAAAGTCTTGTTAACGGCCTATTCGGATACCGAAGCGGCTATCAAAGCGATCAATGATGTGCAGCTAGATTATTATTTGTCCAAACCGTGGAACCCCCCGGAAGAAAAGTTGTATCCTGTACTAAACGATTTGTTGGCCGTATGGCAGCTCACTTATCGGCCGGACTTCGATGGTATAAAAGTATTGGGATACCAATTTAATCCGCATACCCATGATATCAAGGATTTTTTGTCCAGCAATCTGTTTCCATTTCAATGGTTGGATATAGAAACGAGTGAAAAAGCCAAGGAAATTGCCGCTTTGCATGGACTGGAAGTAAAGGATATGCCCGTAGTTTCCTTTCCTGATGGAGACTGTATGTGCAATCCTTCTATTTCGGAGCTTGCCAAACGCTTGGGCCTCAATGCGGAAGCAAGGGAAACCTTATATGATGTTGCCATCATAGGTGCGGGTCCGTCCGGACTTGCCGCCGCCGTATACGGTGGCTCCGAAGGACTTAAAACCTTGCTGATCGAAAAGAAGGCACCCGGTGGTCAGGCGGGAACCAGTTCCAGAATTGAAAACTATTTGGGTTTCCCAAAAGGACTAAGCGGGCAAGAATTGACCCATAGGGCAATTACACAGGCCAAACGCTTTGGAATAGAATTTCTTTCCCCCAGGGAGGTTACCGCCATACAAACCAAGGATAACTATAAGATTTTAGTATTGGATGATGGCAATGAAGTCCGGACCAAAAGTATTGTCGTTTCTACCGGGGTGAACTACAGAAAATTACCTGCCGATGGTGTGGAGGATTATACCGGTGCAGGGATTTATTATGGATCTTCCATGACAGAGGCCCAGGCCTGTAAAGATCGGCAGGTGTATATCGTTGGAGGGGGTAATTCTGCCGGACAGTCCGCCGTTTATCTTTCCAACTTCGCCAGAAACATATATATCGTAATTCGAAGGGACGATTTATCCAGCAGTATGTCGCAATACCTTATCGATCAGATAAATGCTATTGAAAACATCACATTGGTTCCCCATACCGATATCACTAAAACTATGGGCGATAACGGACGTTTGTCAAAATTGGAATTGACACATACCACAACAAAGGAGAAAAGGGAAGTGGAGGCCCACGCCTTATTTATCTTTATAGGTTCTAGGCCGTATACGGATTGGATAGCACTAGATATTTTAAAGAATGAAAGGGGCTTTTTAGAAACAGGAAGGGATTTGGTAAAGTACGATGACTTTAAAAAAATATGGAAAAAAGATCGCGAACCCTTTTTGTTGGAAACCTGTAGCCCAGGAATTTTTGCCTCTGGAGACGTTAGGGCAGGCGCAATGAACAGAGTGGCATCGGCCGTTGGTGAAGGTTCCATGGCCATTAAATTTGTACACGAATATTTAGCGGAAATATAAGGATGAAACTAAAACCAGCGAAATGTAGCCATTTACAGGAATTTAAACCGACCAATAGGAAATTGGCAGTGGCCTATGAATGTGCGGAATGTGTGCCTGTAGGGGATTCTTGGGTACATCTAAGAACTTGCGAGGCATGTGGAACCACCCTATGTTGTGATTCTTCGCCCAATAAACATGCCAGTAAACATTTTGCCAGTCACGGGCATCCGGTGGTCACATCTGCGGAACCCAATGAAAACTGGGCATGGTGTTATGAAGATAGAACATTTTTAAAATTTTAAAGGATGTCAGATACCAACTGGAAAGAACAGGAACTTGTAAATAACGATTCCGATACCAAGAAAAAGTTCGAGATACATATAGCCGATGATGTAGCCTACATTGATTATATGATTTCAAAACAACGGATAATCTACCTTACCCATACAGAAGTACCCCGGCATTTGGAAGGGAAGGGGATAGGGAGTGTCTTAGTTTCCAAGGTATTGGATTTCATAAGGGCTTCCGATTTGAAAATGGCGCCCTTGTGTCCGTTTGTCGCGGCCTACCTAAAGCGACATCCCGAAAAATCCGAAGGAATATTGGCCGCAGGCTATTCCATTTCTTGATGGGAAAATAATCCTTGAGGTTTTATCTCGGGAGGAACGGGAATCTAAATAGTAAAATTTCGAGAAATCTTTTTTTGGGAAAGACTTGTAGTTTCCAGTTATCAGTTATCCAAAAGTAAAGACTCACTATTGCTACTGAATACTAACTACTGAATACTAACTACTTAATACTACTTACTATTTGACCATATGCCTTCGATACGATTGCGGGGCAATCACTCAGGCACCTATATACGGTCATTGAGTGATTTTCGAATAGAAAATCGTATCGAAATGACATATATCCAGTGTCCAGCTATCAGCGTCCAGTTTCTGGTTTCTGGTCTTTCGCCTTTTGTCTTTCATCTTTTGTCTTTTCTCCCTTGTCTTCGGAAAGATAGTCTTCAGCGGACAGTGACGGTCGGTAGTCGTATCGTTTCCAGCATCCAGTTTCCAGTTATCCAAAGGTAAAGACTCACTATTGCCACTGAATACTAACTACTTAATACTACTTACTATTTGACCATATGCCTTCGATACGATTGCGGGGCAATCACTAAGGCACCTATATACGGTCATTGAGTGATTTCCGTAAGGAAATCGTATCGAAATGACATAACAAACCTGCCAGCCGTCAGATAGGTTTTGATGCCTTATAGACTTGCCCAGTGGATATTTATTTTTCTTCCAATTTCCCATTCGGGTAAGAAGCGAACCTACCTTTTTCCCTCGGATGCACATGATCGTTATGGGGCCATGGCCAACCTCCAAACTGAGTAAGTCTGTATTCGTCCATGGCCTGTTGGATTTCAATATCCGTATTCATTACAAACGGACCATATTTTGCTATAGGTTCCGCAATAGGTTTCCCTTGCAGTAACAAAAAATGGGATTTCTTACTACCATTGATCAAAACGACCTCGTTTTGGGCATTTAATTCCACGCCATGGTTGGGGGTAATTTTTTCTTCCGCTATAGTTACGTCATCGCCCTCATAAAAATATAAAGTCCTATTGACCTTGTTTTCCGATACAGGCAGCGTGAATTCCGAATCGGCTTCTAGATGAATATTCCAAATGGCCACCTCATTTTCTGGATTTGCCGCCCAGGAGTTCGGGGCAGGACCCGGGGCATGTATACCCCTATAGTTTCCTGCAATGACCTTCACCTCTGCGGTATCGGTTTTCACTACGGGAATTTCCTCGTGCCAAAGCATCGCAAAATGTGGGTCTACAAATTTATCGATTTTGGGAAGGTTTAACCAAATTTGGAAAAGTTCCAAGTGGTTTTCTTTGTCGGCATCTAATAAAGGGAACATTTCCGAGTGCTGTACACCGCGGCCTGCGGTCATCCATTGCACATCGCCTTCGCCAAACCTACCTGCCGCCCCTAAAGAGTCCGAATGATCGCAAAAGCCCTTGTTCACTATGGTTACCGTCTCAAATCCCCTATGTGGATGTGACGGGAATCCGGGGACCGTATGCCCATGGTACATACGCCAACCATCCTTTAGGGTAAAATCGTTCCCCAAATTTCTTCCTACCAATGAAGTGGCCGGACCCATTTCTTCATTTCCCTTTGGGTAATGGTCCAAATGATAGACGGCAAATAAAAAAGGATCTTGGGTCTGCCATGGAAATCCAAGCGGAAAAATATGCTTTAAATCACTATTCATATCAAAAATGCTTGAATCATAAAATTACGCTTTATACCTGTTTTCTGCCTGATATATTGCTGGTTTTTCCAAAAGGGTGCTGCTAAAAAATGTTAAAATGTTGTATGGAATGAAGAAAAATAACGTCAGATAGTTAAAAATTAAATTACTATGCGGCCAATCATACTAGTATTATTCCTTTTGCTTTCGAGCTATTCATTTTCACAAGAGCGACCCGAAGAACGCAAAATTTCAGAAATTAATATTGTTGGCCTCAAGAGGACCAAGGAGAAATTCTTAAGGCGATTAATAAAAGTAAAACCAAACTCCACCTATGATTCCATTAAGATCACAACGGATATTGAACGCTTAAAACGTCTTCCGGGAATTGCCAGTGCTTCCTATAGTCTAGAGGAGAAGAGAGATACTTATGTGCTTACGTATTCGGTTATTGAAAACTTCACTATTATTCCCGGTTTGCGAATAGCCACGGCCAATAATGGTGACTTTGCCTTTAGAGTCTCGGTGTTCGAGTTTAATTTGTTGGGAAATAATCAGTTGATAGGAGGTTTTTATGAAAGGAACGTGTTTGATTCTTACGGCTTTTTCTGGGAACACCCCTTTTTGTTTAGCGATAAACTAGGTGTTGGTTTTAGCTATCAGGATCAGACCACCCAAGAGCCTGTTTTTTTTGAAGCCGGGACCAAGGATTATCGGTTCAATAATCGATCTTTTGAGGGCAATCTGTTATTTTCTTTTGACTTTCACAATGAGGCCGAGCTAGGGGCAAGCATTATAAAGGAGTCTTATGATTTTATAGGGGAGGATATCATACCCAATACGCCACTGTCATTGGAAGCTAATAAAATAGGCTATCGGGCCGTATACCGATATGTGGATTTGGATATCGATTATCAATATTTTGATGGATTAATTAGCGAATTTACCGGGCAATACATTCAATTTGTTAATGGAAGTGATCAGGCAGCGGTTTTTCTGAACGACTTTTTATCCTTGCGCAATGATTTTACCTACTACAAGAAAATAAAATCGAGGGGCAACTGGGCCAGTAGGCTTAGACTGGCAGCGGCCATTGGAAACGAAGACTCGGCTTTTGCACCCTTTACCTTGGACAATCAATTAAATATAAGGGGAGTGGGGAATACCGCGGATCGGGGAACTGCCGCTATTGTTCTTAATACGGAATACCGCCATACTTTATATGAGAAAAACTGGTTCGTAATCCAAGGAAATGCATTTATAGATGCCGGAAGTTGGCGCAACCCCGGAAGAGATTTTTCTGAACTTTTCAACGGAAGTACCGCCAGGGTATACCCAGGTGTAGGTATCCGGTTTATCCACAAAAGAATATTTAATGCCGTTTTCCGATTGGACTATGGTTTTGGTGTAACCAAGGACGCTACCAATGGTATCGTATTCGGTATAGGTCAGTATTTTTAGTAGCGCGTCCATGTCAAAAACTAATGCACTGCCGTATTGATTTCTATCCAATAGTTATCAGGATCTTGAATATAGATTTGCTGCACCCCATCGGCACGATCGGTCACCGCGTTCTCATTTCCGGGCCAATCCCAATAGGTGATATTATTATTTTTCAGATGGACTATGAATTCCTGTAGATTTTGGGTCGCAAGGCACAAATGAATGGATTTGTCCTTCTTAAATACAATACTATCCTTCTGTATCAAATGTATTTGGGAATTCCCATGTACCGAAAACCATCGGAAACCCGGTTTGCCCTCGGGATGGGGTACTTCTTTCAATTTCAGAATACTGCCATAGAATTCCGCACTTTTATCCGAATCGGTTACTACGATCGATTGGTGGTCAAATTGGAAATCAAAGGACTGTGCCCGTGTTAATGTATAGCAAACGAGGCAGACCATAACCATATAATATCTTATCATAATATGTTTTTTTAAATTTTCAATATACGTTCACAATACCTTCATAAGGGTTACCGCCGTACCGACATCAGCAAAAAAAAGGAACCCTTTTCTTTCATAAAGTCGTCTTGCAGCATTTTGTTTATCCACACTCAGGGATAGGGCCGAAATCCCCTTTTTTGAATAATACTTTGCTATCCCATCCAGTAACCGAGAACCTATTCCCTGATTTCTATAAGCATTTTTTAAGGCCATGGTAAGTTCCGGAGTCGTTTCATTGACAAACCCGTAACCGGTTCGGGGCGGTTTAAATGTTCTTCCCCAAATGGCACCTATAAGGACTCCTTCTTTTTCAGCAACCAAGGCAACATCATTTTCTTGCCTTCCCCATTGTGAAATGTATTTTGAAAGTTCAGGAGTATCCACAATATTTCTATCAAAAGGGGGCTCATTTTCCCTAACGTACAGCGCCTCGTACAGCATCTCCTTTAGAAAGCCCATTTCATTTGTATGGATTTCCCTGATTATCATTTCTTATACTTATAACAATTCAAAGGACCTTATTGCCAGATCATAGGTTTTTTTAAACTTCTTTCTTTTATCCTTTAAGGTCCAGGCCATAATCATATACACATTTTCCTTGCCCTCTACGAAACCCAGGGTATAAGCAATATCATAAATTACATCCGCTGCATTTCCGTCGATTTCAACAATTTCGGCATCCATACCGTTTATTTTAAGAGAACGCGATTCGGATTGATTGTCAATGGCGATGCCCTCGGCTAAAAATTGGAGTTGAATGTCCCTATAATTTTCTACTACGGATTTTGAATCGTTCCACTCTTCCAACTCCTTAAAGATTTCTATCACATCTTGTTTTGGTTCATCTATAATCACAATATAGGCTTCCTTAAAGATATTTTGATACTGAAGGGACGCATCATCATTTAAATCCTTTGCCTCTTTCATGTATTTGGGAAGTGCTATGCTATAGTGATCATCGACTTTTATGGTATTAAAATCTTCTGCTACAGAAAGATTTTCCTCTTTATCTTTTAGTAGGCCCAAGCAAGAAGTAAATACTAAGGGATAACAAAAAACTAAGGCAAGTTTTGATAAGTGTTTCATACTGTTTTGGTGTAGTGTTATTTTTCTATGGCTTAAATTTAAACCACTTTAATTTAACCGTACATGTTTAGTTGATTTTATATTTTAATACGAAGGTATGGGTAAGCTTTTCCTTATCGATAATTTGATTGGTGTCCTGATTCAAGTTATCTATTTGACTGTTGGCCAACATATAGATGTGTTCTTTACCAATAGCGAAGGTGGTGGGAATATTCATCTTTTCATGATTCATTAGTAGGGGGGTAGTGGCAGTAATACTTTCTTCATTTTTGGAAAGTTCTATTTTCAGCAATCCATGATTCTCCTTTTCCCCGGCATTGATAATGGCATACAAATTTCCTTTGTAATACTTTAATCCATCTATTCCTTTGGTAATCATATGCTTACTATTTAGGATATGCTTGGTTCTGATATCGACAATGCGTAGGCCACTGCTCCATGAATCCACAAAGAGTTTCGTTCCATCATCGGAAATAGCGATTCCATTTGGGTATTGAATTTGTTCGTCCTTTAGAAAAACTTCAATATTTCCTTCGGGATAGTTTAGTTTGTATACACAATGTTTCTCCGTATCGGATATGAAAATTTCATTTTTTTCACTGATTGCCAAATCGTTCATTAAATGGCTGGTTGTATCCTTGATTTGATAGGTATGCATCAATGACCCATCGTTTAAATCGAACACCAGCAATATAGAACTCCAAATCTTATTTTTCTTTTCACTTCCCAAAGCGAAAAGGTGGTTGTCCTTTACTGTTATCCCCACCCCGGATTTATAGTAATGTTCTCCAGAACTTATGAAGTCTTTACTTTCTCCTGATGCAATGGTCGTTTCGATTATTTTTTTTTGATGAATGCTACTAAGATATATTTTTTCTTCTTTTTCATCAATAGCGATGCCCTCGGGGATTAAAGTGCTATCATATTCAATAGCTATTACTTCGGTCTGCGTATAGCAGGCAAATACTATGAAAAAGTATAGCAATGGAAGTATTTTTCTCATCAAAAACGGCATCGTTAAAAAGGGACCCGGAACAGTACTAATTACCTATAGGTGGCGGGCCCTCAGGGACAATGGCCTCATATACCTCGTCACCTTTACGTTCTTTATATTCGGCTTTCACCTTTTCTACCAGCTTGGGGTTCTCAAAAAGATCCACCATGGTCATGCCCATTGCTTTTGCCGCGTAGGCCATTCCCTTATGGCCAATACTCATGCCACCACAGGCTACTACGGCCCAGGAATGCCAAGGGGTATCCTTGGGAGCGGTAGTGACCCCAAGATTTATGTTGGCTACATTCCAACTAACGTCCCCAACATCGGTAGAACCACCACCCGGGTTTTCTTTGGTTTCCTCCAAAGGGTTTATTTTGGCATCCATGCCAACTTGGGGCTTGTCCGTTGCTTCTTGTATTTTTTTACCAAAGTCGACTTCATCGTCCGTATAAGCAATAGGTCCCAATAATTCCAGGTTAGCTTGCATGATTTCACCTCCGGAACGATTCACCAGTACTTCATAAATACCGGAAATCAAGGAAATTTTATACTCCACATTGGCCAATATTGCGGCTCCTTCGGCCATTTTTTTCACTTGTTCATAAACGGGTAGCATACCACTTCGCTTGGTGTCGCGGACCCGGACCCAAAGTTTGGAATAATCGGGGACCACGTTTACGACCTGACCGCCATCTTGGATGTGATAATGAATTCGTACTGTAGGTTTAATATGTTCCCGATAGTAGTTGATGCCTGTGGTATAAAGTTCCAATGCGTCCGAGGCACTACGACCGTTCCACGGATCTGCCGAGGCATGAGCGGCCTGACCAAAAAATTCAACTTTAAAATCCACCAATGCCAATGAACTCTGCACATCCGCTTTTGTAGCAGCACTTGGGTGCCAGCTCAGATTTACATCTACACCGTCCCAAAGACCCTCACGGACCATCCATATTTTTCCAAAGAATTTTTCCTCGGAAGGGGTACCGAAGAATTTTATAGTACCCTTCAGTTTTCCTTGTTCAATAAGTTCTTTTGCTGCTATAGCCGCACCTAAGCTACCCGCACCGAACAAATTATGTCCGCAACCATGACCGGCCGCACCTTCGGCAAGGGCCTCTTTAGTGGGCATCGCCTTTTGTGAGATGCCGGGAAGCGCATCAAACTCTCCCAAGACACTTATTACAGGTTTTCCGGAGCCATAGGTAGCAACAAAGGCGGTAGGCATTCCGGCAACTCCTCTTTCAACGGTAAAACCGTTCTTCTCGGCATAATCGGCCAATATTTCCGAAGATCGGTGCTCTTCAAAAGCAGTTTCGGCAAGGGCCCATATGGAGTCACTTATCGTTATCAATTCCGATTTGTGTTTTTCAACGGAAGCGAGAACAGCTTTTTTGTTACTGTTCATTTTTTGGGCGGAGATGGCTGTCACAGCAAAAAGCAGAAGGAATAATGATAACGTGTTTTTCATTTTCTAGTAAGGGTTAGTTAATAATACGCTCCGCTACCATAATATGATTGTAGGATAAAACCCTTATGGACGGAACAAGGTAAATATACCATTTTCTAACTTTTAAAAGAAGTTGTTTTCCCGCTCTTTACTGTCTATCGGAACAGGTTTTTTCACATCACAATGAACCATCAAACCCAAAAACACCATTTATGTGTTGTTCAAATCTTTTTAAAATTGAGCATAAACATGAATAATTACAATTTAAGCCAGCTTTATACGTTAGTAATCAACCAATTATGCTTAATAAGTAATAACCATTCTACTGTTATGAGAAATCTATTTCAATTATTCGTCATAGCTATTATCATTGTTTCCTTAGGTTCATGTAGTGCTACCAACCGTTTGACTATGGGAGTAACCGAGCCGGCACAAATACCTTTATCATCCGATATTACCAAAATCGGTATTATTAATAGGAGTATCCCATCGGAGGAAAATAAGATAGTAGATCAGATCGATAAAATTTTATCATTGGAAGGTCTTCATTTGGATAAGGAAGGTTCTGAATCTGCGGTAACCGGTCTTTTGGATGCGTTGAGTAGGGGAGACCGTTTTGAAAAAGTTGAAATCATTAACGATATTGAGTTACAAAGAAAGGGTTTGGGAGTTTTTCCTGCCGCTCTTTCTTGGGAAACGGCACAAAAAATTTGTGAAGAAAAAGGAGTTGATATACTATTCTCATTGGAATTTTATGATACGGACACCAAAGTAAATTATGAAGCTACTACCGTTACCATACCAAACAATTTAGGAATAAAGGCAAAATTGCCCGGACATAGGATAACTTTGAATACCGTTATTAAAAACGGATGGCGTGTTTATGACCCGGTAGGAAAAGTATTGATGGATGAATATATTTCTAATGATTATTTAACTTCTATAGGCGAAGGGATTAATCCGGTCAAGGCCATAGAAGCTATAATTGGTAGAAAAGAGGGCGTATTGCAGATTAGTAGCAATTTAGGAAATGGCTATGGACGGTATACCCAACCTCGACGAAAAAGAGTAGCAAGAGACTATTTTGTAAGCGGAACGGATAATTTTGTCATAGCCAAAAGAAGGGCTCAAACCGGAAATTGGGAAGGTGCCGCCGATTTGTGGGAAAGCGAGTTGAACAATCCGAAAATGAAGGTAGCCGGAAGAGCACACTACAATATGGCAATTATAAATGAAATTAACGGAAACCTGGAAAAAGCAATGGAATGGGCATCTAAATCTTATACGGATTACAATAACAACATTGCGCTTAGGTACGTGAATATTTTAAAAGGTAGAATTATTGAAAGGCGTCAACTGGATAATCAGTTATCAAAATAGTATTCTTCTTGACCTTAGACTATCCCAAGGCTTCTTTGTAAGTCTTAAGACATCGTTCCCTTGCCATTTTATGGTCTACCATTGGGGAAGGATAGGTAAGTTCCTGAAGCTCCGGAACCCAATGGTTTATATATTCCTTTTGTTTATCGAACTTTTCAATTTGGGTCATTGGATTAAAAATCCTGAAATAGGGTGCCGCATCTACACCACTACCCGCGGCCCATTGCCAATTCCCTACATTGCTGCTTAATTCGTAATCCAATAATTTTTCGGCAAAGTAAGCTTCGCCCCAACGCCAATCTATGAGCAAATGTTTGCAGAGAAAGCTGGCCACCAACATGCGGACCCTGTTGTGCATATAACCTGTGGCATTCAGTTCTCTCATTCCTGCATCCACGAAGGCAAAACCCGTTTGTCCCTTCTTCCACTTTTCAAACTCCTCTTCCTTGTTTCGCCATTCGATACGGTCATATTTTTTCTTAAAGGACTCTTGTATCGTTCTTGGGAAATGCCATAAAATTTGCATGAAGAACTCGCGCCAAATGAGTTCGTTCCAAAACACCTCGTTTTTTTCCGAAATGGCCTTTTTGATCATTTCACGGACCGATATGGTTCCAAACCGCAGATGGGGTCCCAATCTGGATGTACCGTTTTGAATTGCAGGAAAGTTACGGGTATCCTCGTAATTGGCGATTAATTCGGACGAAGCGACATAATCGGGGACCTTTATTGCCGAGGTCTTAAAGCCAATGTCGGAAAGTGAAAGAAAGGGCAAGTCGTTCACAACGATAAGATTCGCCAGATAATCGTGGGACGGATAGGTTTTCAAATGTTCTTTTTCACGAAAGATTTCCTTCCACTTTTTCATGTATGGCGTGTAGACCACATAGGGGCTGCCGTCTCCTTTTACTACTTCCCCTTTTTCAAAAATGACCTGATCTTTAAAAGTTTTGAAATCTACCCCCTTATCAGATAATAACTGTTGTATTTGTTTGTCCCTATCCATTGCATAGGGTTCATAATCATGATTGGTGTAAACGGCCTTAACCTGATATGTTTCTAGGATATTTTTAAATATCTGAAAGGGGTTTCCATGGAATATTGCTATAGAACGTTGATGCTGTTGCCGAAGCTGGGCATTTATTTTTTGAAGTGTATGATGAATAAAAGTAACACGGGCGTCATCCTTAGAAAGTTTATCTAGAATTTCCGAATCAAAAATAAATAGCGGTAGTACAGTATAATCCCCGTTCAAGGCGTTAAAAAGGCCTGCATTATCGTTGAGTCTTAAATCCCTTCGAAACCAAAAAACAGCTATTTTTTGTGACATATTACACCTTTAAAGTGGATATTCCACCGTCAACACCTACGATTTGTCCCGTCATCCAAGTACTTTTCTCGCTCAATAAAAATAGGGCTATGTTGGCAATGTCCTCCGCTTTGCCCACTCTTTTCAGGGGATGCCGTTCCGCCATATGCTCCCTTTTTTTATCATTGTTCAACAACCGGGTGGCCAGGGGCGTATCTACTAAAGAAGGGGCAACCACGTTTACCCTTATTTTTGGGGCGTATTCTGCGGCCATAGCCTTGGCATACCCTTCTATGGCCCCTTTTGCCGCCGCTACACTGGTATGGAACGGCATCCCCGTACCAACGGCTACCGTACTAAAAAATACCATACTGGAGTCTTCGGCCATTAGGGGCAATATAGTTTTGACGGTCTTGATAAGACCAAAGAAATTAAGCTCCATATCCGTTCTAAAGGTTTCCTCTGTCAACATTTTAAAAGGTTTTAGATTAATGGTGCCGGGGCAATATACAAAACCATCAAGCCTTTCGGGTAATTTAGAAACGTCAATAGTGTCCGTAACCGCATCGAAAGGGATATGATCGACTTCCATTTTTTCCAATCCTTCATCGGTACGTGAAGCCACAAAAACCTTATGTTCCTTATACAAATGTTCTGCAATGGTGTGGCCAATGCCATAAGAACCACCTATCAAGAGTATATTTTTCTTCATTTTTAAAATGATTTTAAGTGCAACTCATTTGGAATGCCCTCAATTTTTCCAAATAGCTCCGTTAGTTTTTCCTCCCGATATGCAAATATCCCTTTCAATTGTTTTTTTACCAAGAGCGGATGGGCCAATTGGCCTAAAATACCAAAGGGAATCTTATAATCTATAATGTCTTCCATTTCCACGCCGCCGTCGATCGGGTTTATAAAATGTTTGTGATGCCATAGTGCGTAGGGGCCAAAGCGTTGTTCATCTACAAAATATTCCCCCTCTTTAACGTGGGTGATTTCGGTAACCCAGGTAGTAGTTATGCCAGGGAATGGGGAGACTTTGTACTGTATAATCTGGCCTGGGAACATAGGTCTATCAGCTCCATCGATGATGGTAAAGCCCATATGGTCGGGAGTAATTACTTTAAGGTTTTTTGGACTTGATAGAAATTCCCATGCACTTTCCTGGGAAATAGGCAGGGCTTGTCGTGAACGAAGTTGGTATAATTTCATGCAACTGTTTTGGCAAAAATAACACCATTTTTGTTTAATTAAAAATAAAAAAGATTAAACAAATATTAAAATCTATAAACGTTACCTAAACCGGTTCTTTTTTTTCATCGCAGCAATTCTTGCCTTTAACCAATCTGCAGCTCAATACTGCCAAGACTGCTCCGATAAACGGCGCTGTAAGGTACAGCCAAAGGTTTTCCAAATGCCCTGAAACCAAAGCAGGACCTAGGGATCGGGCAGGATTCATAGAGGCATTGGTCATTGGTCCGGCAAAAATAGCTTCTAACATAATTACACCGCCAATAGCCAGGCCCGCAATGACACCTATTTCCTTTGCTCCCGTAGATACATTGATGATAACGACCATTAAAAAGAATGTCAATAATATTTCGAGTACAAATGCCTTAAGGGGAGGAAAGTAGGGGTCTACGGATGGCTGGGTGCCGCCTAGCCATTCACTTGCAGGAAACAGGAAAAGCATAATTCCGCTTGCAGCAATAGCCGCCAAGCACTGTACAAGGATATAGGGCGGGACTTCTTTCCATGAAAATTTTTTGGCAAAAGCAAAGGCAAAGGTCACTGCAGGATTAAAATGTGCCCCGGAAATATCCCCAAAGGCATATATCATTGCCATTACGATAAAACCCCAGGTCAGACCTATTCCGACACCCGTAACACTTCCCCCGGTAATTTCATTAATGACCATGGCTCCGGTTCCGCAGAAAATCATACTAAAGGTTCCAATAAATTCCGAGAAGTATTTTTTAGTCTTCATATGGCCTTAAAATTAGACTAATTTACGGGAATAGGTCCAAGTAGATCAGGAGCTTTTTGTGAAGTATCTTTTTTTAACGTGAGTTTATCCGGTATTTTGGTAAAAAAGATTTTGATTTCGTACATTATCCGCCAGAACGGTAACAATGAAAAATGGGGCGTTATTTTATTGTTTTTCTCTCATCACCTATCTATCCTTTACACAAGAAAATATACAGGAGGTGGGAAGACTGCCAAATACGGTTTTGGAGACTTCCGGAATTGAATTCTATAAGGGTAAATTGATTACGCATAACGATTCTGGAAATACGCCCGAACTATTCGAAATTGACACCACATCCCTAGAAGTTACAAGAACGGTCCGTATATCCAATAGTACCAATGTGGACTGGGAGGATATGACCCAGGATACCGACTATTTTTATATAGGGGATTTTGGAAATTTTAATGGGGATAGGCAAGATCTTGTCATTTACAGAATCTCTAAATCGGATTATGATATTTCTGATACGGTCATCGCCGATCGGATCGAGTTTTTTTATGCGGATCAAACCGATTTTTCGATGGGCTCTCGTAGCGATTGGGATGCAGAGGCACTTTTTGTGCAGGGAGATCGGCTGATTATACTTACCAAACAATGGCAAAGTCAAGCTACCGTGGCGTATGCACTCCCAAAAACCTTAGGCAACCATGAGGCCGTAACTATAGGAAGTTATCCTGTAGACGGATTAGTTACGGGGGCTTCCTACAATGAGACAACAAAGATATTGTTCCTCATAGGGTATAGCCAACAGTTGTTTCCCTTCCTTGTGCGGTTCGATCAGCTTTCCGAGAATGCTATTTTTGAAAATACCGGAGAAAGGACCAATATGAATATTGGTATTGCACAAGTTGAGGGAATAACCTATGTAGGTGCGGACAATTACTTTTTTTCTTCGGAAAATTTTACAAATGAGAACCCGCCGATCAATTCGGAAGCACGTTTATTCTCTTTTATGACCAATGATTCGATCATCGAAGAAGAGGAAGAAGAGATGGAGGAGAAAGAGGAAGAAGAGATGGTAGAAGGGAACGGTCTTATTCTATATCGAAGTTTTGGTTCCAGAAATCTGCATTACGATCTTCACAACCAAGAAGGCAATATGATATTTGGTAGGGCTATTTTTGATACTACCGGGAGACGGATAACGTATACCAATGGAGCGGATATAGAAGGTAATACCATAGACTTATCAGCAATGGAAACCGCAATATACTATCTTACCTTCTATCTTCGAGATGGTATTATATCCGAGCCATTTGTGCTGGACTGATCAATAAAGACTACTTTTTTATTTAAGTATTTGTTAACAAATGGAAGTTCCCATTATATTTAGCTTTGTAGCAACTAAAAAAACCTATATCAAGATGAAAAAAATAGTTCTTTTATTATGTGTAGTGCTTGTTTCTTTTTCAATGCAAGCACAGGTTATGACACCACAACCTAGTCCGGTTTCTAAAATGGAACAGAAAGTTGGATTGACGGATGTAAGCTTGGAATATTCAAGACCCTCTATGAGAGACAGGGCAATTTTCGGTGACCTTGTTCCTTACGATAAATTATGGAGAACCGGAGCCAACAAAAATACGATGGTCACCTTTAGTGACGATGTAACCGTTGATGGCCAAGAATTAAAAGCTGGTTCTTATGCTATTTTCACGAAACCAGGTGCAGCTTCATGGGAAGTTATTTTTTATGCGGACACCAATAATTGGGGAACTCCAAGGGAATGGGACGATAGTAAGGTAGCGGCCAAAACCTCCGTAGAGGTATTCCCTATTCCGATGCCTATCGAAACATTTACTATATCCTTTGATGACCTTACCAATAATTCGGCCGTATTGGGCATCATGTGGGAAAAGAGTTATGTTGGGGTAAAGTTCGATGTACCTACTTCCGACAAGGCTACCAAAAGCATAGAAACGGTAATGAGCGGACCTAGTGCCAATGATTATTATGCTGCCGCTTCGTACTACTATGAGGAAGGTAAAGAGCTTGAGAAAGCCAAAGAATGGATTGCCAAGGCCGTTTCCCTTAATGACAAAGCCTTCTGGATGATGAGGAGACAATCTCTTATCCACGCAAAATTGGGAGATACCAAAGGGGCTATTGAAGCCGCCAAAAAGTCCTTGGCCGCAGCGGAAGCCGCAAATAATGCCGATTATGTAAAGCTAAATCAAGATTCCTTAAAAGAATGGGGCGCTTTGTAGCTTAAAATATTTACTTAGAGATTAGGGCCCTGATGAAATTCGTCAGGGCTTTTTTTATGTACTCGTTCCGTTTTAAAAGTCTAGATGAGTTTTATGTTTTGATCGGAGGATTTCCAAGTAGTCTGTCGAAACTTTCGAGAATACAGGCCAATGTAATTACCAAGATACAACCAAAGGCGTTCAGCCATAAATAGGACATCCAGTCATAATACCATCCAAAAATTACGATAACTTGGGTTATAATGGCCGCCAGAAAAACGGCATTGCCCTTTACAAACTTGAAGAAGAAGGCCAATAAAAAGATGCCCAGTACGTTCCCATAAAAAATAGATCCGATGATATTCACTAGTTGGATAAGGTTATCGAACAGGTTGGCAAAGCAAGCGATCAAGATTGCTATAATGCCCCAAAGCATAGTAAAACCTTTGGAGGCCATAACATAATGCTTTTGGGTAAATTCTATTTTAAGATTGCGTTTATACAGATCTAGGGCCGTAATGGTTCCCAATGCGTTAAGTTCCGATGCCGTGGAGGACATAGCGGCAGATAGGATTACGGCTAAAAGTAATCCGATGAGTCCTCGTGGCAGGTGATTCAGAATAAAATGGATGAAAACATAATCCTTATCATTGGTCTCCACTGTACTGTCCGCTTTTTGTATCATTGCTTTGGCGGCATTTCTATTGTTCAGCTCTTTTTGGTTTATGGTTATGATTTCCTGTTTGGCTTGTTCCACCGCCGTGAACTCTTTTATTTCCAAAGCGGCCGAGAATTTATTCTGGGCCATTTTTTTCTCAATTTCCAGTTCGGCATGGCCTTCTTCCAGCGCCTTATATTCATCGGAATAAGCAGAATTGCTTACGGCCAGGGTAGCGGCGGGATTAAAGTTCAATGGGGAGGCGTTGTACTGATAGAATACAAATACCATTACCCCTACGAGTAGGATAAAGAATTGCATAGGAATCTTAAAAATGCCGTTAAATATCAAACCCAATTGACTTTCTCGAATTGATTTCCCCGATAAATAACGTTGTACCTGACTTTGGTCCGTACCGAAATAGGAAAGTGCCAAAAACAGTCCGCCCGTAATTCCACTCCAAAAGGTGTACCTGCTTTTGGTGTCGAATTCAAAATTGAGAATATTGAGCTTATCACTAGCGCCTGCAATTTTCAAGGCTTTACCAAAAGTTATATCGGCCGGTAGGTATCCCAATATAAAGAAGAAGGCAACGAACATTCCCGTCATTATGATGAACATCTGTTGCTTTTGGGTTACGCTAACTGCCTTGGTGCCTCCGGAAACCGTATAAATAATGACCAAAGTACCTATAATGATACTTAATGTCCTTAAATCCCATCCCAAAACGGCGGAGAGGATAATTGCGGGGGCAAAAATAGTAATCCCTGCCGCCAGCCCCCTTTGTATCAAAAACAAAATGGCCGTAAGGGTACGGGTTTTAAGATCAAAACGGGTTTCCAAAAACTCGTATGCAGTATATACTTTTAGCTTATGGTAGATGGGAATAAAAACGAGGCAGATAATAACCATGGCCAAGGGTAGGCCAAAGTAAAACTGAACGAATCCCATTCCATCGTGAAACGCCTGTCCGGGTGTGGATAAAAAAGTGATGGCACTTGCCTGGGTCGCCATAACGGATAATCCAATGGTCCACCATTTGGCTTCCTTTCCCCCTAAGACATAATCATTTACGTCTTTACTTCCCTTGGTCTTCCAAACTCCATATACAACAATAAAAAGTAGGGTTCCGGCAAGAATAATCCAATCCAGAGTCCCCATACTATATATATGTTGTCATAATGAAATAAAAAATCAATACATACACTATGTTAAGTAGAAGTACAATGCTGTATTCCTTTTTCCAAATAAATTTATCGTGCATTCTTATCCTTTAACGGCGTTTTCGTTCGCTACTTTTTCCTTACCTAAAGATATCATATTGGCAAAGAGCTTATAAGCTCCGGACACACCTGCGGGTAATTCCCTGAAAAAGCTGAGTCCGGTATAAATATAATTCCCTTTACCGTAAGGGGCAACTAGTAGGCTACCATTTTTAGGAGATTCCCCTTCGTCCTGCATAGAAAGTATCGGAGTGAATTTGGAATCCCACTCATTGGGGAAGTATAGGCCGCGTTCCTGTACCCAGCCGTTAAAATCTTTTTCTGCAATGGAATTGGGAAAATTGACCAAAGCATGGGTCTTGGCTAAAATTTGCACATTTGAATTTTCATTGGTCACCCGATCCCTTGAAAGTTTTAAGGGATAGGGGGCTATATTTTCAAATTGTTTGTTCCACCTACCGGCGGTATTGTACTGAATGATCAGATTACCGCCATCATTCACATAATCCAATAGAAAACGTTGCTTGAATTTAAGTTCGTCCACCACATTATAAGCTCGGATACCTACTACTATGGCGTCGTATTTCCGGAGCGTTCCGGCCTGTATGGAAGACGGGTCTATGGTGTGTACTTTGTAGCCAATCTGTTCTAAACTTTCCGGAACTTCATCTCCTGCGCCCACAATATATCCGATATGTTCGCCCGCCTTTTGGATATCCAAGCGAACAACCTTTGTTTCGGCCGGTAGCAATATAGATTGTTTTGGAACATGGTCATAATTGATTTCTACCAATTCCTTGGAGTACACTTGTTCCCCTGCGGTAACAACGGGCGATATTTTACCTTCACTTTCGCCTGTTGGTGGAACAATAGTAAAAAGTACGGTCTGTTCATCTCCTTTTGCGGTAATGTTGAAGTCTATTTTTTGGGGCGATACATTCCAGTTCTCCGGGATTTTTAAGCTAACGCTTCCCGTTAAATTAGTGGTACCCGCCTTAATCGTAACCGGTATTTCCTTGGGCTTGGAGTCTGCAAAGATAATCACCTTATCCGCGATACTGGCGGTCACTTTTGGCAATATTTCAAAACGTTGGTACAGCTCCCCCTTGTCTGGTTTTGCATGCCGATACACTACAGGTCTACGAATTGTAATGGGATATCCATTGAATTCCATTTCAAAATTAGTGTGGAACGCGTTCGGGGTTTCCGGTTTACCTATTAAGCTTTGATTCTTTACTACATAGGTGCCCAGACTTCCTTTATCGGTAAGCCAATAGGGGCTGGTATACGAGGTGCTTTTGGGAATATCCAAATTGAGTTCCAAAACGGTCTTTTCATTTTCTTTTAAGGGAAACAAGGTGTCCTTTTTATGGGAAGTAGAAAGAGCAATAGATTTCAAAAGTATATCGGCATTACTTCTGTTCAGGACTTCAACGGTCACTTTCAAACTACTTTCAGGATTTGCGGAGGGCGCTTGTGCGGAGACCTCCAGATAAAGACCGCTTATGGCGACCATAATATGCCGTAGCTCTTCGGATTTTATTTTTTTCCAATGTTCGTCCGTAATTTCCTGAAGTAGTCTATACGCCTGTATAAGTTGTGGCATATGAGATGCCGGGTTTCTAAAATCAAAATTGTTTTCTACCCCATACAATATTTTACCAATGGCTTCCCCACCTTTAACACGGGACCATGTGGTGTTAATGCCATCGAAAACATTGTTTTGGTCCTTTGGTAGTTCCCCTTTGATCAATTCTATATATTCATTTTGTGATCCACGAGTAGACAACCTTCCAAAACCTTGACACAAATGTTGGCTACTGGCAATCGAAGCAATTTCATTGTTTGAAAGTCCTATCATAGGATAATACACGCCGATATCAAAATTCAGCATATTGGATTTATCGGCCTTTTTAAAATTTTCCTCACTACCATAAAACCACCAGGAAGTATTAAAGAACGCTCTTTTGGGTTGCCAAACGTCGGTTGTTTTTAGTTGATCGGGATACGCATTTGGATTATTGGCCAAATCAAAGGCTTCCACACTCAACATGGCCGATGAAGTATGGTGTCCGTGAGTGGATCCGGGCGTTCGATGATCAAAACGATTAATGATTACATCTGGTTTAAGATTGCGAATTACCCAGACAACATCGCCCAATACGGTCTTTTTATCCCAAATCTTCAAAGTTTCCTTAGGATGCTTGGAATAACCAAAATCATTGGCGCGCGTAAAAAACTGCTCTCCGCCATCTACCCGTCTTGCCGCCAGAAGTTCCTGGGTTCTTAGAACACCTAGTAATTCCTGAAGTTCCGGTCCAATAAGATTTTGCCCGCCGTCACCCCTTGTGAGGGATAAATAGGCCGTCTTTGCCTTTACTTCATTGGAAAGATAGGAAATAAGCCGCGTGTTTTCGTCATCTGGATGCGCCGCAATATAAAGGGCGGTACCCAAAAAATTAAGTTTTTGTAGGGAATGATAGATTTCGGAGGAGGGAAGTTTTTTTGGAGGTTGGGCCATGGAGAACGGGGCCATAAGAAGTATAGCAATGCAGCATACCCAAAATTTACGCATAATGTGGATGTTTTGTCGGTAATCAAAGATAGAAAGATTACTTCCCCGCCAACAACTTTTAGAACTTCTTTAACATCACAGGATGTTTTCGTCGCCATCACCTTCAAAACCTGCCTTCCTTTGAATGAGCACAACGCCTTTCTGAAGCAATAGATTGTTGGGATATGTAAGTAGTTCTCCATTATCTTTTAGAAGGTGTATGTGAAAACCCTTGATGTCGTCTATAACGGCTTCTTCCGGAAAATCCTTATCCTGAATTCGGATACGATCCCCAATTTTGAACGGAAAATATAAAAAAAGTATAATTCCGGCAGTAACATTGCTTAAGATAGACCAAGTGGCAAACAAAGCCACGCCGATTACCGCGAATACCGATGAAAAAATAAGCCCTAATTCCTTGAAATTGACGCCCCATATAAAAGTCAACGCTACTACACTCAGGGAGGTGAGAGCAATGGAAACGTATTTTATTACGAGACGGGTACGTAATTCATTGATATCGCCCAACTTGCCAACTTTACGTATGGCCTTGATAATACTGAACCGTAAAATCAATAGGATAGCAAGGCATATGAGGGTACCTACTATTTCACTCTGGTAATCTATTATTATTTCTTCCATTCAATTACAAACCTAGGCTATCTCTCAAATATAGATCATCATTTCCATTTTGTCCCCAATAGGGAGTCTTTAATCTATTGATCAGAGTAGCGGTGGAGGTCATGGATTTTGCATTTGGGCCAAAGCCGCTCTTAGCGGTTTCGGACCAGTTCTCTATGGTATGTGGAAAACTTGTTGTAAAGTTGATGATAAGCGTTCGTTGTAACTCTGGATATGTTATTTCATAGGTGCTTTGGGCTTCATTAGTATTTAAAGTAGCAGTTGCATCATAGGCCTTTATTTCATTATGGCTAAGTCTAATATACTCCAAAGAAGGAATGATTTTTATGTTTCCCACAGGTAAATCGGTAGGGGCTATTCGGATTTTATTCCATAGTTCATTTTCCAATATCGCTTTTTCAAGTTTTAGGTCCTGATCCGCTTCGCTTTCAAAATAGGAATGGGAGGTAATTTCAAATTTGTCCCTGTTGTTCAATTGGGCGTATACATGTCCGCACCATTCTTGGACGGAAGTAGATACTTTAATGGCATGTTGGTTGTCCGTCACCGGATAAAAACTGCTGCTCATAATAGAATAGGGGTAGATACCGGTAAGATATTTCTTGGTACTGTTTAGCTTAAGGACCGGGATATTATCCGGATTGTTTCTATCCGCCTTTACTTGTTTACCAGCCAAAAAGGGCTCTGTTACATAGACCAAAACTGCAGTACCCTCACGTAATTCACCGTAACGTGCCTGTTCCAATTTGTAGGATGTTATTTCTGCGGTACCGGCATACCAATAGCTTTTAAAATCGGCGGAAAGCTCTTTCTTTGGTATCTCTGCCTTAGATTCTTCGATCGTAGTGTTGATAGCCACTTCTTTGACGGTTTCTTTTGACTTTTCCTTGCACGAACTTAGTGAACCAAGCAGTAGAACAAGGGAAAAAAGTATAAGCTCTAATCTTACGGACTTTTTCATAGCTTTTAATTTTTGATAAAATTAACGATCTCAATTCAGGAAACCATAGCAATTAACGTTTTGTAAACTAAATGGGTAGGAAGTCCCATGACATTGTTGTAGGACCCTATAATTTCCTCCACACCTATACTGCCTATCCACTCTTGGATACCATACCCTCCTGCTTTATCAAAAGGATTAAAATTAGTGATATAGTACCGGATTTCTTCATCCGTCAACGCCCTAAACTTTACCCTGGTCGTATTGTTCACCGTCTTTTGTCCATTTCCGGTAGTAAAACAAACCGAGGTAATGACCTCATGCCAATCATCGGAAAGAGTTTTAAGCATCTTATACGCTTCATCTATGTCGGCAGGTTTTGCGAGAGATATGCCCTTGTGCCAAACAACGGTATCCGAAGTAATTACGATTTCGTTCCCTTTCAGGTCGTTTTTGAAAGCTATTGCCTTAAGTTCGGCCAAATAATCGGAAATTTCACTTCCTTTTAAATAGCTCGGATATATTTCCTCCACAGATTTGACACGGACCTCAAAATCTAGGTCCAATGCTTTAAAAAAATCCTGTCTTCGAGGTGAGCCCGATGCTAAAATGATGGTATATCCCTGTAGTTTATCCTGCAACATCATCAATCATTTTCAGCATTAAAATTGTCGTACCAATCACCACGGACTTTCAACACTTGTTCAATAACATCGCGTACACAGCCGTCGCCGCCATCTTTATGGGAAATATATGTGCTGACTTCCTTTACTTCCGGCACGGCGTTTTGAGGACAAGTGGGGAGCCCTACCGCCTGCATAGGAGGGATGTCGGGTAGGTCGTCCCCCATATATAGCATATTTTTAGCATCAATAGCATAGCTATCCATATATTCCCTTAGCGGAGCTATTTTATGATGGGCCCCCATAAATATATCAGTGACCCCAAGCCCCTTTAATCTATCCCTGACACCATCATTGGTGCCGCCTGTAATGATGCATACGTTATATCCTTTCTGTAGGGCGGTTTTAAGTGCATACCCGTCTTTTACACTCATTTTTCGTAACAATTCCCCCGTAGCGGTAATCAGAACGGTGCTGTCCGTAAAAACGCCATCAACATCAAAAACAAAAGTGGTAATGTCTTTTAAATGTTCTTTATAACTTTTCTCCATAGGTTTTTCTAATTGATTGATTCAATAGGGAATAGATTTCCCTATATGCGTTGTTTTCCAATTGATGTATATGTTTCCGAATGGTTTCCATGTCGTTGCGTCTTGCGGCACCTGTTTGTGCTTCCAAAGGGGTAAGGTCATTGATTTTTTGAGCAGTTTCCATGATGAGCGGTTTCAACATGTGGAACGGTACCTTGTTTTCCTTACAAATTTCATGGCCAATATGATACAGGTGATTGGTAAAGTTATTTACAAATACCGCCGCTAAATGAAGCGATTCCCGTTGTTCCGATGAAATCTCAGAAACTTTGTTCGAAATGGCACCGCCCAATAGTTGCAAAAGCTTTAAGTCGTTTTCATTTGCCGCCTCAATACAAATTGGGATGCCTTTGAAGTCTATTTTTTTTGTTTTGCTAAAAGTTTGTAAAGGGTAAAAAACACCGCGGCGTTGGTTTCTTTTTAATGCCTGCATAGAGACACTCCCGGAAGTATGTACGACCAATCCTTTTTTATCCATAAGTCTTTCGGAAACAAGGGATATGGCATCATCACTTATAGCAATGATATAGATGTCAGCATCATCTATGTGATCAAAATTGGTCGTAATCTTAATGTCCTTTTCAAAATAGGTAAGCGCTTCTTTGTTGCGGCCCGCGACCTGGACCACCTGGACCTCGTTTTGCCTTAACAGGGCATCGAATAAATGTTTGGCCACATTTCCAGTACCCAAAAGCGCAATTGAAAGCATGCTCAAAAATACAAATTTAATAAAGCATCGGCTTTGGAAATAATTAACAATTTTGTTTAACTTTTTAAATGCATCAATCGGAATTTAAATGGTAAAAACAATGTATTTTTGCATGCTGAAAACCAATGTGTGATTAGATGATAGAATTGTTCAAAAAGATTTTCCTCTCCACTCGTTTAATGGCCGTTCTTTTTCTTGTTTTTGCTACCGCAATGGCTTTTGGTACTTTTATAGAGAGTTGGTACAGTACGGAAACGGCACGTATTTGGATATATAATACCACCTGGTTCGAGGCTATAATGGTATTTTTTGTCATCAACTTTATAGCTAATATGTTTCGTTATAAATTACTCCGCAAGGAAAAGTGGCCCGTTCTGGCCCTTCATCTTTCCTGGATATTGATTATTGTAGGCGCCTTTGTGACCAGATACATCAGTTTTGAAGGAGTAATGCCCATTAGGGAAGGAAATTCGGAAAATGTTTTTTATTCGGACAAGACTTATCTTACCGTCTTTGTTGATGGAGAAATCAACGGGGAGCCCAAAAGGAAGAAATTACAGGATGATTTGATCGTTACTACGGAGGGCCTAAAGTCTTCCTTACCGTGGAAGGCCGATTTTAACGGCCAACCTTTTACCATCTCATATGCGGGTTTTATCAAGGGGGCCAAAGAAGGCCTGATTCCTGATGAGAACGGAAAGGAGTTTTTAAAGATAGTAGAGGCAGGTGATGGCAATAGGCACGAACACTATTTGGAAAACGGGCAGATAGCCAGTATCCACAACGTGCTATTTTCTTTGAATAATGAGACGGCCGGTGCCATTAATATATTTTCAACGGATAGTACCTATCTTATATCGCCTCCTTTTGATGGTGGTTTTATGCGGATGGCAGACCAGTTTCAAGGTCAGGTCATCAAGGACAGTCTGCAAACTTTACAGTTACGATCTCTGTACAATATGGCGGGGATGCAATTTGTAATTCCAGAACCCTTGATTAAAGGCTCCAATGGTATTGTACCCCTGCCACCCGATGAAGTTACGGAAGTTTCCCAAGACGCTTTGGTCGTTAGCATAAGTGCCAATGGGGAAACGGTGGAAAAAAAGTTGTTGGGCGGCATGGGATCGTCCAATTTTTCCAAGAAGTTTACCGTAGGGGGATTAGGATTCACCTTAGGCTATGGATCCAAAGTCTACGAATTGCCCTTTAGTATACAATTGAACGATTTTATAGCAGAAAAATATCCAGGTACCGAAAAGGGTTATGCCTCTTTCATGAGCAAGGTTACCGTTACCGACGAACGTACCTTTGACTACGATATTTTTATGAACCATATTTTGGATCATAGGGGATACCGATTTTTTCAGTCGAGTTTTGATCCGGATGAAAAAGGGACCGTTCTTTCCGTTAATCATGATTTATGGGGGACATGGATTACCTATGTGGGCTATTTTCTGCTCTATATTGGGCTCATGGGTATCATGTTTTTTGGAAAGACCCGCTTTAAGGATTTGGCCCAATCCTTGGAGAAAGTAAAGAAGAAAAAGGCATCGCTGACTACTATTTTTATAGTAGGAATGATGATGAGCGGTATCGCACAAGATAGTCATGGGCATACTACGATGCCAACGGGAGAGCAAGTAGACTCTATATTCCGGACAACCATTGTTTCCAAGGAACATGCGGCCAAGTTTGGGGAATTGGTGATTCAGGATGATGGGGGACGCATGAAACCCATAAACACTTTTGCCTCGGAACTACTTCGCAAACTGAGCCTAAAGGACAAGTTTAAGGATTTAAATGCCGATCAGGTCTTCCTATCCATGATGTTGCACCCACCTGCTTGGTACAATATGGAATTTATCGCTTTGGACAAAAAGGGAAAGAACGATAGTATCCGAAAAATTATAGGGATTCCAAGTGGCCAACGCTATGTAAAGGCGACCGACTTTTTTGATGCCAAAGGACAATATAAACTGGCACCCTATCTAGATGCCGCAACGGCTACCAATAATCCGAATAAGTTTGAACAGGATTTTGAGGATGCCAATATACGTCTCAGCCTTTTGAACAGGGCCTTAAGTGGAGAAATTGTTAAAATATTCCCCTTGCTCAACGACGAGAACAATAAATGGATCTCCGCCGTGGAGTATCGTTCGGGGCAATTTCAGGTTTCGGACTCCCTATACAGTAATTTTATCAGGAATGCGGTGCCTTATTACCTTTTATCCTTAAAAAAATCCATTAGCACAGGAGATTATACCGAAGCGGATAGACTGTTGGATGCCTTTCATCAAAATCAAGTGAACCATGGCAGCGAGGTATTGCCTTCGGATAAGAAGGTAAAGGCAGAAGTGTTGTACAATAACCTGGATGTTTTTAATCGATTGTATAAATACTATGCACTTGTAGGTATTCTGATGTTCTTTGTTTTGGTCTTTCGTATTTTCAAAGATCGAGAACTATGGCGGGTGGCCACCTTCTTCTTTAAAGGTGTTATCCTTTTGTTTTTTATATGGCATACCGGAGGGTTGATACTACGTTGGTATGTTTCCGGGCATGCTCCTTGGAGCGATGCCTACGAAAGTATCCTCTATGTTTCATGGGCTACTATGGGCATGGGCCTCCTCTTTGGTCGCAAAAGTGATATGACGATCGCGGCAACGGCCTTTGTGACTTCCATGCTATTGTGGATCGCCCACGGAAATTGGGTAGATCCATCCATAGGGAACTTGGTCCCTGTTTTGGACAGCTATTGGTTAATGATACACGTGGCCGTAATCGTAGGAAGTTATGGGCCCTTGACCGTTGGTATGATTTTAGGGGTCGTATCTCTTCTATTGATTATCATGACCAATAAGAAAAATAAAAAACGTATGGAAATCAACCTAAAGGAATTGACTATTATCAATGAGCTTACCTTGACCGTTGGTTTGATTATGCTGACCATAGGAAACTTTTTGGGCGGACAATGGGCCAATGAAAGTTGGGGCCGTTATTGGGGTTGGGATCCCAAGGAAACCTGGGCATTAATATCCATAATGGTCTATGCCTTTGTTATCCATACCCGTTTAGTGCCGGGATTGCGAGGTAGATGGACCTTTAATTTCCTTAGTGTTGCCGCCTTCGGCAGTATTATGATGACGTATTTTGGTGTAAACTTTTATTTGGTGGGCTTACATAGTTATGCCAGCGGATCACCGGTAATTACACCCACCTTTGTTTGGTATATCGTCTTTGGAGTATTCATTTTAGGTGCTATTAGTTATTGGAGGTATAGGGTTAACTATGTCAAATAATTTCATCGGCCTAGGTCGTTGATGGAAATCCCTTCCTTCGGCAGGTAGGTTCTTCTAAGTGCACGAACTTTTAGTTATTACAAAACCATTTAATATTTAACAATGTGCCTTCGATACGATCGTTTCACGATCACTCAGGCACCGAAAAGGGTCATTGAGTGGAAATCGTATCGAATGACAATTTAGTGGTCGGTGCCGTTCATGGTGCAGCCGGTAAACCCGTTCTGTTTTGTCATTCAGAGCGCACTTAGAAGAATCTATTGGTGTCAAGCAAGGGATTTCCCATTGCTTTCAAAATGGCATTCCTACTTCCAGTTATCGGTTGTCAGTGTCCAGTATTGAGTATTCAGATTCCAGCATTCAGTATCTCATTTCCCGTTTCTGTTCCAAGGTTTAAGGTGCCAGGTTGGAATACGTTAATTTGTATATCCCTCCTCTCGCCAAAAATCCCATTGGGAACATGGATTTCAGCTCCTTCCCTTAGTCAAGGGAAGGTGTCCTGACGATACTGTCAGGACGGAAGGGTCTGCATAACGGATGATGAATTTGTCTTTTATCCTTTGTCTTCGGCAGGTAGTGACGGTCGTCCGCAGTCGTATCGTTTCCAGTTTCTTGTTTCCGGGTTTTGAAATTTGGGACTTGGGATTTGGATTCCGGTCTTTTGTCTTTCGTCTTTTCTCTTTCATCTTTTGTCTTTCTTCCCACTACTGAATACTGCTGAATACTACAAATGCTATCCATTTATCCAACGGCAAAGGCCTACCGTTAACTGCCACTGCCCACTGTTTAGTTTTGCCTCTTATCCCATTATATATGCAGACTTTTTTAGAAAACTTCCGAACGATTCGACACGATTGTTCGGAAGTTTTTTTTTGATTTATTTGGAATATTTAAAAAAAGCCGCATCTTTGCATCATCATGAAATTATAGAATTTATGTCTTATATAGATGTCACAGGGCTCCTGCCCACCTCGTAATCGACTCTTTGTCGATAGGATGACTCTATTTCTCTTCTTTCCACATAAATTCTTAGTATAATGAAACATCAAAGTACACTTACGTTTAAAAAACTCTTTCAATATTTTATTATTGCGGTTACCGGTAAGGAAACCGAGTTTACAACAGGCAGTATTCGCAAGGCTATTTTTATGCTGTCCATTCCCATGATTTTGGAAATGCTGATGGAATCTATCTTTGCTCTGGTAGATATTGCCTATGTTTCCCAGGTTAGCGTAAATGCCGTTGCCACCATTGGACTTACAGAATCCGTTGTTACGCTGGTATATGCCGTTGCCATTGGCCTTAGCATGGCGGCTACCGCCGTGGTAGCCCGCAGAATTGGTGAGAAAGATATAAAAGGCGCACGGGAATCCGCGGTACAGGCAATTTTTCTGGGAATTGTAATTGCCCTTTTGGTAGGAATCATAGGATTTCTATATGCCAAGGAAATATTGGCCCTTATGGGTGCGGAGCAAGACCTTATAGATGAAGGATATGGGTATACAAAACTGCTTATAGGAGGTAACATTACCATTTTGCTTTTGTTTTTGATCAATGCCATTTTTAGGGGGGCAGGAGATGCTTCCGTTGCTATGTGGACTTTGGTGTTATCCAATGGACTCAATATCATTTTGGACCCTATATTCATTTTCGGATGGGGCCCTGTGCCCGAATTTGGTGTAATGGGTGCAGCTATTGCCACTAATATCGGTAGGGGAACCGCGGTACTTTTTCAATTGTTCATTCTATTTTTTGGTTGGAGTAGGATCAAGATAGGATTCAAGGATATCGTTCTTAGGCTAGGGGTCATGTTTAATCTAATTAAAGTATCCTTGGGCGGTATTGCCCAATTTTTGATAGGAACCTCCAGTTGGGTCTTTTTAATGCGTATGATGTCCGAATTTGGTAGCGAAGTGCTTGCGGGTTATACCATTGCCATTAGGGTGATGCTGTTCACCTTAATGCCCTCATGGGGTATGAGCAATGCGGCCGCTACCCTGGTAGGACAAAACCTAGGGGCAAAACAACCCGAACGGGCGGAGACATCGGTATGGAAAACCGGAAGGTACAATGCCTATTTTATGTTGGTGGTATCCATTGTATATCTACTTTTTGCAAAACAAATTATCGGTTGGTTCAATGATACCCCAAGCGTGGTAGAAAACGGGGCCCTTTGTTTGCAAATCATTGCCGCAGGGTATATTTTTTATGCCTATGGTATGGTAGTTACCCAGGCTTTTAATGGGGCAGGGGATACCAGGACCCCTACCAAGATCAATTTTATTGCATTTTGGGTTTTCCAGCTACCTTTTGCCTATTTGGCCGCTATTACATTTAAATTGGGGGCCTTGGGCGTTTTTCTGGCAATTACATTGGCCGAAGTGATGCTTGCGGTAATCGCTATCGTATGGTTTAGAAAAGGCGCATGGAAGAAGGTGCAGGTTTGATGCATTTTTGTAACTTTAGGGCTTCCGGTTTATTTCTATTTTTAATTTCAAATTGAATCGATGTAATGGAAGAGCAAAAAAAAGGTCTGAACACCATTTGCACCCATTTTGGTGAATTGGAGGACCATGAATTTAAAGGCGCTATTTCCCCTTTGTATATGAGTACTTCATACGCTTTTGAGGATGTGGATGTGAAACGTTATCCCAGGTATTTCAATACACCTAACCAAGAGGCCCTGTCCAAGAAAATTGCAGCCTTGGAACATGCCGAGGCTGCTCTTATATTCGGTAGCGGTATGGCTGCCATAAGTACCGCTTTGATGACTTTTCTTAAAGCGGGCGATCATATTGTATTGCAAAGGACTTTGTATGGCGGCACTTATAACCTGGTTACCGAGGAATTCGAAAAATTCGGGATTTCCTATTCCTTTACCGACGGATTGGCACCTTCGGATTTTGAATCCAAGATCAGTGAAAATACTAAAGTAATCTATATAGAGACCCCTTCCAATCCGCTATTGACGATAACTGATTTGGACGCAATCGCTAAAATTGCCAAAAAACACGGTATCGTTTCTATGATCGATAATACCTTTGCCAGTCCAGTGAATCAAAACCCTATTGATTTTGGTATCGATATTGTTATCCATAGTGCTACTAAATATATGGGCGGACATTCTGATATTTGTGCGGGCGCAGTGGCATCCACCAAGGAATTTATGGATCGTATTTTTCATTTGGCCAAGAATTTTGGAGGTAGTCTAAGCGACTATACCGTTTGGCTTTTGGAACGTAGTATAAAGACCATGGGCATTCGGGTAAGGGCCCAAAATGAAAATGCGCAACAGATGGCCGAATATTTGTACGATCATGAGGATATCTCGTCCGTTTACTATCCTGGCCTACAATCACATCCAGATCATGAACTGGCCAGATCACAGATGAACGGTTTTGGAGGAATGCTTTCTTTTGAATTAAAGGAAACCTTGGATGCTTCCACATTTCAAAAAGCATTGCAATTGATCAAATCTTCTATGAGTTTGGCAGGAATAGAAAGTACGGTATTATCTCCCACCCAAACCTCCCATGCACTCCTAAGCCCGGAAGAACGTAAACGACAAGGCATATCCGATGGCTTGATCCGATTTTCCTTGGGAATAGAGGAAGTAGCCGATCTGATTGCCGATATTGAACAAGCGTTGAACAAAGTAAGGTCTATGGCAGTTGTTACGACCCACTAATTTTTAAAGAATCAAACGTATTATATGAAGCTAGACATTTTAGTGTTCGGGGCACATCCCGATGATGCAGAATTGGGGGCAGGTGCTACCATTGCCAAGGAAATTGCCCAAGGGAAAAAAGTGGGTATTATAGATTTGACCAGAGGAGAATTGGGTACCAGGGGTTCTGCCGAAATCAGGGATAAAGAAGCCGCCGATGCCGGAAATGTTCTAGGTATATCCGTTAGGGAGAATATGGAATTTGCAGATGGTTTTTTTGTGAACGATAAGGAGCATCAATTGGGAATCATTAGGATGATACGTAAATATCGCCCTGAAATTGTACTCTGTAATGCGGTGGAAGATCGTCATATTGATCACGCAAAGGGAAGCAAGCTGGTGAGCGATGCTTGTTTTTTAAGTGGATTGATCAAGATAGATACTAAAATGGAAGGAGATGATGCATGGCAAGAACCTTGGAGACCCAAACAGGTATTCCATTATATTCAATGGAAAAATTTGGAACCCGATTTCGTAGTTGATGTTTCAGGGTTCATTGAAAAAAAGACTGCGGCCATAGAGGCCTATAGTTCCCAGTTTTACGATCCAAAAAGCAATGAACCGGAAACCCCCATAAGTAGTAAAAATTTTATTGATAGCATCATATACAGGGCCAGGGATATGGGGCGTTTGGTGGGTGTAGAACACGCTGAGGGATTCAATGCGGAGAAATATGTGGCCGTAAGAAGTTTGGACGACCTTATCTAGGCTGTTTTTTGATATCTTTTCTCCCCTTTGGGTAAAGTAAAATAGAAACAACTTCCTTTCCGTAGAATGCTTTCTACCCAAATGATTCCGTTGTTCTTTTCGATCATTTCCTTACAAAGGGAGAGTCCCAGACCCGTTCCCTTCTCGTTATTGGTGCCATACGTAGTGACATTGGAACCTTTGGCAAATATTTTTTCCTGGGTAATTTTATCCATCCCCACACCTGTATCCCTTACCGAAATTACCCAATGGTCATTTTTCTCTTGGGCATCAATGGTTACCATACCATTCTTAGGAGTGAATTTAAGGGCGTTGCTTATAAGATTTCGTACCACAATATCTATTTGGTTGGCATCGGACCAAATCAAAGTGTTTTCCGGAAGTGAATTTGTTATTTTAATACATTTACCGTTACTAATTTCCGAGAGCAGGTTAATATTTTCCGCCACTAGGTTTTCCAAGGGAACCACGGTAGGTTTGGTAAGGGCCCCGTTCATTTGCGTTTGTCCCCAAGAAAGAAGATTGTTAAGGGTAAACGAAAGATGATCCACGTCGTGTCTAAGTTTTGGTATAAACCCAAGAAATTCATCTTTCTTTATTTCTCCTTCCTTAAAAAGTTTTAGGAGACCCTGAAGCGCTCCGATAGGACCTCTTAGATCGTGCCCTATGATCGAAAACAGCTTTGTTTTGGTCTCGTTAAGCTCTTTTAGCTCATCCTCTCTTTTTTCCAACACCTGCTTTTTTACTTTTAACGCGCTGTTAAGCTTCTTTTGAATGCTGTTGTTCCTTCTTACCAAGATAGTTACTACTATAAAAACAAATACTACCGCATAAGCAACGTTGAGGTATTTTTGTTGTTTGGCCAAACTTTTTTCGTTCGCTACAATAAGTGCCTCTTTCTGTTGTTCATATTCGATCTTTGTATTCAACATGGTCATGCTTTTCTTGCCCTCACTTCTAGATAGCGTATCGGAAAGTTTTTGAAAAATTTCATGATATTTTAATGCAGTTGCGTAGTCTTGTTTGTTCTTACTGAGGGTATACAATGTTTTGGCACATTTCTTAGTGCCTTCCATTGCTTTTATCTTTGTAGATATTTCAAACGCCTTCAATGCAAATTGCTCTGAGATACTATCCTTATTTTGACCTAGATATGCTTCTGCCATTCCATTGTACAAATCTATTTTAGCCCTGTCATCATCTAACTTTTGGTGCAACATATTACTTTGGTTATACCAATATAATGCCCATTTATAGTTCTCTTGTTTAAGATAGACTTTACCTTTTATCTCATAGGCATAGGCCAACCAGTCCATAATTTTATGCTTCTCGAAAATGGCAATACTTTTATTGACATTGAACATAGCATAATCCAGTTTGCCCATATCCGCATAGATAGAAGCGACATTGCTCATACTTTCGGCGGAATAGATGTCGTTTCCTATACCGTCGTTTATCTTTTTTACTTTTCTGTGAAACACCAGCGCCTGTTCGTAATCTTTTTGTGTGACGTATAAATTGGCTATATTCTCGTTCATTATGGAGAGCATAAGCTTATTATCTTCTTTTGTCGCCAAATCAATTCCTTTTAGAAAACCGTTAAAGGCTTTCGCATAGTCTCCATTATAGGCGTACTCTTGGGCTAAATTGTTTAAGATTCTTATTTTAAGGTTCGATGCATTGATTTCGTCCGCAATAAGCAATGCTTTGTTAAAGCAGCTTATAGCTTTGGAAATGTCCCCCTTATCGGAATAGTATCCCCCTAAATACATAAAAGATTCGCTTTCCCCCTTTTTATAAGTTGCGGACTTGCTGTATTTCAGTGCCTGTTGGGATAGGAGAAGAAGGCTGTCCGTGTTATAATATCTTAGTTCGGTACCCAATTCGTTCAGTAGGTCAATATAAATAGTATCCTTGACACTAAAGCCTTTTATCTTTTTTAGGGATTTAATAGTTGCTTGTATACTGTCCTTTTTCTTATGCTGTGCACTAGAAGGAAGGCTACAGCAAATGGCAAACAAGAAAGGAAGGGCAAATTTTTTCAAATATTTACCATCTGCCATAAAGTAGTTCTTTACTAAGGACATTTTAGTTATAGGTTTAAAGGGTATAAATTTAATTTTTGAATACAGCTATTTCTAATTTATGTTGTGAAATCGCATTTTTTGTGTGTTTTATCCTTAAAATCGTGCATTTTATCGATATTTCAAGATTTGAAGACTGCTTTTTAACCCCTATAAATGGCTATCATATATACACGCTGCTGTGTTTTACTAAGAAATAACGGTTGTTTTATTTTGAAAGATCGCGTAAAAAAAATTACCTTTGCGTCCGCTTACAAATGGTGGTTGTAGCTCAGTTGGTTAGAGCATTGGTTTGTGGTACCAAGGGTCGCGGGTTCGAATCCCGTCTTCCACCCAAAAATAAAGCCCTGACGATTCTGTCAGGGCTTTTGTTTTTACCGTATGTGTGCAATACTGAATACTGCCAACGGTTTGTTTTTATATCGGTGTCCTTTTCCTGATATTCCAAGCATATTCCTTTCAGGCTATCCAGCATCCAGTTTGAGGTGTCCAGTTTCCAATAAACTTTTGATATTTGACAAGTGCCTTCGATACGATCGCAGCGCGATCACTCAGGCACCGAATAGGGTCATTGAGTGATTTTCGATGCGAAAATCGTATCGAAATGACATTCTAATGTCCGGGTTCTAGTTTCCAGTTTCCTGTTCAAGGTTCAAGATTTTTGTCTTTTATCCTTCATCCTTTGTCTTTGAAAAGATAGTATTCGGCAGGCAGTGACGGTAGGCAGTCGCATCGTTTCTGGTTATCAGTTATATCCAACAGCAAAGACCCACTACCGACCCTGAATACTAACTACTGAATACTGCCAACAGTTTATTTTGTAGCCTTGTCCACTACTACACGTTGATTCCTATTGGCGACCTCCCAAGCTGTATGGAATATTAATCTTGCCCTGTTTTGCAATAAGTCGTAATTGATCTTATCCGGGGTATCACCAGGTCTGTGGTAATCATCGTGCGTTCCGTTAAAATAAAAAATGATCGGAATATCGTGCTTCGCAAAATTATAGTGATCGCTTCGGTAATAGAAACGGTTGGGATCATTTTCATCGTTGTAGGTGTAATCCAATTCCAGGTTTGCATACTTTTCATTTACTTCCTCGGAAAGTTCATGCAGGTCCGTACTTAATTTATCGGAACCTATTAGGTAAACATAATTTCTGTCGCCTTCCCGTTTGGGATCGATCCTACCCACCATATCGATATTTAAGTTGGCAACGGTTTGCTCCAACGGAAAAATAGGGTCAATATCTGTATAATATTGAGATCCTAGCAATCCTTTTTCTTCTCCGGTCACATGCAGGAATACAATAGATCTTTTAGGCCCGTTACCTTCTTCCGCAGCTTTTTTAAAAGCATCGGCAATTTCTAAAAGCGTAACGGTACCGGATCCATCATCATCGGCCCCATTATTTATTTGTCCATCCCCATTGATACCTATATGATCTAAATGCGAAGAAATCACCACATATTCGTTTGGTTCCTCCGAACCTCTTAATACGGCCACAACATTTTCGGACTGTACCCCATTTCCCGTGCTCTCAATGGCGAGCTCAATGGCAATGGGCAATATTTTTGGAGCATGGTCCGTATCAATATCCGGTAAAATAGATTTTGCCATTTCCCCATCGATAAAGAAACTCACAAAATCATCACTATTTGCCTTCTTAAGGCCCATTCTTCCGCTATCATTTTTTTTCATATAATCAAATCGACTTTTAAATCGATTAAAATTGGTATCATCAAAATAAATAACCCCTTTGGCTCCTTTGCTTGCCGCTAAGTCCGCACGTTTTCCGATGGATTCGGACACATTGCTCCAAACAGATTTTTCGGTAGTTCCGGAGAGGGTATAAGTACCGTCTTCATTACTGGGTTCCCCAGCTTTCAACAAGACCAGTTTCCCTTCCACATTCAAGGTCTTATAATCGGAATATTCCCCTTCTTCTATACCATATCCTGCATAAACAATATCTTCGTATGTACCTTGGGCCGCTGCGAAGGTCAGGAAGTTCACACCGATCGGATATTCGTTTCCATTAATCGTCATGGTTCCATCGGGAAGTTTGTTCAGCTCCAAAGGAACATTTTGAAAATATTCACCGTTGTCCTTGGCCGCAGGAATACCTAACTTTTCATAGGCAGCCTTAAGATAGGCTACGGCTTTCTTTTGCCCGGGCTCACCTGTTTCCCTACCTTCGAATTCGTCGGACGCATATATGTATAAATGTTCCTTTAACTCTGCTTCTGTAATAGTTTCAGCATAGGTAACGGGATTTACCGTTGTTTTTGCGTTTTGCTTGACTTCCGTAACGGTTTTTTGTGATGAATTACAGGCCATGGACAAGCCGACCAACACATAGATTATTTTCTTCATTTCTTTATAGTTGCTTTATTCAAAATTCCCCAAAAATAGCGAAAAGAAAATGAACTTAAAGGGGAGAAATGAAAAATCCGATGTAACTTCCTTAACGGGGAACATTAAAATAAGAGGACTTGTCCGAGAGTAAAAAGAAGCGTATTTTGCATAAGGGATGAATTGATAATGATCATCCATAAATATGAACAAGATGAACGGAATCTGGAACGGCATTATGCCTGCGGTTACCACAAAATTTACAGAGCACGATGAACTTGATCTGAAAATATTCGAGCTGAATATCCAGGAACAGTTAAAAGCAGGTGTTCATGGAATTATCCTTGGCGGTACTTTAGGGGAAGCAAGTACATTGGCGGAAGATGAAAAGAAGCTATTGCTAGAAAAGACAGTGGAGATCGTGAAAGGGACAGTCCCTGTTGTTGTTAATATTGCCGAACAGACTACCAAAGGGGCTATTGAAGCCGCACATGCGGCCGAAGCATATGGGGCAAGTGGCCTAATGATGTTGCCCCCCATGCGCTATAAGGCCAATACATATGAAACGCTAACCTATTTTAAAGAAGTTGCCAAAAATAGCAGTTTGCCCATATTGGTCTACAATAACCCCGTGGATTATGGAATAGAGGTAACATTGGATATGTTTGAAGAGTTGTTAAAGCATGATACCATAGAAGCCGTAAAAGAATCGACGCGAGATATCTCGAACGTTACCCGCATTAAAAATAGATTTGGCGACCGGTTAAAGATACTTTGTGGTGTAGATACCCTTGCCTTGGAAAGTCTGCTTATGGGAGCGGACGGATGGGTCGCAGGTCTCGTATGTGCCTTTCCGGCGGAGACCGTAGCCATATATGAACTTGCCAAGGCAGGTAGAATAGCGGAAGCCCTGACTATTTATAGGTGGTTTTTACCCCTATTGGAATTGGATATCAGTCCACAATTGGTACAAAATATAAAACTGGCCGAGGTAGCTACAGGTCTGGGGACGGAAAATGTAAGGGCCCCAAGGCTTCCCCTTCAAGGGGAGGAAAGAAAGAGGGTCATAAAAATTATAGAGGCGGGACTAAAATCAAGACCCATACTTCCTGACTATAAAAATTTGCAGGAATGTTAGCGATACGGCCCACATGCGAAAATTGTAACAAATTATTGCCTTATGATTCCGAAGAGGCTATGATATGTACCTTTGAATGCACCTTCTGCAAGGATTGTGTTTCAACTATTTTACGGGAGGTTTGCCCCAATTGTGGAGGGAACTTTACACCACGACCTATTAGGCCCAAGGCACTGTTGGAAAAATATCCGGTATCGAAAAAAATTGTTCATAAGCCCGTAGATATAACGGCGCATTTAAAACGAATAGGTAAAAAATGATTTCAGGGAAAAATTATATCGGTAACAAACGATCCGCCACAGGAAAAACTACCTACACTACTTACGATCCGGAGCTGAACGTAGCCAACGAAACAACTTTTTACGAAGCAACGGACGCAGAAATCAATGAAGCTGTAGCTTTGGCTTCGCAGGCATTTACACGCTTTCAGGGAATGTCCGGTGCAAGAAAGGCGGAATTTTTAAATGCCATAGCGGATGAGATACTTGCCTTGGATACGGTTTTACTGGATACCTATAGTTCAGAAACCGCTTTGCCCAAGGGAAGGGCAATAGGGGAACGGGGCAGAACGGTTGCCCAATTGCGCGCCTTTGCCGATCTGGTAAAGGAAGGCTCCTGGGTAGAAGCTACAATTGATACGGCGCAGGCAGAACGAAAACCCATACCTAAACCCGATTTGCGCAAGATGTTGATTCCAATAGGTCCGGTAGTCGTTTTTGGTGCGAGTAATTTTCCCTTGGCCTATTCCACCGCTGGTGGCGATACCGCTTCGGCCTTGGCGGCAGGTTGCCCGGTAATTGTGAAAAGTCACCCTATGCATGCAGGAACTGGTGAGTTGGTTGCCTCGGCCGTAATTAAAGCAGCGGAAAGAACAGGAATGCCCAATGGCGTGTTTTCCAATTTGAACAGTAGCGGTATCGAGGTAGGGGTACAATTGGTACAGCACCCTAAAATAAAAGCTGTGGGATTTACAGGAAGTATTAGTGGGGGTAGGGCCTTGTTCAATTTTGCCGCCCAACGCAATGAACCTATTCCGGTTTTTGCCGAAATGGGAAGTATAAACCCGGTAGTGATACTTCCCCGTGCCTTGAAAAAAAGAAGCGACGAACTTGCTTCCACGTATGCAGGCTCCATTACTTTGGGAACCGGACAATTTTGTACCAATCCCGGATTGCTGTTGGGTATTAAGGGAGAAGATCTTACCGTTTTTATAACCAAATTGTCCCAAGAGATTATAAAAATAGATCCTGGATGCATGTTGCATCCTACGATTAAAAAGAACTATGTAAAGAATAAGTCGAAAGCACTGTCCCAGAACGGATTAAGGGTTACGGCGGACTATGGGGAGGAAGTAGAAGCACATTATGCCCAACAGGCCATTGCAACAGTAGACGGGGAGATTTTCTTAGAGAACCCTACGCTTCACCAAGAAGTATTCGGACCTTATTCCCTTGTGGTCCAGTGTACCGATGCCAACGAATTAAAAAAAGTAATAGCCGCATTGGAAGGACAATTAACAGGAACCATTATGGCCGATGGTGATGATGCATCGGAATATACGGAGCTGATAGAAGCACTACGGCTGAGGGTAGGACGAATAATTTTCAACGGAGTGCCTACGGGTGTAGAAGTGTGCGCGGCTATGCAGCACGGAGGCCCTTATCCCGCATCAACGGATAGTCGTTTTACGGCTGTAGGTATCCATTCCATAAAGAGATGGGTACGACCGTTTAGTTATCAAAATTGGCCCAATGATTTGTTGCCCGATGCACTACAAGAAGAAAATCCTTTGGGTATACGAAGACAGGTAGATGGTTTTTTTGGATAAGATAAGCTTACAAAATGGCGGTACATACGTTTTCCTGTATTGATGCACATACCTGTGGAAACCCGGTTCGTTTGGTTGTGGAAGGCGGCCCTGTGTTGATAGGTAAGAGCATGGTCGAAAAGCGTAGGCACTTCTTAAAAGAATACGATTGGATACGTAAGGGGCTTATGTTCGAACCACGGGGCCATGATATGATGAGCGGTAGTATACTGTACCCTCCGACCGACCCGAAAAATGACTTTGCCGTCTTATTTATAGAAACCAGTGGTTGTTTGCCCATGTGCGGGCATGGTACCATTGGTACGGTTACCATTGCGTTGGAAGAAGGCCTTATCACACCAAAAAAAGCGGGAACAATACGCATGGAAACCCCTGCCGGTCTCGTAGAAATTAAGTATCAACAAACAAATAAAAAAGTAGATTGGGTACAACTTACTAATGTTGCCTCCTATCTGGCGGCCACCGAACTCACCATAGCGAGTGAACTATGTGGGGAATTGGTTTTTGATGTAGCATATGGGGGTAATTTTTATGCCCTTATAGATCCACAACCCAATTTTTCCGGAATCCAGGATTTTTCGGCAAGTAAATTGATTCAGCTTAGTAGGGAAATACGAAGGAAGATCAATCTAAAGTATACCGATTCCTTTATCCATCCGGAAGATGATACCATAAAGGATGTGAGCCATATTTTATGGACAGGCACTCCAATTTCTCCCAAAGTTACGGCGAGAAACGCGGTTTTTTATGGGGACAATGCCATAGACCGCTCCCCATGTGGGACCGGCACTTCAGCCAGAATGGCCCAGTGGCATGCCAAAGGACGTTTAAAACTGGGGGAGGAGTTTATCCATGAAAGCTATATAGGGTCTCAATTTGTTGGACGTGTAGAAGGGGAGACTAGCGTAGCGGGTATAAAAGCCATAATTCCCAGTGTACGGGGTTGGGCCAAGGTCTATGGTCATAATACTATCCGTATAGACGATGACGACCCTTATGCCCATGGGTTCCAGGTCATATGATACGTTCATTACTATGTAATATTTGACCATGTGCCTTGGATACGATCGCAGGCGATTACTCATGCACCTAATTGTGGTCATTGATTATTGGGTCATTGATTATTGGTTTATTGATTATTGAGTTATTCGTTAAAGGTTGATCGTGGAAAACCTACGATCACAGTTAACTTTTAACGAACTTAATTTCATCGCTTTGCAAAATCCGTGCATCCAATACGGTCATTGAGTGATTTCCGTATGGAAATCGTATCGAAATGACATTCCAGTTTCCAGCATCCAATGTCCAGCTTCCAGTTATCTAAAGGCAAAAACCTAATGTTAGCAGTTAACTTTTAACGAAATTAATTTTATTGCGATACTTTTTAGTTTTCTGGAAACTATTCGATATTTACCAATGTGCCTTCGATACAATCGCGGGCAATCACTCAGGCACCTAAGTATAGTCATTGATTATTGAGTATTGGAATATTAATGTTTTCCAACTAAATAACTTAGTAACTCAATTACACTTCAGAATTTCAAAACCTATGGAATTTATATCCATAGTGGATTATGAAATACTTATCATACACTTATCGCTAAGCTGATATATATCATTTCCGTTTTCTTATGGAAGTCCTAATTTTAATGGTGCTACATAAGTATGGTTTTGTGGCATACAATTCTAATCTATATGACCATGGAAGGACCGTATTCCGCTAAGCACGAACTCCTAACATCTAGGCTCAATTTTAGCCTATGCACGGACTTCTTGTTTTTGTGAATTGGGTTCCAAGGGGTATAGTAAACTTTTTAGGTTATGGAAACAAAAAATATAGGGCTCGTATTATCGGGCGGGGGTCACAGAGGTGCTGCGCATGCAGGAGCCATTAAGGCTTTTGAAGAATATGGTATTTTTCCGAATCTGATATCCGGTTCTAGCGCCGGGGCCTTGGTGGGAGCACTATATGCTGCCGGGTATGGGCCGGAAGAAATGGTAAACGTTTTTAAGAATATCAAAATTTTTAATCTCTCGCGTTATGCCAGAAAGAAACCAGGATTTGTGGATACGGATTCATTTTACAAATTCTTACTGGATTATTTTCCGGAAAACACCTTTGAGTTTCCCGAAAAAGAGCTATTTATTACCGCTACAGATTTGATCAATGCCAAAATTAAGATCTTTAAGGAAGGCGATTTAATAAATGCCATGTTGGCATCGGCCTCCTTTCCCGGGGTGTTTACGCCCATAAATATAGATAATTGCTTGTATGCGGATGGGGGTATATTGGATAATTTTCCCGTTGGCCCTATTAAACAACGAAGTAATGAACTTTATGGGGTTTATGTAAGCCCTATAAAGAAAATGAATATCACAGACTTTAAGCATTCCTACAATGTATTGGATCGCGCTTTTCATTTGCGGATGCACCAGCACTCCATAGCCAAGTTTCCATTCTGTGATACTATCATTTATCCTCATGAACTAAGTAATCATAGTCTTTTTAGTTCCAGTCGTTTGGATGAGGTCTTTGATATAGGATATCATTCAACCGTTCAGGAACTCCAAAAAAAGCATTCGGAAATAAGTTTTCTAAAAAACTGATTGGGGATATCGTAATTTTTAGATCGAACAGAAATTTATGGAGTTCATAGACTATTACAAGGTATTGGGATTGGGAAAGAAAGCCAAGGACGCAGAAATAAAAAAGGCTTATCGAAAATTGGCACGCAAGTATCATCCGGACCTGAACCCCAATGACAAGGAAGCCGAAAAAAGATTTAAGCAGATCAATGAAGCCAATGAAGTTCTGAGCAATCCGGATAAGCGGAAAAAATATGACCAATATGGCAAAGATTGGCAAAATGCGGAGCAGTTTGAAAAGGCTACACGGACAGGAAAACAAAGGAGTGATTTTGGAGGTTATACCTATAGCGGAGGATCATCGGAAGATTTTTCGGATTTTTTTGAATCCATGTTCGGTGGTAGCGGATTTGGAGGGCGTACCAGACAAGCTAGCTATCGGGGTCAAGACTACAATGCGGAATTAAGGTTACAACTGATGGACGTATATGCCACTCAAAAGCAAACCTTAACCATAAATAATAAAAAAATACGGATTACGATTCCCGCAGGTGTCGAGGACGGTCAAACTATTAAAATAAGGGGTCATGGCGGGCCCGGTACCAACGGAGGTCCCGCCGGGGATTTATATATTACCTTTTCGGTGATTAACAACACGAGCTTTAAACGGGAAGGCCCCAACCTTTTTAAAACGATAGAAATTCCATTGACGACGGCTGTTTTGGGGGGAGAGATTATGCAGGATACAATTGATGGAAAAGTAAAATTGCAGGTAAAAGCGGAAACGCAGAACGGCGCTCAAGTAAAGCTGAAAGGAAAAGGCTTTCCCAAATACAAAAAAGAAGGACAGTTTGGAGACTTGTTTTTCACCTATCAAGTGAAAATCCCAAGGCGCTTAACCGCGAAACAACGTCAATTATTTGAGGAACTGGCTGCGAACAATCTATAAAATTCCATTATGTATATTACCTTAAAAGACTTTTGCATACATTACCATATAGAAGAATCCTTTGTACTCAACTTAAGCGAATACGAGCTAATTCAACTTAGAAAGATCAATGGGCGATACCATCTTTATAGCGAGGAGCTCCCCAAATTAGAAAAGATAATCAGATTTCATCATGAGCTTAACATTAATGTGGAGGGAATTCAAGCTATTGAACACTTATTACAAAGAGTGGCGGAACTACAGGAAGAACTGAAAATCTTAAAAAGAAAGCTAGGTAGATTAGAGAAACACTAGTCTTTTGTCTTTTACGTGAATACCAATGATGATTTATATCATTGCCGTACATTGGAGTCCATGCTATATTTGACTATCCCATTCTGGGCATAGGATATGACAATAGCATCCGAAATAAATGGAAGAATAAAGCAATTCCTGATCCAAATAGGGGAACTCTCCTATTTTGCGGGGCGTTTTCTAAAGGAAGCGCCGAAACCTCCATTTGAATTCAATGAGCTGTTACGGCAATGCTACAATGTAGGAAACCGTTCTATGACCCTGGTCGGTATCACCGGTTTTATCATTGGATTGGTCCTTACCTTGCAAACCAGACCCACCCTAATAGAATTCGGTGCCGTTTCATGGATGCCCAATATGGTAGGTATTTCCATTGTTCGCGAAATAGGGCCCGTGGTCATTGCGCTCATTTGTGCAGGTCGCATAGCTTCGGGAATTGGGGCGGAATTGGGTTCTATGCGGGTTACGGAACAAATTGACGCCATGGAAGTATCCGGCACCAATCCTTTTAAATACTTAGTGGTTACCAGAATAGTGGCCACTACCCTGATGATTCCGCTTTTAGTGGTGTTCGGTGACGTATTGGCCCTTTATGGTTCGTATTTGGTGGAGCATTATAAAGGCGATGTTTCATTTCAACTTTTCTTTAATAAGATTTTCAACGCTTTGAATTTTGGAGACCTTATTCCCGCTACCGTAAAGTCTTTTTTCTTTGGTTTTGCTATCGGACTCGTGGGTTGTTTTAAGGGATACTATTGTAAAAAAGGTACCGTTGGGGTAGGTGTGGCGGCCAATACCGCCGTAGTTATGGCCTCCATGCTCATCTTTATCCTGGATTTTATAGCAGTTTTCATTTCTGATATTTTTTACGATCTATGAAAGAAGAAAAGGATATGACAGTGGTTTCATCGATTAAGGGAGAAAGGCCCGTTGTTATCGAAATTAAGGATTTGAAAAAGAGTTTTGGGGACAACCATGTACTCAACGGATTTACGATGCAACTGTACAAAGGCGAAAATTTGGTGATTATGGGAAAGTCGGGTTCTGGAAAATCCGTAATGATTAAATGCTTGATCGGTTTAATGAAAGCGGATAGTGGTCGTATAAATGTAATGGGAAAGGATATTTTATCACTAGATCGAAAGGCCTTGGACGAGTTGCGCACCGAAATCGGTTTTTTATTCCAAGGTAGTGCCTTATATGATTCCATGACTGTAAGGGAAAATCTGGAATTTCCTTTACGACGACACAAGAAAAAATTTGGTGACCACTTGGAACCAGAGTCTTTGGTACTGGAAGCTTTGGGAAATGTAGGACTGGCCCATACCATTGATATGATGCCCGCCGAACTGTCTGGCGGAATGAAACGTCGTATTGCTTTGGCGCGAACCTTGATTATGCGTCCCAAGATAATTTTATATGACGAACCTACTAGTGGACTAGATCCAATTACCTCTAAGGAAATCATTGAATTAATGCTAAGTATCCAAAAAAAATACCATACCTCGTCCCTGATCATTACACACGATGTGGATTGCGCAAGGGTCATTGCCGATCGTATGATTTTATTAGTAGACGGTATCGATTATGCTGAAGGAACGTATAATGAACTTTTAAAGGTAACCGACCACAAGGTAAGGGCCTTTTTTAAACAATAGTAAAATGGGCAAAACAGCATCGGATAAAATACGGTTGGGAATTTTTGTAGTTCTCGGTACGGTTTTCCTGGTAGTAGCTGCATATCTAATTGGCAACAATCAGGACTTATTCAGTAAAACATTTACCATCAGTACCATCTTCAACAATGTTAATGGCCTCCAGTTGGGAAATAATGTACGTTTTTCCGGCATCAATGTAGGAACGGTGAAAGGAATCGATATGGAAAACGATTCTACCATACGGGTTCGTATGGCCATAGAGCAACGGATGCAGACCCATATAACCAAAGATGCCATCGCCAGTATAGGTTCCGATGGCCTAGTAGGCAATATGATCGTTAACATTATACCGGGCAGGGAATCCAGCAAGAGGATACAAGAAGGGGATGAGATTCCTTCCTATAGTAAAATTGGTACGGACGATATGATGAGTACCCTAAATGTAACCAACCAAAATGCGGCCCTTCTTACGGCGGACCTATTGAAGGTTACCCAATCCTTGACCCAAGGAAAAGGTACTTTGGGAAGATTGCTTAACGACTCCGTCATGGCCAACGATTTACAAGTGACGATTACTAATCTAAAGCATGCCAGCGGCCAGGCAACTTTGGTAATCGGTGAATTGAACGAAATAATCAGAAGTACCCATTTTAATGAAAGTCCTGTGGGAGTTCTGCTCAACGATACTATTTCAGGTGGAAAAATAAAGAACATCATAAGCAACTTGGAAACCTCCAGTAGGGAAGTGGACGAGATGGTCAAAAATTTGAATACGGTGGTAAACGATTTTAAAAAAGGGGATGGTGCCATACATTATCTGACCTCGGATACCACTTTGGTCCAAAGTTTGGAGATAAGCATGAAAAATATTGAGGAAGGTACGGCTCGCTTCAATGAAAACATGGAGGCCTTAAAACACAATTTTCTTACACGTAGGTATTTTAAAAAACAAAAAAAAAATGAAAAGAGGGCTAAGCAGGACCAAGAAGACGAAAGATAAACTAGAATGCCCTTGCTGATTGTATATTCCTTGGGCTTATCCTATAAAATACTAATGGTTATTCGTTAATAGTCGGTTATATCCAAACGCTCCTTCTTTGTAATTCCTATGCCATATGCAGGAATAAGCGATACAAGAAACGTAGGTGGTCTTTATAGCATCCTGGATGGGAATGACAATGGTCATTTTTCAACTCACATCATTTTTTTAGCTTCACCAGATCAAGTCAAAATAGGAGATAATGAAGACCATACTGTATGCCACGGACTATTCCGATAACTCAATTGCAGCTTTAAAGTTGGCGTATGCCTTGAGCAAGAAGCTCCACACAGGTCTGGTTGTTCTTCATGTGTTCGATATTGACGTAACGCTGGTGAGTCCCGTTAGTATCACCTATGCCCGTTTACAAAAGGAAACTTTTAAAAAGCACCGGAAAAACCTCACGGAGTTTTGTGCCACACATTTGGAGATTGAACCCGATGGGGAAAAACTCCAGATTGCAGTGGACGATAACAGCTTGGTTTGGGATGGGATTTTGGAACAGTGCGAAGAATTTGGTGCGGAACTTATTGTTGTGGGGATGAAAGGAGGGAGCAAGATAAATGAAATTCTTTATGGCAGTACTCCAAAAAATTTAATAACTAGGGCCCCATGCCCCATTTTGGCCGTTCCTGAGAATATGGCAAAGCTGCGCATTGAACATATAATCTATGCAACCGCATTTGAACAGGCCGATATCTATGCCATTGAAAAGCTGGTTGACGTATATGTCCGACCATTAGGTGCAACACTTCATATGCTTCACATATTGACCAAAAAAGAGTATGCCGGGGAGGATCAGATGGAGTGGTTCAAAGAAATGTTGGAACAAAAGGTTTCCTATGCAAATATGAATTTTGAACTTCTGTTTTCCGAAGATATCTTTGGAACCTTAACAACATATGTATCGGAAACGAATGTGGATCTCCTGGTCTTGTTGGAGCGTGAGGGGCAGGGTTTTTTACCGTCCTTAACACATCGCAGTTTGGTAAAACGGATGACTTCGGAAAACATCATACCCTTGCTTAGTTTTAATAAAAAGTATCTCTAAGATTCAATCTTTAATGATTCGTCCGTCTTCCATCTGTATAATCCGGTCGGTGCGTTGCGCAAAATCTAGGTCATGGGTTACGACCAAGAGCGAAAGCCCTTGTTCTTCCTTTAATTGCTTAAAAATCTGAAATACATTTTCGGCATTGTAGCTGTCCAAGTTGCCCGTAGGCTCATCGCCCATAAGTATGGACGGATTATTGATCAATGCCCTTGCAATGGCTACGCGCTGTTTCTCCCCTCCGGAGATTCGGGAAGCTCTTTTTTTTGCCAAATGATCAATATTGAGCATCTTCAATTTTAACATGGCGTCATTTTCAATTTCGACATGTGATTTTTTACCTAATTTCTTGGCAGGAAGCATTACGTTTTCCAATACACTGAATTCGGATAGTAAATAATGGAACTGAAAGACAAAACCAATGTACTCGTTCCTAATTTTTGATAATTCCTGATGGGACTTTCCCGTTATTAGTTCCTCGTTCAAATATAATTGCCCTTCATAATCGGTATCCATTGTGGATAAAATATACAGCAAGGTAGATTTACCAGAGCCGGACTTTCCCATTATAGAGGTGAATTCTCCAGCTTCTATTTGAAAACCAATATCTTTCAATACATGAAAAGATACCGGTTTTTTAAAATGTTTGTTTATTTCTTTGGCTTCTAAAACTAGGCTCATAGTTTGGCGTTAGGTTCCTCTGATGATACGTACAGGGTCTATTTTTCTCGCTTTGTTCGATGGCAGGTATCCCGCAATAAAAGTGGATATTAGGGCAAAGGAGATACCTATGACATAATACATAAGGTCATAATTAATGGGGTAAGTGGTAATCGTAGGGAGTGCTTCCGTTTCAAAAGCTATGTTATCTATGAGCCTAGAAAGGCCGTAGCCGATTATTAATCCCAGAACACCACCAACTGCACCTATGATCATGGCCTGGCTCATAAAGATCAGCTGCACATCGGTACCGGAAAAGCCGGTGGCTTTTAGAATGGCAATGTCTTTCATCTTTTCATAGATAAGCATACTCAGAATATTATAAATACCAAAACCGGCCACGATCAACAAGGTAATGGAAACAGAATAAGTAATGAGGTTCCGGATATTGGAGCCTGTTTCAAATTGTGCGTTGGCCTCATTGATATCGGTCGCCTTTATCCTAAATTGTTGCTCCAACCTTCTTGCCATAGGTTCGGCACCGTTAATGTCCAAGAGTTTTATGTTTATATCCGTGATATAATTTTCCGCCTCCCCTAGGATACGTTGAGCGGTTTTTAGATTTACAAAACTTTGGATATTATCTATTTCGGCTATACCACTTTGATAGACCCCTACAATTTTTAATGGGAATACGTCTCCTTTTACCGTACTGATTTGAACTCGGTCGCCCACCGAAAGCGACATTTTATCCGCGAGCCCTGAACCGAGCAAAATACCATTATCATTATTCTTAAGCGCTTCCGGTGTTCCTTTAACGATATAATCCCTCATATTGGAGAGACGTACTTCCTCCATAACATTTATACCGGTAAGGTTACCACCTAGCTCAATAGATCCCGAAAGGTAAAATATCTGTGCACGTAGCTGTGGAGTCACTCCTTTTACATTGCCATCTAATTCTAAATAATCGAGGATGGGCAATGCATTATGTATTTTCTTTTGGCTTTGTTTGGGTTTTATGGAGTGAACTACATTTAAGGCACCTTTAAACTCATTGTATAGTGAAATAGGTTGGTCCTGGGATGGCTCTATTTCGTTGTACATATGGATATGAGGCGTTTGATCAAGGATCAGATCGTCCAACATCTGATTCAAACCCGTCATAAAACTCACCAGAGTAATGTAGGCCCCAATACCAAAAGTCACCCCTAGGGATGCTGTAATCGTAGACTTCATCTTGGTCAAAAGATGGGTCTTTGCAATATTTAGGATTACTTTCCAGTTTATCATTCTTCCGGTCTTAAAATATAAGTGTCGGCATCTATACCGGATGTTATTTCAACTTCATCCATGCTTTGCAGGCCAACGGATATTGCCTTAATACCATTTTCGGTGCGCACTTTGGTTTCACTGATCAAATATTCCTTGGGGATAGTAAGCACTCCCTTTTTTTGCGCTACAATAATGTTACCTTCCCCTGCAAGTCCGGGGTATAGGATTTTGGGGGCATCATTGAAGATGGCCTCAATTTTAAAGGTTTGGGAGCGTTCGTCCTTTCTGGGATAAATTTTATGCACGGTGGCTTCAAATACCTTGGAATCATAGGCATCCAGTGTAATTAGTGCTTTTTGTCCTATTTGGATTTTTACGATATCCACCTCATCAACTAGCATTTCAATAACAAATGCATCGCTACGTCCTATGGACGCTAGTGGTTCCATAGTGCTTACGATCTCACCTGGGTTCTTAAATAGTGCATAAACAGTACCGTTTATTTTACTGGCAACGGTAAAATCCTCGGTTGAGATCATGGAAGTCCTATAATTGTTCTCGGCCTGTTTTAGTTGTGTTTCCAATTCGTTTTTGGTACGATCATATCTACTTTGTAATAGGGATAGATTGTTCTTGGAAAGTTCAAAAGCGAGTTTTCGATTATCATATTCAATTTTAGATCCAATACGTTGTTCCCAAAGATTTTTTTGTCTTCCATAGTTTATGGAATCGTTTTTCAATTGAAGTTTTGCGGCTTTTATCTCATCTTTTATTCCGCTTAGGACCGCGGCTTTACCCATATAATTTTCCCGCGCCAATTGTAGTGCCAGCTTTGCATTTTCCATATTTAATTTAGGGGTCGTGTTCACGATTTGCATTACGGGTTCATCTTTTTGGACAGTATCCCCTTCTTCTACCAAATTTTTGTCCAATAGTCCTCCAACCACGGCATAGACCTGGTACAGGCTATCCGGCTGAATGGTGACCGAGGAGTATACGGACTCGGTAATCTGCGTTTTGGTGGGTAAAATCCTGTCTTTTTTCTGGTTACAGGAAGCAATAAAAAGAAGCAATACCAGATATAAAAAATGTGATTTATTAGAATTGAATTTCATAAAAACTTTTTGCATGGTAAAATCTTCTTTTTTACGGGTAACGTACGGCAATTAGTCTAAAAAAAGGTTCCTGTTCATAGATAAGAAACGCTTGCTTTTATTTAGAAATCAAATTCGATTTTAGGAGAATAAACTCGCTTAAATTGGTTTTGTCTATAGCACCTACAAGTTTTTGGTCATTGGTTACCGGGAAGAAACTTTTTCTCTCTTTGGCGATCAAATCGAATATTTCCTTGAGTTCCTTGGAAACATCTACGGTCTGGAACGAAGTATTCATAATATCCCTAACCAAAAGGGAGTTGTTATGGGTTTGCCCAATAATATCCTTGTAATATACGATGCCTACGATTTTTTCATTTTCAACGATTATAAAATCCTTTTCTGTCCCGGCCAACAATAGATCTATCATATCTTGAACGGTATTTTCCGGGGTTCGTATCGTAATATTGGTCAACATAGCGTCCTTTATGGTATGGCCTTCCAACAAGGAAATCTGTTGTACCATTTTATTTTCACCATAGGCACCAATAAAAATGAACAATGCGATCAATATCAAAAAGGGGTTGAACAGGAACCCGAAGATAAAAAAGACTACTGCTAACATTTGTCCTATGGTTGCCGCAATATCCGTTGCCTTTGTCCTGTCCATTCTATAGGCCAATAAGGCTCTGAGTACACGGCCGCCGTCCATAGGGAAAGCGGGAATTAGGTTAAATATGACCAGCATAACATTAGCGATAAAGAGATAGAACAAAAAAGTCCGTGGACTGGTTTCACGTAAAGATTCCAATAGCTCCAAAGGGGCAATACTAAGATAGCTTTGCACGGGAATTAGTAAGAAAAGCAAAATGGCAATAAGGACATTTACGGCAGGTCCGGCTAGTGCCACTAGCAATTCTTCTCTGGGTTTTTCGGGCATTTTCTCCAGGGAAGCTACCCCTCCAATGGGTAATAGCGTAATTTTTTGAGTCCTTATATTGAATTTTTTTGCCGTCAAAGCGTGTCCCAGTTCATGTAGTACCACACATAGGAACAGCACAAGAATAAGGCTCATACTGAATAAAGTAGACGCTAAAGTGCCACCCCGCTGTAACTCCGAGAAAATTATCCAAAGTAATAAAAGGGCAAAGGTCCAGTGTACCTGTATTTTGATATTTGCTATTCGCCCAAGGTTCCATACACCCTTCATACCGACCTAGATTTCTTTTTGGTGAAATTATCTACTTTGCGGGCAATCGGCAATGACATTTATCATATAGTCTTCAAGTGGATGCCATTACCTCTGATAGCCTCCCGAAAGTTTCGGTTGTAGAGATGCTAAGATGAATGCAGCATCGAAATATCAAATGTTAGGTACGGTAGTTACGGCAAATGTATTTGGAAAAGAAGTCGCGCAAAACTTGGATAAGCAGTGAACGTAAAAAGCTCAAAACATGACAGATGTCATTTTTTGAGCCGGTAAAGACCCATAATTTAGCAGCTAGAATGAATAAGGTTCGTTGAAACAAATTAGGATTGCTAGGAGTATACAGTTTTTAATGTGACAATACATTAGAAATTGAAATGAGATAGCAAAGGTCCTTGTCGCCTTAAAGTGATAATGGCCGAATTGATGAAATCGACACTGTTTCTAAGAGAATCGACCTTTACGTTATTTTGGTAATAAAGTAATTTAAAGATTGATTTGACATATTGACAAACACGATTTCTCATAGGAAACAGGAGGCCTTGGCTTCCTGTTTCTGTTTTTGACAGTAGCGGTTGAAAGGATATCCTTTATAGATTTATTGTACTTGTAAAAACGCTGGCAATTCGGATTTATTTAATGTATTGTTTTCAAGGAAATAAATACTAAATTGAGAAATGCAATAAGCAATATATAATCCTAGTGTAAATGAAAAAAACTATGTATGGGAGTTCACCAAGTTCGTAAGGTCAGTAGTATTGAATCCAGGGCAGAGTTCATAAATCACCTACTCGAAGATATCAAGGCACTGGAACTAATGTTGGAAAATGGTTTAATTGAAAACGATGTGGTCCGAATAGGTGCGGAACAGGAACTTTGCCTGGTTACAGATGCCTGGCGTCCTTCAAAATATGGTCCAGAGATATTAGAAGCTATTAATGACCCTCATTTTACGACCGAAATAGCACGTTATAATCTTGAAATCAATTTAGATCCATGGGAATTGAAACAAGATTGTTTCTCCAAGGTTGAAAACGAACTAAGAGACTTTTTGGGGAAAGCGGCGCGTAAGGCTCAAAAACATGATGCCAAAATTGTGCTTACAGGGATATTACCTACAATTAGCAAAAACGAATTGCAATTGGATTATATGACACCAAGCCCAAGATATGATGCGCTCAATGTCATTATAAAAGAATTACGGGGAGCAGATCCCGAATTAAATATCCAAGGTGTTGATGAACTCTGTATTATTCATGATTCCGTTTTGTTCGAAGCATGCAATACCAGTTTTCAATTACATTTACAGGTCGATCCCAAGGATTTTGTTGCCAGTTATAATTGGGCGCAGGCGATTTCTGGTCCCATATTAGGAATTTGCGCCAACTCCCCCCTGTTATTAGGTCGGGAGCTTTGGAACGAAACGCGCATCGCCCTTTTTCAACAAAGTATAGATACAAGACGTTCCTGTTACGCATTAAAAGATCGACAGCCTAGGGTAGCCTATGGAAATCAATGGGCCACTGGATCTATTGTGGAAATTTTTAAAAATGATATTGCCAATCATGAAGTAATGTTGGCTACGGATATTTCCGATAATTCCCTTGAAGAACTTAAAAAAGGGACTATACCCAAACTTAGGGCGCTAAATCTTCATAACGGAACTATTTATAGATGGAATCGGCCCTGCTATGGAGTAGGGGGAGGGAAAGCCCATGTTCGAATAGAAAATAGATACATTCCGGCGGGTCCTTCCGTGCTTGATGAAATGGCCAATTTTGCTTTTTGGGTCGGATTGATGAAAGGTAGGCCATCCAAGTTCGACGACATACCCAATTGTATGGATTTTCGTGATGCAAAGGGCAATTTTATAAAGTCCGCACGCACCGGGAAAGCTTCCATGATGCTTTGGGAAGACCAACTTATACCCGTACACGAGTTGGTTTTAAAAGAATTATTGCCCATAGCATATGCAGGTTTGGAAGGTGCATCAATAGACAAATTGGATATTGAACGATTGTTAGGTGTTATTGAAAAACGTGCAGCCGGCCATACGGGGGCACAATGGAGTATTGCAAACTATCGCCGACTAAAAAAAGAAATGAAGCAAGATGATGCCTTGGTAAATTTGACCAAGACCATTTACGAAAATCAACAGACCGATAGGCCGGTACATGAATGGTCCTCGGTAGGAAAACACCATGAAAATAATAAAAACGCGCATTTGGCAGGCCATATTATGTCTACCCAAATGTTTATTGTGAATGAAAATGACCTGGCCGCTTTGGCTACCAGCGTTATGAAATGGAAGAACATTCATCATATCCCCATTGAGAACAGGACCAGAGATCTATGTGGATTGCTTACATGGAGTCATATGGAACAGTATATGAAGGATAAAAAGGGAGTAGATGAACGTATCGTAGGCAATATTATGATAAAAGAGGTAATAACGGTATCTCCGGAAACCGAAATAAATACTGTTGTTGAACTAATGGAAACCAATAAAATTGGATGCTTGCCCGTAGTTCGGGGAAAGAAATTAGTAGGCATTATTACCAAAAAAGATATAACTTTATGGTCTAATGGTGATGGTATATAGCAAAGCACTAAACAAATCGATTAAAGTAGACAGGTTCATAGGGCATCATAAAGGGAAAGAACCTGGACCTACCCTTATCTTTATTGGGGGTATGCATGGCAATGAGCCTTCGGGAGTATTTGCCTTGCAACAGGTTTTACAGGAAATCATTGAAAATGATTTAAATGTTAAAGGGAATATTTATGCCCTGAGCGGTAATCTCTGGGCTTTGGAAAAAGGGGAGCGGTACCATAAACAAGATTTAAATCGTCTATGGACAAAAGAAACCATAGCAAAATTACTCAGGGGCGAGTTAAAGCCCGAAAATGAGGATATCGCCCAACAAATGGAGCTATATCATACCATTGAGGAGATCCTACATACGGAAAAGGGTCCCTTCTATTTTATGGATCTACATAGCACTTCGGGCAAGACCATTCCTTTTGCACTCTTGAACGATAGTCTGCTGAACAGGAAATTTGTGGCACAGTACCCCATACCCCTTGTTTTGGGAATCGAAGAATATTTGGAAGGCCCTTTACTGAGTTATATCAATGAAATGGGGTATGTAGCTTTTGGCTATGAAAGTGGTCAACATGACGAGTTTATGGCCATACAAAACCATATCGCCTTTATTTACCTCACCACTGTTTTTGCAGGTAGCATAGCTGAAAAGGAAATAGATTACCAAGGGTATTTTGAGATGTTGGCAAAGACTTCAACGGATAAGAGGGATTTCTATGAGATTTTTCATCGCCATCGAATAAAGAAAAGGGAACGCTTTAGCATGCTTCCCGGCTATATTAATTTTCAACAACTTTCTAAAGGTGAGAAAGTTGCCATAAGCAATGGAGAGGAGATTTTGGCAACTAAAAAAGGAAGGATATTCATGCCTTTATATCAGCATCAGGGTGCGGAAGGTTTCTTCAACATTAGAAGGATACCCTCTTTTTTTCTTTTGCTGTCATCGGCTTTGCGTAAAATACACTTGGATGCTATCCTACCCATACTTCCCGGTGTCAAATGGTTACTACCTGATCGTGATGGATTAATGGTCGACAAAAGAGTAGCCCGATTCTTCTCGAAACAGTTTTTTCATTTATTGGGTTATCGTAGTCGCGAAGTAGATCAGCGTTATATGATTATCAAAAACCGCGAAAGGAAATCAAGAAAAAAGGAATATATCAATGCCCCGTGGAACCATAGTTATAGACCCGTAAGACAATCCGTAAAGTGACTTTTTTCTGTGTACGGAAAACCTCCTCAATACAACTGTACTTTTTGATGACCTTGGTCATTCTTCAGTATCTTTAGGTGCATTATCTTGCATATAGTTGTGAATGACCTTGAAAGAAAAAATCGCGAAAGCATTACAGCTACCGTTACATAAAAATGATCAAGAATGAAGCTATTATCTTGGCAATATAATCGTTCCTAAACTAAAAAGGAGGTGTTGATTCGGGAATGAAGTGGAACTACAAGAAATTAAACCAAACCGATAAAAATGAGTTTTCTTCCCACCGTTCCAAAACCAAATGTATTATTGTTGCCCTTGGTCGGGATGGTGTTTTTTATTTTGTTCTATATTATTGCAGCTATAAGCTATCCAGGGGGTTCCCATATATTGCCCGATCAAATAGGATTTAGTTTTTGGAACAATTACCTATGTGATTTGCTAGACCGTTATGCAATTAACGGAGAACTAAATTCGGCCCGCTTTGTTGCGAGAACCTCATTGGCCGTACTTTGTGTTAGTCTTCTTTTGTTATGGGCATATTTACCCGGATTTTTTTCCGTTAAAAGCATGAATCAAAAAATAATGCTTTGGACCGGAATGGCATCTTTTGTAGTCACCTTGTTTTTGACCGCTAAAACCCATGATTCGATTGTTCGTATTGCGGGAGTTTTTGGCGCTATAGCATTTATCAGTTGTTTTATCGAACTTTTTAAAGCACGGCATTTTAAGCTTTTTGTCTTCGGACTCATATGTCTCCTTATTTTTTTGGGGAACTTCTATATTTATGAAACCGGGTCTTTTTTAAATACGCTTCCCATATTTCAGAAAGTTACCTTTGTTTGCTGTCTTATTTGGTTTGCTTTTTTGAACATATCCTTTTATAGAAAATTAAAATCCGAAGATGTCAAGGACGCTCAACACCATTGAGGACGTTTTAAGTTGTCGTTTTCCAATATACCGGAATCACTGCGATTTCGGACGTATTAGACCCTTTTCATATTTTGTTTTCACCTGTATTTTTTGTAACTTTAAGGGAGATGGTCATAAGGCCAAAGGAGCCTATTTTTCGATTCCTTTTGCGCTTAAAATTTCAAGGGCCGAAAGCATCAAATGTGTTGTGATTTTTTGTTTTTGGCGCTTCTTCCAATCACAGGTAAAAATTGCCGTACTCCTAATTTTAATACCACACGTATGAATCCGCTACTATTGTTCAGTATTATTATCGGTTTAATTCTATTGGCCGGAATACGAATTGTTTTTGAATATAAAAGGGCCTTGAAATTCCGTTTTGGAAAGTATATTAAGACCCTTCAGCCCGGTCTCAGATGGATTATTCCCATTGTGGAAACCATTCAGGTCGTTGATATTCGGGTAATCACCATTAATGTGGTATCCCAGGAAGTGATGACAGAGGATAACGTACCCTGTAGTATAGACGGGGTAGTCTTTTTTAGGATCAACGACCCGGAAAAGGCGGTACTAGAGGTCGAGGAATTTGCATTTGCCATTACGCAACTCTCCCAAGCGGCCCTAAGGGATGTCTGCGGAAAAGTAGAACTGGATACAATTCTGTCCAAACGGGAGGAAATGGGCAAGAATATTAAAAGTATTGTTGAACAGGAGACCCATGAATGGGGCATTGAGATTAAGGATGTAAAAATAAAGGATATTCAGCTGCCCGAAAATATGAGGCGAATGATGGCCAACCAGGCCGAAGCGGAACGATCCAGAAGGGCAAGGATAATTTTGGCGCTGGCAGAAGAGCAGGCAGCAGGTAAATTATTGGAGGCCGGTAAGCTTATAGATCAATCCCCATCGGCCATTAAATTAAGGTTATATCAGACCTTATCCAATATAGCTGCGGAAAAGAATTCCACCATTCTTTTTCCTTTTCCCGAAGAAGTGTTGCCACAGCCTCCAAAAAAGGATTAAAAGTTACTGGCCAAAATTGTTAGCACAAATCTAAAGGCGGCAGTTAAATCTACACTTTTAACGTAGGGCTTTCGTTTTCTAAGAAACTATGTAATACGATGACCATGTGCCTTCGATACAATTGCCGGGAAATCAATCAGGCACCACATACGGTCATTGAGTGATTTTCGAATAGAAAATCGTATCGAAACGACATAACAAATAACTTAGTAACCTGTTCTAAAATTTGTATGGACCCAAAGGCCTACGAATATCCCGTTGACCAGTTAAAAAATCTACCCCTTTTCCGAAAGCACATGGGCAAATTTCTTGCCGGATTTATAAATCTAGCTTACGTATTTTCCACAGTTTATCCGCAGTCCGTATCGCAATTAAGTTTTTTAGTAATAATTTGGTACCCAAGTCCGGTAACTCATATCTTCTTTTGGTCAGTTGAATATTATAGCGCCGATCAAAAAATTCCACTATTTTACCGGAACTGTCCATTAAAACATCGTGGAATTTATAATCGTAGATCCTTAAGTTGAACTCGTTGTTCCCTCTAAATACTTTCTCAAAAACAACTCCCGTGGTATAACCGTTTTCAAAGGGCGTAACATTTAAAAATTGATGGTCGATAATCAAGCCTCCCGTGGTATCTATGAACCCGTAGATGGGTATTTCATCTTCCATTTTTTTTACCAAACACCTACCATCTTTAAAAATCGGATAGGATATCCCCTTAATCCCGGATGCGGAGGTGTCCGCGTTTTTATTCCAGACCAAATCACTCCTAAAGTCGATGGCCAGATTCCCTTTTGCATCTATAAAACCCCATTGACTTCCTTTTCTAACGGCTGCCAACCCTTCACTGAACGGGGCTATTTCGTTAAAGGCCTCCTGGGTTTGTGAACTGACCAAAACTGGAAAGGCCAACATTATTGTTAACCATACGGATATACGTCTCATTTGTTTAAATTTTGATTTTCGCTGCTAAGGTATGATCCGTTTGATATACGTAAAATGATTTTGGTCAGGAAGGTAGTAATACTTCTACAACACTTCGGCAATACTTCGGCAAGCTCAGTGCGGCGTCTCGGTACAAGTGGTCTTGCGTTGAAGATAGTAATATGATTAGTGTGACATTAGATATGGATTTGGTATTTGAGGTGAAGCGTAGCGTTGGGGATTTAAAAATAATAAGAAATGATATAAGTCATTTTTAATTGTAAAGTGCTACGCTAATTTTGACTTAAATTATAGCATTGATAAAATATGAAAGTGGAGATACAATATGTGCAAATGGCTACAAGTGATTCCCTAAGCACAATAGTTACGGACAAGCTGCAAAAATTATCCAATAAGTTCCCATGGGTTATTAAGGCCCAAGTGTTTTTTAAAAGGGAAAATGACCCTTCGGAAATGGGACAAATCTGCGAAATAGAATTGAGTGCACCCGGCCCTCGGATTTTTGCAAGATCCAATGAAGATAATTTTGAAAAGGCAGCAACGAATACGCTTAAGGATTTGGAAAGACAACTGAGAAAAAGAAAAGAGATTTTTAAAGGGTATTAGGTTATTTTAATTCTAGGACAAGATGAAAAAGATATTGGTTCCGGTGGATTTTTCCGAATATTCGGCGCATGCGTTGGAAGTTGCGGCAACTTTGGCCAGAACCAACAAAGCGGAGATTATTGTACTGCATATGATGGGGCTTTCACAAGCCGTACTTACCAAAGACGATTCCCAAGAATTTGCGGAGGCCCAGTATTATATGAGATTGGCAAAGAAAAGATTTGAAACTTTTTTAGACAAAGACTATCTCAAGGGTATCAGGGTCAAGGAAATAGTTCAGAACTACAAGATATTTACCGAAATCAATATAGTGGCCCAGGAGCAGGGTATCGATCTCATTGTAATGGGGTCGCACGGGATTAGTGGTATAAAAGATGTATTTGTAGGTTCCAATACAGAAAAGGTAGTAAGGACATCGGATATTCCGGTTTTGGTAATCAAAGAACAAATGTCCAACTTTAAAATAAACAAAATGGTCTTGGCCTGGCATTTTAAGGACGAGAACGTAACCACCTACAGAAAAGCCAAACAAGTAGCGGATAATTTCGGCTCCGAACTGCATTTGGTATATATAAATGTACCGGCGTACGGTTTCCTGAGTACAAGGGAGGCCGAGGAAAAAATATCCCAGTTTATGAACAATACAGGAATACGTAAAGAAGTGGCGATTTATAATGACTACGGTGTAGAAAAAGGGATACTGGACTATGCGGAAAAGATCAATGCGGATGCCATAGCTGTTCCCACCCATGGTCGCAGGGGCTTGGCCCATTTTCTTGTTGGAAGCATAGGGGAAGATATAGCGAACCACTCCAAAAAACCGGTGGTTACTTTTAAGATATACTCGAAGTAGTTTGCAATAGACCACGAAAAAATCGGGGAACACTTGTTTTACTATTTGCCTATACCCTGATATTTATCATGTTTTAAAAACATAGCTGAGTTTATTTTTGATATTATAATGTAATTATATATGAATTCATCCTTAATACAAAAATACAACGTATCCGGTCCGCGCTACACAAGTTATCCAACGGTGCCGTATTGGGACGCCCACACATTTTCCGGTAAGAAATGGAAAGAAACGGTACAAAAAAGTTTTGTGGAAAGTAATTCGGACGAAGGTATTAGCCTGTATATACATCTTCCTTTTTGTGAAAGCATGTGTACGTTTTGTGGCTGTCATAAGCGAATTACCAAACGTCATAACGTTGAAATGCCCTATATAAAGGCCGTTCTTAAGGAGTGGCAGTTGTATTGTAATCTTTTCCACGAACGGCCCAATATAAAAGAACTGCATTTGGGTGGAGGAACTCCTACTTTTTTTTCTCCCGAAAATCTAAAATTGCTCATGACCGGTATTTTTAGAAGCGCCTATAAGGCAAAAGGCTATGAGTTTAGTTTTGAAGGTCATCCCAACAATACTACTGCGGAACATCTAAAAATACTATACGATTTTGGATTTAGAAGGGTCAGTTTTGGCGTGCAGGACTATAATGAGACCGTCCAGAAAGCCATTCATAGAGAACAGTCTTTTGAAAGTGTAAAAAAAGCTACTGATATGGCCCGTGAAATAGGTTTTACATCAGTTGGACATGATATTATTTTTGGATTGCCTTTTCAGAAACTGGAGCATGTAGAAACAACGATATTAAAGACCAAGGAACTGATGCCCGATCGTTTGGCGTTTTACAGCTATGCGCATGTACCATGGCTTAAAGGAAATGGACAAAGGGGCTATAGGGAGGAAGATTTACCTTCCGCTATAGAAAAGCGCAATCAATATGAAAAAGGCAAAAAACTTCTGGCACAAGTGGGGTACCATGAGATAGGAATGGATCATTTTGCGTTGGACAAGGATTCCCTCTATACATCTTGGCAGTCGGGCGGCTTACATAGAAACTTTATGGGATATACCGCATCAAAAACCCAGCTTATGATCGGATTGGGGGCTTCTGCGATCAGTGATAGTTGGTACGGGTTTGCCCAAAATGTAAAAGGAATAGAGGAATACGAAAACTTATTGGAAAACAATATTATTCCTGTGTACAGAGGGCATACGCTTAAGCGCGAAGATCGTATTGTACGGAAGCATATTTTGAACCTTATGTGTAACTTTTCAACTTCATGGGAAGATTGGTCCCTGCAGTTTGATGAGTTGCCCAATGTATTGTTAAGACTTGGGGAAATGCAGGAAGATGGTCTGTTGGAAATTACTTCCAATACCCTTAAAATATTGGAAAAGGGAAGACCATTTGTACGTAACGTATGTATGGCGTTTGATCTGTATTTACATAAAAACCGGCCTGAAACGCAATTGTTTTCAATGACGGTGTAATACTTAATGGAATCACCTTAAATCAATATGATGAAAAAAATAATTGTACCTATCGATTTCTCGAAACAATCCGAATATGCGCTGAAAGTGGCCGCGTCAATTTCAAAAAAACATCGATCCGAAATTTTTGCACTTCATATGTTGGAGTTGTCGGATACGATTTTATCCTCCAATGGTTTACCTCCGGAACAGGCCGTTATGTTATTGAAAATGGCAGAAAAAAGGTTTGATGATTTTCTGGATAGGTCTTATTTAAAAGGGGTTACGATAACTCCTATCGTGAAGCATTACAAAGTCTTTAGCGAGGTGAACGAAATTGCCAAAAAGCATGATGCCGATCTGGTGGTCATGGGTTCCCATGGAACAGATGGCCTAAAAGAGATTTTTGTGGGTTCCAATGCGGAGAAAGTGGTACGTAATTCCAATATTCCCGTTTTGGTCATAAAGGAGGATTTAACGGATTTTAAAGTAGAACATTTTGTTTTTGCATGTGATTTCAAGGAAAATAGCCTTTTGTCCTTTAGAAAAGCCAAAGATTTTGCCGATAAGCTTTCCGCTAAATTACATTTGGTCTATATAAATACCCCGGGCGATGATTTCTTGAGTACTAAGGATACCTACAAAAGAATATCGGGCTTTCTGCAGAAAGCGGGAGTAGGCAAAGAAGTAGAAATCTATAATGACTATAGTGTAGAAAAGGGAATCCTAAATTATAGTGAAAGTATAAATGCCGATTTAGTGGGTATCCCTACTCATGGACGTAAAGGACTGTCACATTTTTTCATGGGAAGTATAGGGGAAGATATTGCCAATCACTCTAAAATACCGGTAGTTACTTTTAAGATATAATAGTTAATTATTTAGTTGGTGTGGTAAGGGAGGCCTTTTTTATAATGTGCTTCCCTTACTTGTTTACTTTTCATAAATTCCGCATATGATCGTTGGCGGTCATTGAGAGGTGCGCACATCATACATCCCAGACTTTCCACCTTGAGAATTCCTTTTATTTTTAAAAGGGCAAAAATGAAGCCTGTTTTTGGATATCTATAGAAAGATTGCCGATAGTTTTGTTTTCCAAACTTTTGAGAAATGCAGATCTGGAGGGAGCCACAAGATTGTGCAACGGGCATGGCCTTTCTTCATCACAATCCTTTATGCCCAACAGACAGGACGTAATTCTTTTTTGACCATCGATGACGTGTACAATATTGATCAGCGACCCGTCTCTATTCTTTTCGTTCAAATAAAACCCTCCTTTGGGACCCTTTGTTGAGGAAATGATATTATGTCTGGATAGTTCCTGCAATAGTTTTGCCAGGTAAGCCTGGGGTACCTCAATGGATGTACTAATATCCTTGACCATAATCTTGCTTGTTTCGCTAGAATATAGGGCCAGGTACAAAACGGCCTTTATGGCGTATTTAGATGAATTGGAGAGCATAATACTATCTTGGATTGTAAATATAAAGATAAAAGGACATTTTTATCTTAAATATGATAAATATCATGTTTTCAACGACTATCCCTATTTAAATTTGACCATAATTTCTAAACAACAACTAATGAACACAGGAGTCAAATTAGTGACTTTGCTATCCGTAGTACTTCTTATCAGCTGCGGGGGCAAGGAAGAAAAAAAAGAAGGATTTACCATACAAACCAAAAAACCGGATAAGGTAGAAAAATCCGTAGAAACAACTGCAAATACCGTTCCGGCCTCGGAACGGGTAGATTTGACCAATAAAGGAATAGGAGCGATAACAACCTTGACCTTGGCCGAAGAAATCGATAATCAAATGGCGGCCACCGGAGCCGAATTGTTTAAGACCAATTGCACGGCCTGTCATAGAACACATAAAAAGTTCATTGGTCCGCCTCCCGTAAACATATTGGAACGGCGTAGCCCGGAATGGATAATGAACATGATTCTTGATCCGGAAAGAATGGTAAAGGAAGATCCTTTGGCGAAAGAACTTTTAGTAGAACATAATGGTTCTCCCATGGCGAACCAAAATTTAAAAGAGGAAGAAGCAAGGGCAATTTTAGAGTATTTCAGAACCTTGGAAAACGAAAAATAAGTAACATAGATATGAAAACAACCATACGTTCGCTTATGGCCTTACTATTTGTTATTTCAGTTACAAGTTGTAAGACCGAGACAAAGCAAAATGAAACCACGACCAAAACTGAAAATGAAGTAACCAAAAAACAGGGCCAGGCCTTTATTGAAGATGACGGGTCTACACCCAACGTACTTCAAATTGCCATAGGTTCACCGGACCATACCACTTTGGTCGCTGCCGTACAGGCCGCCAATTTGGAAAATGCCTTGGTGAACGCGGGTCCCCTAATGGTCTTTGCACCCACGAATGCAGCTTTTGATGCCTTGCCCGCAGGCACGGTAGAAGACCTGTTAAAACCGGAAAACAAGGATGCACTTGCCAATATTTTAAAGCACCATGTTACTGCCGGGAACTACGACAGGGATTTTCTAAAGAAGTTCAAAAAACTGGGGCAGGCCAATGACCAAAATACCACGGTAGAAGTCAAGGGTGACGATGTATACGTGGGGGGAGCCAAAATTGTGGCCAGTATTCCCGCCGGAAACGGCATCGTACACGTAGTGGATAAGGTTATTTTACCACCATCCGAATAAATCAAAAATCCGAATAAACAATAAAATAGGTACAAATGAAAAATTATAAGTATTATTATGTATTTGCAGTATTGGGGGCTACCTTGATGTTCTCCGGTTGCGGTAATCAGAACGGTAAAGCCTCTTCCAACGGTGCATTGTCTTCAAGCAGTGCCGAAAAGGTATATGTCGCCCCAGGGGAACAAGATGAGTTTTACGCATTTTTATCAGGGGGGTATAGTGGCAATCTTACGGTATACGGTCTTCCTTCCGGACGTATGTTCAAGGAAATTCCTGTTTTTTCCCAATTCCCTACGTCGGGTTATGGGTATTCCGAAGAAACAAAACCGATGTTGAATACCTCGTACGGGTTTGTACCATGGGATGATGCGCACCACCCCGATATTTCGCAGACCAATGGGGAACTCGATGGAAGGTGGGTTTTTATCAACGGTAACAACACCCCTCGTATTGCAAGAATAAGCCTGAGTACCTTTGAGACCGAGGAGATTATAGAGGTGCCCAATAGTGCGGGTAACCATAGTTCCTCGTTTATCACCGAGAATACGGAGTATGTAGTGGCCGGTACGCGATTTTCCGTACCTGTTCCCCAACGGGATATGCCCATTAACGAATATAAGGGAAATTTTAAAGGCGCTTTAACTTTTATTAGCGTTGAGCCGGAACATGGTCATCTAGATATTAAGTTTCAACTGTTGATGCCCGGTTTTAATTATGACCTTTCGCACCCGGGACGTGGAAAATCACATGGTTGGTTCTTCTTTACGACCTATAATACCGAGGAGGCCAATTCACTTATGGAGGTAAACTCTTCTCAAAATGATAAAGATTTTATAGCTGCTGTCAACTGGAAGAAAATAGAGGAATATGTAAACAATGGCGGGGGAACAAAGGTGCCCGCTAACTACGCACATAATGTATATGACGAAAGTACCCATACCGGTACTTCTACCATGAAAAAGGAAGTGTTGACGGTGGATCCCCTTAAGGTTCCCGGGGCGGTTTTCTTTTTACCCACCCCAAAATCGCCCCACGGTTGTGATGTTGATCCAACGGGCGAATATATTATTGGTAACGGAAAGCTTTCAGCGGATCTCACCATACATTCCTTTGATAAAATGTTGGCGGCCATAGAAGGTGAAAAATTCGATGGAGAAGCCTATGGTATCCCCATCTTAAAATTTGAGGACGTATTGGCAGGGGTCGTAAAAAGTGGCGGACTAGGCCCTTTACATACGGAGTTTGACGGACGGGGCAATGCGTATACCACCTTCTTTATTTCTTCGGAAGTGGTAAAATGGAAATTAGGTTCTTGGGAAGTCATTGACAGAAAACCAACATTCTATTCGGTAGGGCATATAATGATTCCCGGAGGAAATTCCAGAAAACCTTTCGGCAAGTACGCGGTGGCCATGAACAAGATTACCAAGGATCGCTATTTGCCCACAGGTCCGGAAATGGAGCACTCCGCTCAGATATATGATATTTCGGGCGAAAAAATGGAACTCATCTATGATTTTCCAACACATGGCGAGCCGCATTATGCCGCCGGTTGCCCCGCAGAACTGTTGGCACCAAAATCAAAAAAAATCTATAGGTTGGACGATAATAAACACAAGTATGCTACCCCGAGTCCCAATGAAGCGCGCGTAGAGCGTAATGGCAAAGAGGTACATATTTATATGTCTACCATCCGTAGCCACTTTACACCTGATAACATTGAAGGTGTCAAAGTAGGGGATAAGGTATATTTCCATATTACCAATCATGAACAAGATTTTGATGTTCCCCATGGTTTCTCCATGATAGGGCAAAACACCTCTGAATTATTGGTGATGCCAGGACAGACCAAGACCTCCATATGGGAACCCAAGCAAGTGGGTGTATGGCCGTTCTATTGTACGGATTTCTGTTCGGCATTGCACCAAGAAATGCAGGGTTACGTAAGAGTGTCGCCCGCCAATTCCAATATAGACCTCTCATGGTCATTGGGCGAATAAAGGTATTAGTGATTATTTCTTTCAGCACAAAAGCGGGCTGCGTCTAACACCTGCCCGCTTTTTTACAAATTGAAGACGGATACGACCTTCAAAGACAAATCTCAATTTGTGTGTAACCTAAATCCGTAATAGATGAAAAAAGCAAGTATAGCTATGGCAATAGGTCCCTTGTTCTTATTGGGATTGTATTTTTTCCCCCTATGGAACATTATGTTAGGGGCACCGCAATATCCCGATCCTTTGGGAATGAATATTCATATTGACGGTATTCGGGGCGTCAGCGAGTTCGACATACAGAATATTGATGGTCTCAACCATTACATAGGAATGCGCAAATTGCCCAAGGCCGAAGAAATGTGGGAATTTAGTACCTTTCCTTTGGTCATTGGTGGTATGGTAGCTTTGGGCGTACTTATCGGACTTTTGGGGTTCTTTAAAATAGTAAATTACAAATGGTTTATGGGATGGTTCGTGCTCATGAGCATTCTGGGCATTCTGGGCATGTACGATTTTAACGCGTGGATGGTGGATTATGGGACCAATTTGGATCCTAATGCCATTATGAAACTCACCAATCCGGATGGAACACCCATGAGTTACAAACCTCCCTTGTTCGGCCATACCAAAATGTTGAATTTTGATGTAACTTCACTACCGTCCACAGGGGCGTGGATGATGTTCGCTGGAATGATGCTGACGGTTGTTGCTTTTTTAGTCGGATGGAAAAACAATAAGTCCTTGAAAACTCAAAAGGCCAGTAAATTGGTAACATCATGAAGAAATGTTCGGTGGTATTGTTTATAGTTTTTTTTATGCTTTTAGGATGCAATTCAAGTCCAAAACCCATAGCGTATGGTTCGGACGGATGCCATTTTTGTAGCATGACCATTGTGGATAAACAGCATGCCGCACAGTTTATGACCCGGAAAGGAAAAACCTATTCTTTTGATGCTACGGAATGTATGATGAATCGTTTAAAAGAAGTAGATAACGAAACGATCGCCCTTTTTTTTGTAAACGATTATAATGCCCCCGGCAACCTCATTGATGCTACAAAGGCTACGTACCTTATAAGTAAAAATATTCCAAGTCCCATGGGGGAATATTTGAGCGCCTTTGAAACAAAAGCGGCTGCAGCGTATGCCCAGAAAGAAAACGAAGGTGAACTTTTTACCTGGGAAGGACTGCAACAACGGTTCCGAAAATAGGATTGTTTCATAACCATTAAGCTAGACACGATATGTATACCATTGATTCCACCATACGAACACAGCCATTCAACCAATTGAACGTGCAAAAACTGGTGAAGAACGATGCCTTGGAAATTCTGAGTATCAGTCTGGAAAGAGATGCTATTTTTCCAGAACATACTTCTCCAAAAGATGCCGAGTTGATTGTTTTGGAGGGCGACCTTGTTTTTCATATCGATGGTAAACCCTACGCTCTAAAACGACAACAACATTTTAGCTTTCCGAAGCATACGGTGCATTGGGTAGAGGCAAAAGAGAATTCTAAATTTTTGATCGTTCGCTGATGAAATACATACGCGGATTTTTCTTTCTCCTCCTTTCATTCACGACCCATCATGTCCTTCTGGCAGATACCATTACAGTGTGTAAGTCCTGTGAAATAACCTCCATAAAAGAAGGTATTGCCATGGCGGCCGATTACGATACGGTATTGATAAAAAAGGGTACCTATAAGGAATACAATATTTTGATAGACAAACCGCTGACCCTCTTTGGGAAAAATTTTCCCATAGTAGATGGGGAGGACAAGGGTGAAATTATTCGGATAGTATCGGATAACGTAACTGTAGACGGTCTTTTTGTTATCAATGTAGGTACTAGTTACACCACGGATTACGCCGCAATACGTGTAGTAAAAAGTGAAAACTTTTTGATACAAAACGTGGTATTGGAAAAATTATTTTTTGGTATCTACTTGGAAAAATCCAGTAACGGAAGAGTGTACCACAACAAAATCATCGGTGACGCTACGGATGAGTATAATTCCGGGAACGGCATTCAATTGTGGTATTCACATCATGTGGAAGTAGATCGAAACATTGTACAAGGCGTCAGGGACGGTATTTATTTGGAATTTTCGGATCATATCACCATAAATGATAATATAAGTACCAATAATCTGCGGTATGGACTACATTTTATGTTCTCTAACAATGATATATACACGAACAATGTTTTTGAAAATAACGGCGCGGGGGTAGCGGTGATGTTTTCTAAGCGTATAAAAATGTTGGGCAATACGTTTCGTAAAAATTGGGGCACGGCCGCTTTTGGAATGCTTTTAAAGGAAATCAACGATGCCGAGATCAACGGAAATACCTTTGAGGAAAATACGATAGGCATTAATATAGAGGGATCCAACCGAATTGATTACAAAAACAATAGTTTTATAAAAAACGGATGGGCCATCAAAGTATTAGGGGCCTGTTATACCAATTCCTTTATCCATAATAACTTTTTGTACAACTCCTTTGATATCTCCTACAATAGCAGACTGAACGATAATGTATTTGACCAAAATTATTGGAGCGATTATACAGGTTATGATTTGGATAAGAATGGTATCGGGGATGTGCCCTATCGTCCCGTAAAATTATTTTCGTACGTTGTGAACCGCACACCGGAAACCATAGTATTGTTACGGAGCCTGTTTATGGACATTATCGATTTCTCGGAAAAAGTATCACCGGTCTTTACGCCCGATAATTTATTGGATGCAAATCCGCTAATGAGAAAAGTTGACGGTGGGCGTATTCGATCGGCAAAAAAAAGCCAACATAAAATCTAAGATCGATATGGCCACTCCTCTATTTTACTTACATCCTACGTCCGCCGGCTGGTAGAGAAAGTGGAATGCAGGTGGTGGAATAGGGGTAGGGGTAAGATCGGAACACGAGTATCGAAATCGGGAAATACAGCTAAATTGAGCAAAAACAAATGATACAAATTGAAAATCTACATAAAAAGTTCGGAAAGAACCAAGTGCTTACCGGTCTCGATTTACATATTGAAAAAGGCGGCATCTTTGCCATACTGGGTCCAAACGGATCGGGCAAGACTACCTTGATCAAAAGCATTTTAGGTATGGTGATACCGAACAAAGGTATGATTTCGGTCGGGGGAAAATCCATCAAAAACAAGTGGAAGTACCGCCAGGAAATCCAATACCTCCCACAAATAGCCAACTTTCCGAACAATTTAAAAGTAAAGGAACTGATCCGTATGATCAAAGACTTGCGTCAAAGACCTAGTGAAGAAGAAAAATTAACGACACTTTTTGGTCTTGAACCGTTTTTGGACAAAAAATTGGTGACACTTTCCGGAGGTACCAAGCAGAAAGTAAACATTGTACTTACTTTTATGTTCAACAACCCCTTGATCGTTCTGGACGAACCCACTACCGGGCTAGACCCTGTAGCCCTTATCCGATTGAAAGAACTGATACAACGTGAAAAAAAACAGGGAAAGACCATCTTGGTGTCCTCACATATTATGCAGTTTGTGGAAGAAGTGGCCGATGAAATTGTCTATCTTCTGGAAGGAAAAATATATTTTAAAGGAAGTATCGAAGCATTGAAAAAGAAGACTGACCAAACCAACGTTGAACATGCCATTGCGGCAATAGCTACTACTACAAATGCTTAAAATACTGAAATATAGTTTTTACGACCTTATCCGTAGCCGCTGGAGTTATGTATATTTTTTGTTTTATATGGCTTTGGGGTTTGTGTTGTTGTTCTTGAACAATGACGTATCTAAAGCGGTGATTACCTTAATGAATGTTATCATTGTACTTGTTCCGTTGATCGGAACTATTTTTGGCGTTATGTACTATTATAATTCCAAAGAGTTTACCGAGCTTTTGTTGGCCCTGCCTATCAAACGTTCCTCTATTTTCTTGGGGCAATATCTCGGGGTGGCCGGTTCATTGACCCTAAGTCTTGTCCTAGGGCTTGGTATTCCTTTTGTGCTTTATGGACTTTTCCAAAGCGATACTATTTTCGATTTCTCATTGCTCTTGATAACAGGTGGGTTTTTGACCCTGATTTTCACGGCCTTGTCCTTCAATATTGCGCTGTCCAACGAAAACAAGATCAAAGGATTTGGCTATGCGGTGCTGCTTTGGTTGTTCTTGGCGGTCATATATGATGGTTTGTTTCTGATGTCCTTGATTGTTTTTGAAGAATATCCGTTGGATGCTTTTTCCTTGGCAGCCACCATGCTCAATCCAATAGACCTTTCACGGACACTTATTCTTTTAGAGTTGGATATTTCCGCCTTATTGGGCTATACGGGTGCAGTGTTCAAAAACTTTTTTGGTACCGACCAAGGGTTATTTATTTCCCTATTAATGTTGGTGCTTTGGACAGTTGCCCCCGTTTGGCGACTAGTATATAAATCAAAAAAGAAGGATTTTTAAGGAAACCAATTTAGTTTATCGTTTTCGGTTTCTGGTTTAAGGTTCAAAGTTTAAAGTTCAAGGTTCAAGGTTCAAGGTTTTGGTTTTTTATCCTTCGTCTTTGGGAAGACAGTTTCCGGTTATCAAAAATACCTATTGCCTAATACCAACTGTCCACTGCAACTGCCCACTGCCCGCCTCCAGTTTCCCATACATGGAGCAGAGCTGGTCTAACTCACTTATTTCTGTGTTCAAAGATTTTCATAAATAACATAGTGCTCATCTTCTGCGCCCTGTTTTTGGCAACCCAGGCAGTTTCGCCCTCAAACAGTTCATCTATAGTAGCAAACCAAAGGTTGAGCCATAATCCAAAATGTTCGGAGGTAATGGTATGATTCATTTTATCGTCCACTTCTTGATGTGCCGTAACCGGATTACCCATGTATTTCCGTTTTAAGAATAGCTGGGTTTCCCAAAAATCTACCAAGAGGATGATGTGGCTTTCCCAATCCGAAATAATACCATTAAAGATAGGGCCGAGTATTTCGTCGGCCCTAATTTTATCGTAAAATGTTCTGACTAACAGGAAAACGTCTTCCCTGTTTTTTAAGTCCGCTTTGGTCATAATTTCACTCCATTTTTTCGCTCAAAGCGTTCAAAGGCCGCTTTTTGCAGTTCTTCCCTATGATCGGGATGTGCTATGGTAATAAGTGCTTTTGCACGTTCATATAAATTTTTCCCAAACAGGTTCACTACTCCGTATTCCGTGGCTACGTAGTTTACATGGGCCCTAGTGGTAGTGACCCCGGCTCCTTGTTTTAAATAAGGGGTGATTTTTGAAACCCCTTTTCCCGTAGTGGAAGATATGGCAAAAATAGGTTTACCACCTTCGGAAAGCGAGGCCGCTCGGATAAAATCCATTTGTCCGCCTACTCCCGAGAATTGCCGGGTTCCAATGGTATCCGCACATACCTGACCGGTGAGATCTATCTCAATAGCACTGTTGATAGCGGTAACTTTTGGATTTTTTCTAATAATGGCGGTGTCATTGGTATAAGCCGCTTCTTTAAAATGTACGGAAGGATTATCATCTATAAAATCATACAATTTTTGAGAGCCCGCAGCAAAACAGGTAACGATTTTCCCGGTTTTCATTTCTTTTTCTTCTCCGGTAATTATGCCGCTTTCCACAAGGGGAAGCAGTCCATCGGAAAACATTTCGGTATGTACACCCAATCTTTTGTGGTTAGTTAGGTTGTTTAGGACGGCATTGGGAATATTTCCGATACCCAATTGTAAAGTAGCCCCATCCTCTATAAGTCCGGCAACATGTTTTCCTATCTGTTCATCAACTTCGGATAGTGCAGTAGGGTTATGGACATGTATGGGGGTATCTACCTCTATAGCACAATCTATATTACTTATATGAATTATTCCGTCTCCATGAGTTCTAGGTACCTGGGGATTTATCTGTGCAATGACTTTTTTTGCCTTTTGTACCGCAGGCAAGGCAATATCCACGGAAACGCCCAAGGAACAATACCCATGTTTATCCGGAGGGGAAACCTGTACCAGTGCTACGTCCAAAGGCAAAATATTTCTTCTGAACAGCAAGTGTATCTCACTTAGAAATATGGGGATATAGTCTCCTTGATTGGTGTTTACCGCTTTCCTAACATTACCGCCTACAAAACAACAATTTATTTTAAAGGATTCATTATAAGGAGGCAAGGTGTATTTGACCTCACCCTCTGTATGAATGGATATAATCTCTACATCCTTCAATTCCGTATATCGCTCACAAATGGCATCGATTAAACTATTAGGGGTCATTGCGGCACCCTGAACAAAAACTCTATTTCCGGATTGGACTAGTGTAGCGGCTTCCGCTGCTGTTACAATTTTCATGCTTGTATTGGATTATATGTTGATATTAATTCTTTGGCTATTCACAATTTATGGTTGATGACATTCTATGGTACTCGATGCGAGTTCTATGACCGGCTTTGGAGAAATATAGGGAATGCCCAATCCCAATCCACGAAGGATAAAAAGAATTCCGATAACCACTACGAAAACAGGAATCAATTTTTGGATCCTCCTTTTGGTAACACCTTTTAGCATGCTACTGAAGTAGATAGCGGTTGTCATCAGAGGAATTGTGCCTAATCCGAACAGCACCATATAGAAAGAACCTTCCCAGGGACTTCCCATGGCTATAGCCCCGAACAGGGCCATATAGACCAGGCCACACGGAAGAAAACCATTCAGAAAACCAATCGTAAGAAAAGTATCGGAAGTCTTTTTTTGAAGTTCTTTACCGAGTTTATTCTTTACTTTGGAAACCAGCCGGTATATGGATTTTGAAAAGTTATATCTGTTAAAGGCCTTATAGGGCAGGAGTACTATAAAAATCATCAGAATCCCGATAACGATAGACAGTTTTTGCTGCATCCCAAAGATATATAGTCCCTTGCCCAGAAATCCGAATATCAGGCCCATAATGCCATAGGCGGCCAATCTACCTGTATGATAGATACTTATTTGTAAAAATTTCTTTAGATTATTTGTTCTATCTACGGGCAGCATAAAGGCAATTGGGCCGCACATGCCCACGCAGTGCAAACTTCCCAATAGTCCTAAGATGATAGCAGATAACAACATTGTTTATAGAAATGAGAATTCAGATATCGGATATTAGAAATTTACGCTTTGCACTAGATGTATAGCATACATCTAAAATCTCTTGTTAATGTCCAACATCTTTTTAATACGTTATACTTTCCTTATATAAATAGTCTTTAGCTTTATACTTCCAGGCAATTTTAAGGTCCCAGCGACCATCCAACAAACGTTTGTCAGGTATGAGCAAATGTGAATTGGACAAACTTACGGGTAAGCTAAAATCCAAGTGTTTATTGGATGGTCTATATAGGGACACTGTTCCATTGATATCATGACTTCCCAACTCTTTGGGGAAGATAATCTGTAGACCTTCTACCGTTTTTTTAACTACAATTTTTTCGTCCAGTCCCATGGCATTATTTTCAGCGTCTATTTCCTTTTGATAACCCAATTCCGCCTTATAATATTCTTCTGTGACCAAATCATGATTTGCGCTATCATCCATGCTCATTCGAATTACAAAAAATAGAATAAACCCAATAAATGCTATAAAGGCCAATACGATTCCTGTTCCCCAGTTTATTTTCATAATTTTTTGTTCTATTTTTCATTCCCGTGAAGACGGGAATCTATTATTTATGTTCGCGATTATCTTATTTTCGACCCCTCCGGCTTTTCTGCTTCGCTCAAATCCACCTCCCCTCATTCCAGTGGAGGAGCCTACTTCAATTTTGTACTCCATATGAGCTGTTTCCACCTTCAATTATAACTTCTTGGTGCTAAAAAGGCCGTTGTTGTGGTCTCTATTAAATCCTCACCGCTATAGACCCCGATCTTTAATTTATCCTTATCCCCGTTTAGAGCGGAATTGTTGATTTCTATAAATAAAGTCCCTTCGGCCAGTTCTTGGGCCGGTACTTTAAAATTTTCATGGGTTACCATTTCTATTTTTCCTTTATGGGATAACAGTTTAAAACTCACATCGGTAACATCCTTGGTCGTTTTGTTCATCAGTTTATAGGTATATACATTACTGATCAGATTACCCTCTTTTCTTTCATACAATTGGCCTGGCAATCTTAGGATATTGGCTTCCAGGTCATTTCGCAAAAACAACATTCCCGTTAGCACCCCGGTCAAAATCACCAATACTGCGGTATATCCCTTAAGTCTGGGAGTAAACTTAAATTTTGCCTTTTTTTCAATATTGTCCTCACTGGCGTAACGAATAAGGCCTTTGGGCAGGTTCACCTTTTCCATAATGGTATCGCACTCATCTATACAGGCCGTACAGTTTACACACTCCAACTGCGTTCCATTGCGAATGTCTATTCCTGTAGGGCACACGTTAACGCATTGGAAACAATCTATACAGTCCCCATGTCCCAATGCTTCCCTATCTTCATTTTTTCGAAATTTCTTTCTTCCATTTTCTCCCTCGCCTCTTTTATGGTCATAGGCCACTACAATGGATTTGTTGTCCAACAAAACGCCTTGCATCCTTCCGTAAGGACAGGCTATGATACATACTTGCTCTCTAAACCATGCGAAGACAAAATAGAAGACCGCTGTAAAAATCAGGAGCGAGACCATAGTGCTTAGGTGCAACATAGGCCCTTCAACAACATACCGAATTAGACGATCACCTCCTATGAGATAAGCTAAGAACACATTGGCGATCAAAAAGGAAATGATAAAGAAAATTACCCACTTCAGGATGCGCTTTCTTATTTTTTCGGCATTCCAAGCTTGTCTGTCCAGTTTAATCTGTGCCCCACGATCGCCATCTATCCAATATTCGATCCTGCGAAAGACCATTTCCATAAATATGGTCTGGGGACATATCCATCCACAAAATATTCTTCCAAATGCAACAGTGAAAAGCGCTATGAAAATTACACCTGTTATCATGGAAATCACGAACAGATGGAAATCCTGGGGCCAAAACGGAAATCCAAAAATATTGAAACGACGTTCCAGTACATTGAACATCAAAAATTGATTGCCATTGATTTTAATAAATGGAGCAGCGAACAAAAACAATAATAAGCCGTAGCTTACCCACTTACGGTATACATAGAACCGACCACTGGGCTTTTTGGGAAAGACCCATGCTCGCTTTCCCTCTTCATTGATGGTACCTATAGAATCCCTAAAATTTTCGTCCATTGCCATTGTCCTATCCGCATTACGTAAAAGAAAATACTATTCGTTTATGACCACTGATGTAGAATCGGTTTCCTGTTCAGGTGCTGCCTCCGTAGGTGTTTCCGATTCCTCTTGTGGCGCGTCCGGGTCTATCCAAACATCACCTTCGGCCGCCTTTGGATTGGCCGCAGTAGTTCCTTGAAAGGTTAAGAGGTAACTAGCCACCTGTGCCATTTCCAAGGGTTTAAGGGTTTGCTTCCATGACACCATTCCCTTGCCGTCACGTCCACCTTCGGAAATGGTATTGAACACATTTTTTATACCACCGCCCAAAATCCAATAGTTATCCGTTAGGTTAGGGCCTATTCCACCACCACCATCGGCCATATGGCAAACTACACAGTTTGCCGTAAATATTTTTTCCCCGGCGCTTAAATCAGCGGCATCGGTTAGTACCTCCACGGTGTTTACATCTACCAATCCCTTGGCAGTTTTTTTATACTCCTCAATAGCGATTTTGGCTTCTGCGACTTCAAGCTCATATTCCAATCCTTGATCATAATCATTGAACACATGGAAACGGGCCAAATAGATGACGCCGAACAGGATCGTGGCGTAGAACATATAGACCCACCATGGCGGAAGCTTATTATCCAATTCCTTTATACCGTCATAATTGTGGTCCAGGATAATTTCCCCTTCTTCTTCCATAGGTTTGGAACCCAGAAGCTTTTGGTACATTTTTTTTCCCCATGTCCATTCCCATTTTTTGGATTTTGCGGCTAAATAGCGCTCTTTGGCCTCTTCCGATAACGTCTGGAACATTACATTTTCAATGGACTTTACGATGAGTTCAATGGCGATTAAAATCATCAATATCAAAAATAGAAACAGTTGGGTAATAGGATACTCTATTATAGCAGGTTTAGCACCGGAATCTATAACGTATTCCATCAGTCCAAAAATGATAAAGAACAGTAAGGGGACGCGAATCCACCAAGGTGACATATTTTTCATAATACTTCGTTGTTTTGGTTGTTATCATCTAATGGCAATTCACTCACTTCTTTGATATGTTCCTTGCTGGCCGTAAATACCCACCAAAAAAGAAGTGTAAAAAAGACAAAGAAAATCAGCAATGATATCATAGGATAAGTGGCAATGCCCTCAATACTTTCCATATGGTTTTTTACAAATTTTAACATGCCTATTCGTTTTTAGAGATTAATTCTTCCGTTTCTTTTATTTTAATATCCGTACCCAAGCGTTGTAGGTAGGCTATTAATGCTACAATTTCCCTATTCCTCATTTCTATAAAAGGTTCTCCATTATCCTGTGCATACTTTTTGTCCTCTTCATAACTCTTGGCAAAGTCGGGATCTGAATAGAGGTTTTTCTCTATTTGCAATGCCTGTTCATCCATTGATGTCATTGCATCGGCAATATCCGATTCGGTATACGGCACTCCTAAACTGACCATTGCCTCCATTTTATCCTGAATGTCGCTGCGGTCAAGTTCGTTACGGACCAACCATTGATAAGCGGGCATTATGGAGCCAGATGAAGTACTTTGGGGATCATACATATGGTTTAAGTGCCAATTATCCGAATATTTACCACCTATCCGTAACAGATCCGGGCCGGTACGTTTACTTCCCCAAAGGAAGGGGTGGTCGTAGACAAATTCCCCGGCCTTGGCATATTCCCCATAGCGTTCCACTTCGCTTCGGAAAGGGCGGACCATTTGGGAATGGCAACCAACGCAACCTTCACGAATATAGAGGTCCCTGCCTTCCAACTCTAGCGGAGTATAGGGCGTTACACTGGTGATGGTGGGAATATTGGATTTTACCAAAATGGTAGGTACGATCTGGATGATTCCTCCTATTAAAATGGCTACTGTAGCCAAAAGGGTCAATTGTACGGGTTTACGCTCCAACCAGGTATGGAAGGTTTCTCCGGCGGTCCTTTTTTTGGATACCCGTGTCAATGCTGCGGCCTCTGCCAGTTCGTCCTCTACCGTACTACCTGCGCGCACGGTCTTTATGACATTGTACAACATAACGATAAACCCTACGATATATAAACTACCTCCTATGGCACGCATCCAGTACATGGGGATGATTTCATTTACCGTTTCCAAAAAGTTACCGTAAACCAAGGTGCCATCCGGGTTAAAATCTTTCCACATTAAAGCCTGTGTAAATCCGGCAACATACATGGGCAGTGCATATAAAATGATTCCCAAGGTACCGATCCAAAAATGGAAATTGGCAAGAGGGGTGGAGTGTAAGCGGGTCTTGAACATTTTAGGAACCAACCAGTAGACCATACCGAAGGTCAAGAAGCCGTTCCATGCCAAGGCGCCTACATGCACGTGGGCAATGATCCAATCGCTAAAATGCGCAATGGCATTCACATTTTTAAGGGATAGCATGGGTCCTTCAAAGGTGGCCATACCGTACCCCGTAATGGCTACGACCATAAATTTTAGCACCGGACTGGTCCGTACCTTATCCCAAGCCCCCCGTAGGGTCAACAATCCATTGATCATACCGCCCCAAGAAGGCGCTATCAACATTATGGAGAAAGCGACCCCTAAATTTTGCGCCCAATCGGGCAAGGAAGAATACAACAAATGGTGTGGTCCGGCCCAGATATAAATGAAGATTAGGGACCAAAAGTGGACTATGGAAAGGCGATAGGAATAAACGGGCCTATTCGCCGCTTTTGGAACAAAATAATACATGAGGCCCAAGAAAGGCGTAGTCAAGAAAAATGCTACGGCATTATGTCCGTACCACCATTGCACCAGGGCATCTTGTACCCCTGCATAGACCGAATAACTTTTTAAAGCACTAACGGGCAATTCCAGACTATTGAAAATATGGAGTACGGCAACAGTTACGAAAGTGGCCAAATAGAACCAGATGGCAACATATAGGTGTCGTTGCCTTCTTTTTATCATAGTACCGATGAGGTTCCAGCCAAATGCTACCCAAACCAGGGCAATGGCCAGATCTATAGGCCATTCCAGTTCGGCATATTCCTTGGAGGTGGTATACCCCAAGGGCAATGTAATGGCCGCCGCAACAATGATTGCTTGCCACCCCCAAAAGTTAAAGTTGCTCAGCGCATCGCTGAACATCCTGGCCTTGAGTAGACGTTGCGTGGAGTAGTAGACCCCGGCAAAGATGGCATTCCCCACAAAAGCGAAAATAACCGCGTTGGTGTGCAAGGGCCTTAAACGACCGAAACTCAACCACGAAATACCGTCGGTTATATTGGGAAATAGGAACATAAAAGCGAGCAAGAGCCCTACCAACATTCCAATTATCCCCCAAAACAAAGTAGCGTAGAGAAATTTCTTTACGATCTTGTTATCGTAATAAAACTGTTGTACTTCCATAATTAAAATTTTTGACTTTTATTTAGTTGGACTGATTTTTTACTATCCGATGTGCTTGTTTCCGGTGCTTCTTTTACTAGTTCATCCTCGAACAACATACGCACGGAAGGGGTGTATGAATCATCATATTGACCGCTTCTTACAGAGATAATGAACGCTATAAAAAAGATAATGGCGACTACGATACTGATAGCCAACAATATGTAAATAACACTCATACCTACTTGAATTTTGATGCAAAAATATTTGTGAACGCTTTCTTAAAACATGACATAAATCAGGTTTTAAGTTTATTTTAATTTCCTTCCTATCAGATTGGTGGCCATTGTCGTAAATGCAACAATACTTATGGAACTCAAAGGCATCAGGATGGCTGCAATTACAGGTTTCAACTGTCCGGTTACCGCAAAATAGAGCCCCACGATGTTGTATAATAAGGACAGCACAAAACTTAGTTTAATAATTTTTATCGCTTTTTTAGAGGCCCATATATAGGATTGGAACTGTTTAAACTTTGAAGCATCCAGAATACCATCGCAGGCCGGGGAAAAGACATTGACATTTTCAGATATGGCAATGCCGACATCGCTTTGTGCCAAAGCTCCCGCATCATTTAATCCGTCTCCTACCATCATTACCTTTTTATTTTGTTCCTGTAGCGATTTGATGAATTTTAGCTTGTCTACCGGTTTTTGATTAAAATACATCGGGGTCAATTTGGGCAATAGCTTTTCCAAAGTGTTTTTTTCCCCTTCATTGTCACCGGATAGGATAGCCATATCCAAGGTTTTGGACATCTTTTTAAATAGTTCCGCAACCCCTTTACGATATTGGTTTTGAAAGATGAAACGACCTTTATAATCCTGGTTACTGCTAATATGGACGGAAGTATTTTGGATATCCTTATCGCTATTACTGCCCACAAAGTCCGCGGACCCTATTTTCATATGGCTATCGTCTATTTTGCCTTCTAAACCTTGGCCTAAATGTTCTTGATAATCATCTAGCATCACTATGTTATGTTCTGCCAGCATATCGTATAGGGTGCGACTCAATGGATGGTTGGAAGGGCGCAAGGTATTTTTTAAAAGGGATTCCTCAGCATGAGTCAGCGCTTCCCCTTCATAGAGAACGGTACTTTTTTGTGCCGTGGTAATTGTTCCGGTCTTATCAAAAATAGCGGTGTCTATGCTGGCCAATTGCTCCACCGTCCGGGTGTCTTTTAGATAGAATTTATGTCTCCCAAAAATTCGAAGCATGTTTCCTAGTGTAAAGGGTGATGCCAAAGCAATGGCACAGGGACAGGCAATGATAAGTACTGCCGTGAATACGTTTACAGCCATGCTACTATCCTGGAAAAGCCAAAAAGCAGTGGCGGTTAAGGCGATACTTAGAACAGCTATGGTAAAATGTTTGCCGATACTATCCGTCAATGTTCGGAACGTATCGGCCTTGTTTTTTTCAAAAACGGCATTACTCCACAATTGCGTTAAATAACTTTGGGAAACGGATTTTAGCGTTTCTATCTCTATGGCCCCATACAACTGTTTGCCACCTGCAAAGACTTTATCACCGGATTCTTTTCGAACCGGCTCGGACTCGCCGGTGACAAAACTGTAATCGATTCGGGCACTGCCCTTGAGGAGGATACCGTCTACAGGAATTAGCTCTTCGTTTCGTATTAGGAGCCGGTCTCCCCTTATAATATCATACACTTGGGCGGTCTCTTCGTCTCCGTTTTTTCGAAGTCGCGTCACGGCAATGGGGAAATACGACTTGTAATCCCTTTCAAAGGATAGGAAAGCGTATGTTTTTTGTTGAAAAAATTTTCCCAGCAATAGAAAGAAGATCAAACCGGTGAGACTATCAAAAAAACCGGTTCCCCAGTCAAAAATAATTTCCAGTGTGCTTCGGACAAACAGCGTTATGATTCCCAACGCAATGGGAACGTCAATATTGAGCATTTTGGCCCGTACTCCTTTGTAGGCCGATATTAAATAATCCTGACCCGCATAAAAAACAACGGGAAGGGAAAATAGGAACATCAACCATCGAAAAAGTGTTTTGTATTGCTCCAGCCAATACTCACCCACTTCAAAATATTCCGGAAAGGAAAGGAACATTACATTACCGAAGGCGAAGCCTGCAACTCCCAATTTATAGATGAGACTACGATCGGTATGGTCTTTTCGCTTCCCATAATCGTCCAGGGAGATATAGGGTTCATACCCAATCTTGGAAAGCAAGACCACCAATTCTTTCAGACTAAGCGTCTGACTGTTATAATTGATACGTACTGTTTTTTTTGGAAAATCTACCTGCGAACTTAGGATTTGATCGAACAGTTTGTTTAAATTTTCTAACAACCAAATACAGGAACTACAATGAATTTGGGGAATGGATAAATTTATAATTTGGATTTTTCCATTGTCAAACTCGATCAGCTTTTCAACAATGGCCTTATTGTCCAGGAATTCATACTTTCCATTGGTTTCTTTTGGTGAGGACCCGGGAGAGGACTGTATATCATAGTAATAGGACAGGTCATTACTAGAAAAGATGTCATAGACCGTCTGACACCCGTGACAGCAGAATTTTTTTTCATCGAATACAATGGGTAAGGAACCGCAGTCATCACCGCAATGATAGCATATTGCCATATTCTTGAACATTTACTCTTTATACCTTGCACAAAATTACAAGTTAACGCTTTTTAAAACATGACTTATGTCAGGTTTTATTTTTTTGCTAACTTGTGACTTCTACCGTATAGTAAAAAGTTTAGAGGAATGAGTAGATGTGAAAACTGTATCATACGCCAGTTTAATTCGCTTCGTGCAATGAGCAAGGAGGAATTAAAAAAAGTTTCCGATTCCAAGACTACAAAAATTGTTAAAAAGGGAGAAACCATTTTTGAGGAGGGAGAAAGGCTCAATGGTGTTTTTTGTGTCCGTGATGGGGTTTCCAAACTTTCCAAATTAAGTGAAAATGGAAAAGATCAGATCGTAAAATTGGCTACCAAGGGAAAAGTTTTGGGACAGCGCTCCGTAATCTCGGAAGAATTATCCAATTTGAGCGCCGTGGCGGTCAATGATATGGAAGTTTGTTTTATTCCCAAGGAAGGTATCGTAAACTCGCTCCACAAAAACCCGGATTTTACGTTTGATGTTTTACGCCATATGGCACACGATTTAAAGGAGGCCGATGATGTAATTGTGAATATGTCCCAAAAAACGGTAAAGCAGCGGGTTGCCGAGGCATTTTTATATCTAAAAAATAACTTTGGGGAAGATGATGATGGGTTTTTGAGGTTAACATTGTCCCGGGAGGATATTGCCGGTGTAGTGGGAACTGCCACGGAATCAGCCATACGGATTATTTCGGAATTCAAGAAGAAAGGATTGATCAAGACTTCAGGAAAAAAAATAGGTATTGCCGAGGAGCGTAAACTTATGGATTTGGTAGAAGGTTTTTAGGCACTATATCTAAATAAAAAACAATCCTTTTACCGCTAATGGACCCTTCCAAAGGAAATACATCATCACTTCCCTTATAAGCTTTCACCAATTTCTGGTCTTTCTTTTTCAAGGTATATTCGGCACTTTGAACTGCAAAACCATATCCTCCGGGCTGCTCTGGCCATATTACGGCAAAACTTGCATAAAAGGGATTGTAAAAACCTGATATATGTCATAGTTTCCACCCTTCTACAAAGTTAATTTTACCCTGTTTTTTAATGTTTATCCAATGAAGAATATTCTATTGCCAACAGATTTTTCCGATAGTGCTTGGAATGCTACGAAATATGCTATTGAATTATTCAAACATGAAGAATGTACCTTTCATTTGTTGAATACCTATACCCCGACCATTGCCCATAGCCGTTTTATGGCAATGGCTACCAAGGGAACACAAGTGGAAGACGTTATACGCTCCAATTCCGAAAAGGGATTGCAAAAGATCCTGACCGATATTAAACAAAAGCACAATTACCCCAGACATAATTTTGTACTAATTTCTTCCTTTAATCTGTTGGTAGAGGAAATTAAGGATATTGTTGCGAACAAAGGGATAGATTTTATTGTAACAGGTACTAAAGGGGCCTCTGGCTTGGAAGAAGTTTTTATGGGCAGTAATACCGTGCGGATTATAAAAGCGATTAAAAATTGTCCCGTTTTGGCCATTCCCATGGGCTTTGAATTTGTACGACCTTCCGAAATTGTTTTTGCCACCGATTTTAATAGATTTTACACCACGTCCGAATTACAGCCCCTGATAGATTTGGCCAAAGTTTTTAACGCTACCATTAGAATAGTGCATGTACAGTACGAAATTAAGGCGTTGACGGAAATTCAACAGTTTAATCTGGATATGCTACGTAAGTACTTAAACAATATTGAACATTATGTGCATACGGTCTCCGAACTTAATTCTGTTTCCAAGACCCTGGAAGTATTTGCGGAAGAACTGGACATACATTTGTTGGCCATGTTACACTATCAACATAGTTATATGGAAAAAATGACACGTGAACCTATTATAAAACGGGTCGCTTTCCACACGCAAATACCTTTGTTGGTCATACCGGAATTAGGCATGGGTGGGGTATCAAAATCTAAAAAAGTCAGAAAAAATACGCTATTAGTTTAATTCACTCCGTGCAATCGTCAGTTGAAACCCTACCTTAGGCAGGTAAACTTGCTTGTGGTTTCCATAAAACTATTTCATAATTTGACCATATGCCTTCGATACGATTGCCGCGCAATCACTCAGGCACCTATATATGGTCATTGAGTGATTTTCAATTTGAAAATCGTATCGAAATGACATTCCAGTTTCCAGTTTCTGGTTATCTAGTTATCCAACGGCAAAGACCTACTGTTTACTACCACTGCCTACTAGATATTACCAACCGTTTACTTTTGTATTGGTGCCCTTTTCTTATATTCCAACCTATACACCTTCAGGGCAAGACTTTTAGTTTCCAATAAACTATTTCGTAATTTAACCATGTGCCTTCGATACGATTGCCGCGCAATCACTCAGGCACCTAACAGGGTCATCGGGTGATTTTCAAAAGGTTTGATCCCCAATAGGCCGATCCTCATAAAAATCCTTGAAAGTCTTAGTAGTGCTATAATTGTCGGTCAATACCCTGTAGACCATGAACACGATCATAATTTGGCCTAAAACAGTAACGTAGAATACCCAATTGAAGGGAAAGTTCATGGCGGCCATTATCGTAACGGTCAGGAGTAGCATAGTAGTAACAACTACCCAGAACATAGCTGAAGTTCTCATACTTTTTTAGTTTCAAGATATAAAGAAAGTTGCCGTTACACTGTTAAAGAAACATTATTTTTAGTGACTGTTTTGAAATATATGAGATATACCCAAGTAGTGGGAACCGGGTATTATTCTAGAGGATTCCCAGGGCAATTTTGACCATTTCCGCAAAAGTGGTCTCCCGTTCCTCGGTACTGGATCGTTTTCCGTTGACCAAGGAATCCGAGATCGTCAAAATTGCCAATGCCCTTATATTATGTTTTGCGGCTACGGTATAGAGTCCGGCCGCTTCCATCTCTACACAAAGCACTCCATAATCTGCCCATAGTTTATAGGCTTCCGGATTGTCCTCATGAAACTCGTCCGCAGAAAGTACGTTGCCCGCTTTAATGGGAATACCATGATCATTGGCATAGGCGGCCGCTTTCATGAAAAGATCAAAATTGGCGGTAGGCGCATAATCCATATGTGCAAATCTCGTGTTGTTGATGCCAGAGGTGGTAGAGGCGGACATGGCCAACACAACATCCCGGACTTCTATATTTTCTTGGTAAGATCCGGCCGTACCTAATCGGACTATATTCTTAACGTCATAGGAGGTGATGAGTTCGTGATAATAGATCAATGCAGAGGGTATGCCCATACCACTACCTTGAACGGACACCCGTTTACCTTTGTAGATTCCTGTATAACCCAACATTCCGCGAATTTCGTTATAGCAGAAAACATCTTCTAAAAAAGTTTCTGCGATCCATTTAGCACGTAAGGGATCTCCGGGCATCAACACCGTTTCGGCGATTTCCCCATTTTTTGCACCAATATGTAAGCTCATAATTTTTGGTTTTGATTGGAAGTAACAATGGCGATTCCGGAAGATGTTCCGATTCTGGAAACCCCCAATTTAATATATTGTAGCGCGGTAACCCTATCCTTAATACCGCCGGACGCCTTTATGGCCACTTTGTCCCTAACTACTTCCTTCATCAAGGATACATCAGCTAAAGTAGCCCCTGCGGTGCCAAAACCCGTGGAAGTCTTTACAAAATCGGCTCCCGCCTCGACCGTCAAACGGCAAGCTTTCACTTTTTCTTCCTTAGTAAGATAACAGGTTTCAATAATGACCTTTAGAACTGTATCACCGATAGCTTTTTTAATAGTGGAAATTTCTTGTTGTACCTGATCGTACTGTCCGGATTTTAACCAGCCGATATTGATGACCATATCTATTTCGTCCGCACCATTTTGAACGGCTGTGGTAGCTTCGAATACTTTTGCCGTGGTGGACATGGCTCCAAGCGGAAACCCAATAACGGCCGCCAATTTGATAGTCGTTTGTTCCAGCTCCTTTTTGGCCAAGGAAATGTAACACCCATTTACACAAACCGCATAAAAATGATACCTTTTGGCCTCTGCGCAAAGTTTTTTGATAGCGCTAATTGTCGCCGAAGCACTTAATAGCGTATGGTCAATATAGCTTTCTAACTGTAGTACTCCCATTGTTCTTACAAGATACGCCAAATTCTTAAAAATGTTTCCTGAGCATCATCTTTACTCCTGTACATTAAAGAAATTACTGAAACAATAATTTTAGTTTGGCCAACAGGATCAATTCCGATTTATTTTTCCTTGCGAAGGAATCAGCTATGGCGTCCGCCGTATCCAGCGTTAATTTTTTGACCGCAGGCGTAAATTTTTCACCTTGATCTTTGTAAAACCGAACGAATTTCTCATAACAAGTGTTACCATCCTTTTCGTACTCCAAAAGCCAATCGAATACGGTTTCTATCTGAAAGGCGGCATCGGTACCGTACTCATCTTCAATAGTATCCACATCCAACCAACGTTCACGTACCAGTCTTTTCAAAGTTTCTAGTTCTTTCACGTGAATACTTTTGTCGGCCATGGCGACCGCATAAAAAAGATTTCCCATGTTTTGGTAAAATTCGTTCCCTATTCGTTGTGAATTTAACATCGCTTCATTTTTTTCTATCCGCTTCAAAAATATAAGCTATCACTTCATATTTTTATGATAAAAATCAGTTATAAAGTTTAATTTAGGGGCATGAAGGTTTTCCAGAAAAACAGCAACATTTTTAATCTTCTTTCCGAAGGAGTTTCTGAAGGTATTATAGTGGTCAATGAAAAACAGCTCATAGTGGCCTCAAACTCTTCCGCAGAGGAGATGTTCGGCTATGGAAAGGACGAACTGATCGGTAAATTATTGAATACCCTGATTCCCGCTAGGTACCACGGCACCCATATTACTCATTTTACGAGCTTCCATAAAAAGAGCAGTAAGCGTAAAATGGGAAGAAACGAAGATTTGTATGGAGTCCGAAAGAATGGAAAGGAGTTATCCCTGGAGGTTGGCCTTAATCCTTTTGTATTGTACGGCAATACCTATATCATGGCTTTAATGAAGGATATTACGGAACGCAAGAGAATTAAAAAGGACCTCACCATTAAAAGTGAAGCCTTACAATCCGCTTTTAACGGAATCATCATTACCGATGCTTTACTAGAAGATAATCCCATTATTTATTATAATACAGCTTTTGAGGTATTAACCGGATACTCAGAGGAAGATATCGTTGGTAAAAATTGCCGTTTTCTCCAGAAAGAGGATAAAAACCAAGATGGTATCAGGGAAATGAACAAGGCCATTAAAGAGGGCAGAAGTTGTCAGGTCATCGTACGTAATTACAAAAAGGACGGCACCCTGTTTTGGAATGAGATTGCCATGACCCCGATTCTTGATGAACGGGGGAGTATTATTCACTATATAGGTATACAAAATGATATTACCGAGCGTATCATAGCGGAACAGGAAAGAAACCATTGGGCCAAAATATTTGATGAATCATTAAATGAGATTTATGTTTTTGATTCCAAATCCTTTCGTTTTGTGGACGTTAATCATGGGGCGCAACGCAATATTGGATATTCGGCGGAGGAACTTAGATCCCTTACTCCGGCGGATCTAATGCCGGACTATACACAGGAGGAACTCAAACAAACCGTGGCACCTCTCACCAGTGGAAAGCAGGAAAAAATTAAGTTTGAAACCGTACATCGGCGAAAGAAAGGTAGTACGTATCCGGTAGAAGTACATCTACAGCTGTCTACCTTGGGAAACAAAAAGGTATTTGTGGCCGTAATCCTCGATATTACGGAACGAAAATACTATACGGAACGATTAGAGAAAAAGGTAAGGGAGCGAACGGAACAATTACAGGAGGCCCTTTCCAAGGAAAAAGAACTGAACGAACTTAAAACACGGTTTTTGTCGTTGGTATCACATGAGTTTAAAACACCCTTGAGCAGTATTCTTACTTCCACTACCTTATTGTCCAAATATACCCGCGGCGACCAACAGGAAAAGCGCAACAAACATGTGGACACCATAAAGAGCAAGGTAAAGTATCTAGATACCATACTCAATGATTTTTTGTCGGTGGAACGCTTGGAATCAGGGAAGGTAAATTACAAGTTTACGACTTTTCCCCTCAGCAAATTGGTAAACGAAGTGGTTTACGACGCTAATATGTTACTAAAAACGGGACAGCGGATTCAATACCCGGAACAGATAGACGAGCAGATTATAGAATTTGACGAGAAAATACTGGAATTGGTCTTATCCAATCTTTTGCACAACGCCATTAAATATTCGCCCGAAGATTCTATCATAGACATTCAGGTACATCAAAAAGGGAACGATTTGGTTTTAAAGGTAATCGACCAAGGAATGGGCATCCCGGAAGTGGATCAGAAGTTTATTTTTAATCGCTATTTCAGGGCGCAGAACGCTTTGTTGAACCAAGGTACCGGAATAGGATTGAATATTGTAAGGAGACATCTTGAAAATTTAGATGGATCTATTACCTTTAGAAGTACAGAAAATGTCGGAAGTACATTTATCATAAAAATACCCAAAGGTCTTGATCAAAATACCAAGGATGAAGAAAGTGCTGTTGATAGAGGATGATACCGCCTTACGGGAAAATACGGCGGAACTATTGGAGCTTTCCAATTATCAGGTAATTACTGCTCCAAATGGCAAGATCGGGATAGAGAAAGCAAAAGAGCTTCAACCGGATATTGTGGTGTGCGATATTATGATGCCCGAAATAGATGGCTATACAGTTTTGCAGGAGTTGTCCATGGACGAAACCGTAAAACATGTCCCCTTTATTTTTTTATCGGCAAAGACCGAGCATAAAGAGATACGGAAAGGAATGGATTTAGGTGCGGACGATTACCTTACCAAACCTTTTGAGGAGGAAGATTTGATGAGTGCCATCGAAAGTAGACTGGCAAAGGCAGAAATACTTGCCCGGATAATCGAAGACCCGGTTCAAATAAGGGAGGATTCCGAGGAGCAGATGCGTACCCTTAATGAACTAAAGGATTTTTTTGATGATCATGGGGAAATCCATAACTTTTCAAAAGGAGAGCACATTTACAGCGAAGGAGATCACTCCAACAAGATTTACCTTATTCTGGAAGGTGTGGTCAAATGCCATAAAATAGATGAAGATGGCAAAGAATTGATTACTTCCCTACATCCTATGGACGATTTTTTGGGTTTCACCTCCTTCTTGGACAATATCCCGTATCAAGAATCGGCTACGGTGGTGGAAGACGTGGTACTTGCCGGAGTATCCAAGAACAATCTGAAATATATCTTGGAGAAAAACCATAATGTTTCCCTGGAACTAATGCGACTCCTTACGGAGAACATCACGGAAATAAAAGAACAATTGCTTCAAATGGCCTATAGCTCGGTACGAAAAAAAACGGCCCAAACATTAATTCAGTTTGCGGAAATTCTAAATAAGAGGTCGGATGACCCTATTAAAATTTCCCGAAACGATCTTGCCAGTGTTGCCGGTATTGCCACTGAAAGCTTAATACGCACACTTTCAGGTTTTAAAAAGGAAGGGCTTATTGCCATAGAGGGCAGAAATATCCGCATCTTGGAACTCAAGGCACTTCAATATGTGAGTTGACCTCTATTTCCTTGGAATACATGCAAATAGATTAAAATATTTTTTATAATTGTTCGGAAACATGATTTTTGTCATAACACACCTTGCACCATACCTATAATTTTGTGTATGAAGTAGTAAGTGCAATGAAGAATGTTCTAATTCCCACCGATTTTTCCGATAATTCTTGGAGTGCCATAAAATATGCACTAGGATTTTTGAAGAACACCTCTTGCAACTTTTATCTTTTGCACATTGCGGATATGGGAGAACATCCCGTGAAGCGACTTTCTTTTTCTCCGATCAGCTATCAGGAGAATACTCCCTCTAAGAAAAAACTGGAAGGTGTCTTAAAAAGTGTAAAACGACTGACCAATAAGGCAAAACATAAAACTTTCACGGTATTGGAATACGGTTCTTTCATTGATGCGATGCGACGTATGGTTCCTGAAAAGAAAATAGATCTGATCGTAATGGGGACCAAAGGAGCCTCTGGAATGAAGAAGCTTATTATAGGGAGCAATACCGGGGACGTAATCACCAAAGTACAATGCAATACCTTGGTTATTCCGGAAGCCGTAAGTTATCACAAACCAAAAGAAGTAGTATTTCCTACCGATTACAATATTTTTTATTCCAATTCTATTTTAGAAGTAATATCGGAAGTACTGTTCATGAACAGTTCCAATCTTAGGGTAATCCACGTTTTAAAGGGCAATGGAAAATTATCCGAGTACCAACAGGCCAATAAAGAATATCTACAAGACTATCTAAGCGAGGTTCTTCCGGAGCGGAACAGCTTTCATACCATACATGAAAAAAAAACGATCAAAGGGATACAAAACTTTATAACCGATCGGCAGGTAGACCTCATGATCATGGTTGCCAAAAATCTTAATTTTTTACAACAGATTTTATTCGATTCCACAGTGGAGAAAGTAAGCTTCCACACAGAAGTACCATTTTTGGTGATACACGAATAATTAGCTATCCTAAAAATTTCAGTTTTTTTTGACTGATAAATGTCATTGTTTTCATTCCAATGGGCAAATATCTTTATCCTTAAAGAAAAAGAAAGATAAAAGTATGCAGACCTTATTGATTCCTACGGATTTTTCAACAAATGCAAAACAGGCTATTGCACACGCATTGGAGCTTTATAGATGTGAGCGGACCAATTTTTACTTTTTGCATGCCTATGCGGATGAGGTCTATGAGCTGGGTAAATCCCAAACAAGGGATTCCTTGAAGCAGTTAAGAAAAAAGGTACAACGAAAGAACGATACCCTATTACAGAAACTCCTAACGCAAATAGAGGGAGAAGCACCTAACCCCAAACACACCTACCAAGTAGTATCCACATTTGAATCCCTGGTCGATGCGGTAAACGATTTTGTGGATCAGGTAGATATTGATCTTATTATTATGGGTACAAAGGGAATGACCGCTGACAGTACCATTACCTTTGGTAGCCAAACGGTACAGGTTTTCAAGTATGTAAAATGTCCTGTTTTGGCTATTCCTCAGGGCTATAGGTACCAACAACCTAAAAAAATCCTGTTCCCCACGGATTATATGTTGCCCTTTAAAAGGCGGGAACTGAAGTTGTTGGACGAAATTGCGGGATCTTTTAAATCAGAGATCCATTGCCTTTACATTTCGGGATTAGAAAAGCTATCGTTCCGTCAAGAAGACAATAAACTTTTCTTGCAAAAATCCTTATCCAGGGCATTTCTGTTTTTTAAACGATGTGATAATACGGATAGGGTAGCGGCTATTATGGAGTATATCGCAAAGGAAAATATCGATATGCTGGTTATGGTCAACTCTCGTCATTCTTTTCTTGAAGATACCTTGTACAAATCTACGGTGGATAAAATAGGGCTAACAGTAGATATCCCCTTTTTGGTAATGCAAAATCTACCTCGATAACTTTAAAATGACGTACAATGAAACGAATTTTAATACCCACGGATTTCTCTAAAAATGCTTGGAATGCCATTTCTTTTGCCATGGAATTCTTTAAGGACCAAGACTGCACCTTTTATTTTTTACATACATATACACCGGCTTTTTATAGGATGGATTATATGATGGGCGGACCCTCTTACAGCGCTATTCCGGATGCAGGAGTGGCACTGTCCTTGGCCGGATTGGAACGGACATTGGAGGATATAAAAAAACAATTCCCAAATAAAAAGCATAGCTATGAAACTTTATCGGCCTTTAATTTGCTTATTGATGAGATCAAAGAGGTCTGTACGGAAAAAAATATAGATATGATCGTTATGGGAACCAAAGGGGCTACCGGAGCCAAGGAGATTTTTATGGGTACCCAGACGGTATATACCATAAGAAAAGTAAATACTCCCGTTTTGGCCATTCCGGACGACTACAGTTACAGACCTGTACGGCATATTCTTTTTCCATCCGATTATATGTCCCGTTATAAGCAAATGGAACTGGACATACTAATAGCGCTGGCCAAAACATATGCAGCAAAAATTATCGTGTTGCATGCAACCGAGGAAGATCCTATTTCCGAGAAACAAAATAAGAACAAAGCTTTCTTGGCCCGATCTTTAAAGGAAGTACCCCATACTTTTGAGGAGATAGAAAAACAGTATATGCCAAATGTAGTATACCAATTTATACAGCATCAGGATATTGAACTATTGGTCATGATGAATAGAAAGCATTCTTTTCTTGAAAGATTATTGATCAAACAAAATGTGGATGCCATCGGGTTTGAAATAAACATTCCCTTTTTAGTGATACGGGATACAAGCGAGATTGCCGTATAAAATATTAGCTATGGAATAGGTCATAACAAATTCGAATGCTAAATGAAATCAAAGATTCATGAACACCTTTAAAAAGTAATGGTTTAGGATGTGAATAATTACACGTGTCTGCTGGCAGGGCAGGTCTGAACTTTAAGATTTATGGTGAGCTTGTCTAACTAAACCAATAAATAGCAACAGATGAAAACTATATTGTTACCCACGGACTTCTCCGATAATGCATGGAATGCCATTTTTTATGCCTTAAAACTTTATCAGGCTATTCCCTGTCATTTTTATATTATGCACACCTATGATCCCAACCCCAAGAACGTTATTGGGGCAAGAGCATCGGTACGTTTGGGAATGTTACTGGAATCGTTACAGAAAGCATCGGAAGCTGGACTGGCCAAAACGGAACGTTATCTAGAAGAAAATCACACCCATAAAAATCATAAGTTCGAGTTTCTATCCATTAAAAATAGTGTTCATGAGGCTATAAAAGAGGTACAGCAGAAAAAGGACATAGATTTTATTATTATGGGTACGCAAGGGGCTACAGGGGCAAAACAAATTTTTATGGGCAGCAACACCGTAAAGGTCATACGATCAATAAGAAGTTGCCCGGTAATAGCGGTACCCGAAGATTATAATTTTCAAACGATAAACCGAATCGTATTTCCTAGCGATTATACCCGTTTTTACGATCAGTACGAATTATTGCCCCTAATTGATTTGGCATCTTTATGGAAAGCCCAAATACGGATCTTTCACATCGCCAAAGATTTTTCAATGATTTCTACCCAAGAGTTGAATCAAAAAATGCTGGGAGAGCGACTCAAGGACCTGGAGTACGAGTTTTATGAATTTGTTATTAAGACAAACATTGCCGATGGTATTCACGACTTTGCTCAAGAAAATAAAGCTGATATGATTGCTCTGGTCCATTACAAAAAGTCGTTCATGGAAAAACTTACACAAGAACCTATAGTCACTAAGTTAGGGTTTAGTGCAAGGGTACCTCTTTTGGTATTGCCCGAATTGGCCTGATCAAATTTTTGTCAAACTTGACAACCATAGTATGATAATATAGATAATAGGATGAAACGAGCATTAAGAAATTTTAAAAATTACTTCACAAAAGGCAATGTTTAAAATTTTTAATGGGAGAGCGTAGCGGTTACATACGCTCTAAATTTTTTAATTAATTCATTATCAATAAATTAAAAAGATTTAAACGTATGAAAAAAATACTGTTAACTACTGATTTTTCGGATAATGCAAGAAATGCGATCCACTATGCCCTATCCCTTTTTGAAAAAGAGGCGAGTACGTTCTATATACTTCATGCATATCAAATGGGGCCTTCCGGAGTTGGTAGCAGAGCCGATTCTGAGCAAAAGTTGGAAATGCTTATGGCACAATTGGAAGCCATCAAGAAAAATCCGGAACATACCTTTGAAACCACGTTCATTATGGATGGGCTACTGAGTGCTGTTGGGCGTACGATTATAGATAAGGATATCGATTATGTTTTTATGGGTACAAAAGGCTCTTCCCAAATAAAGGAAATTTTTATGGGGAGCAGTACGGTCAGCATTATAAAAAATGTAAATTCCTGTCCTATTATCGCCGTTCCCATGACTTACAAAATACGGCCACTGAAAGAAATCGTATTGGTAACGGACTTTAAACATTTTTATGAAAAAGCCGAATTGATGCCGCTACTTGAGATTGTAAAACTTTCGAAGTCAATGCTTCTAGTGGCACACATTAATGAAGAAAATGAACTTACGGCAAACCAGAAAAACGGGAGGAAACTTCTTAAGAACAAACTCGAAGGTATATCCCATTGGTTCCACGACGTTGAAATGTTCTCTTCAGTCTCCTATGTAGCATATACCTTGGTAAAAGAGAATACTAATATTGGAATGATAGCTATGTTGAAGCGCAGACATGGTTTCTTTGCGAAGCTCGTTCGGGAACCGGTCATAAAAAAAATTGCGTTTAAGACCGAGGTACCTTTTCTAGTGCTACCCGAATTAGAATAAATAGTACCTAAAGAGAATTTGTGTTAGACTAGGGCCTGCTCAAACTTGGGGCCATAATTCAAGTGGGTTTTTCCATTCTGGCATTTATACTTAAGGATGGGATATCCTATTCGCCAAAGTTCTTTTTTTACCTTTTGAAAGGCAAGTGGCCCTTCAAAAAGAAAATATATCATCTGGCTATCAATATCGATATCGATAATCCTAATGTCCATTATTCTGCTAAGATTCCTGGTGATCTTTTGTTTGCATTTTTCGGATTCTAGATACTGTAGTTTAGCTAACGCTCTCATGATTTCTTTTGATTACCTTTCTTTTTTGAACTTAAAGTACAATGGGTTTTATGCATACAAAATGATAAATATCAGTTGAACTTTTTTTTAACTATGATATGTTACATCAAAAACAAAAAATGTGATCCTACTTGGACTGTTTTCAGTTATCAGTTACTGGTTATCAATTACCAGTTATGAGTTATGAGTTCAGAGTTATGAATTTGGCCTTGCCTAATGCCAATTTTTGGAATTCAGAATTCAGAATTCGGAATTTGGTTTCCAGTATTCAGTTTGCAGTTTACAGTTTCTCGTTTCTGGTTTGGCTTTTTTTCCTTCGTCTTCGTAGAGATGGTATCCAGTTTCCGGTTATCAAATACCTATTGCCTAATACCTAATACCTACTGTTACTGCCACTGCTTACTGAAGACTTCCTTTCGTTTTTTGAGCAAAGGGAAAAGAACAAAGACTTAATGTGTGACAAAGTAATCCGGTTTGCAGTTTCTATAATTCATCATCCAGCATCCAGCATCCAGCATCCAGCTTCCAGTTTCTTGTTTTCAGTTTCTATTTTTCATAACTCATAACTCATAACTCATCATCCAATGTCCAGCTTCCGGTGATCTAGTTATTCAATGGCAAAGCCCACTACTGACTACCAATTACTGAATACTGCCAACCGGTTACGTTTATAAAGGAATCTTGTTTAATCTAAACTAGAAAGCTAGGAATTGGGAGTAAATGATTTTTATCATTTTAAATGGTGACTCTCCATAGTATTTTTATGGGAATAAGTATAAAATGGATATGATGAAGCACATTTTAATTCCAACGGATTTTTCGGATAATGCTTGGAATGCTGTCCAATATGCGATAGCCTTGTTCAAAAAAACCGAATGTGTTTTTTATCTATTCAATATCAATCCTATTGCCCCATACGCTGGCTCGGAAACATCCATTGTTGGTTCTAGCAAAGTTTTAGAGGATGCCATTTTGCAAGAGAGTGACCAACAATTGCAAAAACTGTTGGAACGAATAGAGCAGCTTCCATTGAATGCCAAGCATACTTTTGAAACCCATTCCGTTTACGATTTTTTTGTGGATGCCATTAGAAAGGAAATCGCGGATAAGAAAATAGACTTGATCATAATGGGTACAAAAGGAGCTTCCGGATTTAAAAAGGTAGCTATGGGCAGTAATACGGCAGATGTCATTACAAAAGTAAAGTGTCCTCTATTGGCCGTTCCGGAGAATGCGGAATACAAGAAACCGAGAGAAATAGCATTTCCAACGGATTTTAACTTGAGTTATGATATCAAAGTGCTGGATACCTTAATTGAAATGGCACAAATAAATAAATCGGCCCTCCGCGTGCTACATATTTCCAAAAAAGGTGAAGAACTCAATAGTGAACAGTTTAAAAACAAGGAGTTTTTGCATGATTATTTTAAAGACTTGGAACATAGTTTTCATACGGTAACCGGTAAAAAACTTGAAACTGCCGTTCAGTGTTTTGCGGAGAGCAGGGATTTGGATATGATTTCCATGGTTGCAAAGAACCTAAATTTTATCCAACGTGTTCTCTTCAGACCTGCCGTGCAAGAAATTAGTTACCATACCGACATTCCTTTTTTGGTGCTGCACGAATGAGGTTATTATCTAAAGACACTGTATGGTACATCCCCCTTTTTCGAATAAATCAAAAAATCTGCAAACTATGCCACGACCCAAAACAAAGGAAGAATTAATAGCACTTAGTACAAAACATTATAAGCGGTTAATGGATTTTGTCGACTCGTTTCCTAAAGCCGAATTTGATCAGGAATTTCCAGAGCAGTATCTGAATAGGAATATTAAGGATGTTTTGGCACATCTTCACCATTGGCATTTAATGGTACTGGACTGGTATATGATCGGGATGAAAGGAGAAAAACCGGATATTCCGGGCAAGGGATATACATGGAGGACTCTGCCCAAGTTAAATCTTGAAATCCGGGAAAAGTACAAAGACATGGATGGTGAGGCGGTAAGGGTTTTGTTGGACAATTCGTTTCACGATGTTCAAAAACTAATAAAAAAGCATACGGACGAGGAACTCTTTGAAAAGAAAAAATACAAGTGGACCGGAACAACTTCGCTGGGTGCCTATCTTATATCCGTAAGTTCAAGTCATTATGATTGGGCATATAAATTGATACGAAAATGTAAAAAATCGTAATCATATAAATTGTCGGTAGTGCACTAGCTATGTGATTGAATAATTTGTATAATATCATCTTTCTGTAATACACCGGATTGTCGCCATACTGGTTTGCCATTTGTAAACAAGAGCATGGTGGGTACACCTCGTACTTGATACTTATTGGCCAACGTTTGGTTTTTGTCCACATCAATTTTTACAATTTTGATGTTGTCCCCCAATTCATCCTTCACCTGTTTTAAAATTGGGGCCAATACCTTGCAAGGGCCACACCAGTCAGCATAAAAATCCAAGAGAACCGATTTTTGGGAAGTGATGATTGCCTTAAAATTACTTTTCATCTATGTATAGTTTAATAATTGCAATTTAAGAAAAACACAAAATTCAGAACTGACGAATATCATGGTTTTTGGTTCCTCTTGAATTTACTTTTGATATGAAAAATACAAATAATGATGAAAAAGATTTTGCTCCCGACCGATTTTTCGGAAAACGCATATAATGCTATTAGTTATGCCTTAAAGCTCTATAAAAACCAGGAATGTGCTTTTTACCTTTTACATACCTATACTCCTGCCATATATCAGGCAGAATATGTTTTGCACAGTCCGGGACAAATAGGTTTGGGGGATATCTACCAGACAAGGGCTTTGACGCAATTGGAAGATTTAATGAAAAAACTGGATAAGGAATTCAAGAATCCCAAGCATATTTTTGTACCCCATTCGGCTTTTAATCTTTTAGTGGACGAAATTTTGGAAATGGTTGAAAACGAAAAGATGGATCTTATAGTTATGGGTACCCAAGGCGCTACGGGGGCAAAAGAAATATTATTCGGAACGCATACGGTACACGTAATCAAAAAAACAAGTTGTCCCGTTATCGCCATACCTCCCAATTTTGAATATGAGGCCCCGAAGGAAATTTTATTTCCAACGGACTATGAAATCGATTATCAAAAAGAGCAGTTACAAGAGCTATTGGATATTGGCAAGAACCATATTTCCAGAATAGAAGTAATGCATGTTTCCAGTGGATATGATTTAACGGAAGCGCAAGAGAAGAACAAATCAAAGCTAGATGAAATATTGGATACCACGGCACATTTGTTTCACGATATGTCCAATCAGGGTGTTATAGACGGGATAAATAATTTTCAACTAAAGAAAAAAATGAATCTTTTAGCGATGGTAAGGAACAAGCACACCTTTTTTGAACGCTTATTTATAGAACCGGTCATAAAAAAGATAGGGTTCCACGTTACCATACCTTTCATGGTCATCCCATAATCAGTAAAAAACAAAGACTATGCATACTATTCTTGTTCCGACCGATTTTTCCAATGAGGCATACAACGCCTTGTTTTATGCAACGCAACTATTAAAATCAAAGGTTTGTACTTTTTATATTCTAAATACATTTAATGAAACAACCCCTTTGCGGACCAAAAGAATAGCGAGGAGAGGGGGTAAGGCATTGATAGGACAATTAAGGGACGAATCTAGTGAAGGCTTACAGGGCACATATCATAAAATTGTTCTGGACAACAATAATCCGGATCATACATTCCATGTTATTTCTGAAAATAGGGGGCTAACGGAGACCATATCAAAAATAGTTCAGGAAAAGCAAATAGATATGGTGGTAGTGGGGAACAAGGGTGTTACCGGCGCCAAAACGGTTTTTTGGGGAAGTAATACGACCAGGATTATAAATGAAATGAAACAATGCCCTATCCTTACCGTACCTAAGGAAATAGATTTTAAAATACCGCGGGATATTGCATTTGCAACGGACTATAAGCGCAGTTATAGTGCCGAAATCCTGAATCCTATACAAACTATTGCATCGCTTTTTAATAGCTCCGTACGCATTATGCATATCAATGAGAAGGAAAGGTTGGACAAGTATCAGGAATCCAATAGCAATACATTACGGGAATATCTCTCCAAATTAGACCATTCGGTTCATTGGATGCCCTATTTTGGGAGTAAGGTAGATGCTATTACACTTTTCTTAAAGGAATTGGATATCGATATGTTGACCATGGTTAATTATAGTCATAACTTTTTGGGAAACCTCCTTAGGGAGCCCGTTATCAAAAGAGTGAATTTTAATCTTGAAATTCCTTTTTTGGTCATTCCCTGTCAAGACTGACAATTATCATGGGAATAGCGGTGTTGTAAATCTAATTTTATATCCTAATGTGAACGAAGCATCATGAACAAACGAATTTTATTGCCCACGGATTTCTCTAAAAATTCATTGAACGCCATTCGTTATGCATTGAGCTTCTATAAAAATCAAGAGTGTGATTTTTTTTTCCTGAACGCGTATCAGGTACATAACTATTCCATAGACAGTATGATGGTACCGGAGCCGGGGGAAAAAACATACGAAGCGGCAAAAAAATCTTCGGAGGATGGAATGTTGAGATTAATGGATATTTTAAAATTGCATAATGACAATCCTAAACATACATTCCATACCATTTCTACCTTTAATAGTTTGTTGCATGCCATTTCCACTATAATTGCAAAAAAGGATATAGACCTTGTTGTTATGGGTACTAAAGGGGCTACAGGGGCCAAAGCGGTCCTATTTGGGACCAATACGGTAGATGTTATGGAAAATATCACGGAATGTCCGGTATTGGCTATACCGGACGAATATCTATTCTCTCCCCCCAAGGAAATTGTTTTTCCAACGGATTATAGGTCCGGTTTTAAAAGAAGGGAGATGAATTTTCTTTTGGATATTTCCAACTTGTATGATACGCCTATTAGAATTTTACATATAGAAGAAGCAAATAAGCTGAATATTGTACAGAAGCGTAACAAGGAACTGTTGGAAGAAATGTTGGAAGGTAAGGAATGCAGTAACCATGTACTTAGGGATATAAAGGTCCGCACCGGAATAAATACTTTTATACAAAGCAGGGAGAGCGATATGATCGCCTTTTTAAACAAAAAGCATACATTTTTTGCAAGCATGTTATCCAAACCGTTAGTGAAGGATATGGGGTATGGTTCCAATATTCCCATTTTAGTGTTGAACGATAGATCATAAAAACATAGGAGTATGAAAAACATAGGAGTCTGGTTGGATAAGGAAAAAGCGCACATTGTTCGCCTAATTGGGGAACAAGAAGAATTTAGGACGCTTTTTTCGGAGATAGAGTTTTTTAATCCCAAAGGGGGATCTGGGACAAAATCCGCAAAATGGGGTCCGCAGGATGTAGTGCAGGACAGTAAATATTTGGAGCGGGAAAAACATCAGATGAAATTGTATTTTAAGAATTTGGCCCATCTTATAAAAGATGCGGATGCTATTGCCTTATATGGTCCTGCAGGTATAAATGATAAGTTTAGAAAAGAATTATCGGAAAACTATAGCGCAATCGCAGCAAAGGTTAAAATTGTTGCAAAAGCGGATAGTATGACCAATAATCAGGTAAAGGCTTTGGTCCGGTCTTTTTTTCAAAAATAGCCATTAAAGTAAAATAGATAAAGGATGAAGAGGGCCTACATTCCCATACTTTAAAGGATTTTGTAAGACGTGGTGCAATAATGTTCATACCTGACTTATATCATTGCATAAAAGATGACATCGGTTTATATTTAATTCAGAAACAGGATGTCATGGAAGCGGATGAAACTACATCGGGTCAAGGGGATCAAGGGAAAAGGGCGTCGGAACTGCATTGGGATTCCCAAAATTGGAAATCGCACTTGCAACTCATGGAAGATGAACTCGCTTTTATAGCGCGTCTCTTAAATTCATACATGTTCGAACCTAATACACCAAATCTTTTTGAGCGTTTACAGAATTATCAGGAACGCTTGAAAAATATCAGGAGCGAAAAGAAAGTGGTAAGACAACTTATTTCCAAGCATGAAAATGATTTGGGCGGTATGTTGGAGTGTACTGAAAATAGCAATGATATGGAGTATTATAGGAAGCATAGGCTGTTACAAACAAAGGTATTGAGTTGTTTGAATGATTTTCAAAACTTGAAGTCGGAAATATTTAATTACGCAGGCGGAATCCTCAAAAAGCGAAAACCAAAAACACATTGACCTTTTCCAAAAAAGATTAATGACCAAACTGATATTTATCATTTTGCACCCTATGGAACAACCTTATTTTAGTATTGAAGTTATACTGTTTTATTCATTTAAAGGATAGCGCTATGTCACTTATAAAATATCATAGAAACCGATTTCCCTGGAATGCCATTGAGCATTTGGATACCGATAATTTCTTTGTAGAGGAGTCAAACGGGCCCGCAATGAACATAAAGGAACGCGAGGACGATTTTATGATCGAATTGGCCGTACCTGGCTTTGACAAAGAAGATTTTGAGATTAGCACGAAGGATAGGACTTTGGAGGTCTCCGCTCAAAAAAGCATAGAAAATGCAGGAGAGGACAATGGCTATACCCGTAAGGAATTCAGCTATAGTTCTTTTAAGCGATCTATGCGTTTACCCCAAACGGTAGATGCATCCAAGGAGGTAAAAGCCACTTATAAAAATGGCATCCTAAGCTTAGATCTTCCAAAAAAGAAAGAAGCTATGGAAAAGCCTAAAAAAATAATCAAGATTAGCTAGTACATCAAATGTAAAGCGGTAAATGGAGTTGTTCCGTTTGTCACTTTATTCAAAACAGAATGGTTATGAACGCAGTAAAAAAAACATACAGTTATGTGGAATGGTTGAGTGCAGATGAAATGCACGATGCCTCCTTGCGCTGGTTTTCCGAGCTAAATTTTATGAGAGATGAACAACTATTCCTGAATAGCTTGATAAAGTCTTACACACTACAACTCACGGACACTAAATTTTTTGAAGAAAGCAAAACGATAGTAGATGAGCTTCTCAAAAGAGAGCAGGAATTGGTTGCTCTTATGAAACAGGTCCAAGCACATGAAAACCAATTGGAAATTATGGTGGACGAGGTGGATCAGTTTAAAATGGAAAAAGCCTATATAGAAACACATAAGGATTTGGTGATCCAGGTAAACAGGTATGCGGAAGCATACAGAAAGTTAAAAAAACGTCTCTTTGCCCTAGTATCCAAGGTACTGAAAATTGAAAAGCAAAAACGCTTGCTAAATTGACTTTTAAACACAAATCATGAAAAAAGGAATCGCCCTAATGGGAGTTTTATTACTGTTCAGCTGCTCTACCACACAACTGGTGAGTAATTGGAAGAACCCGGATATTGTCTTGTTCGATGCGTATAAAGTACTCATCGTAGGAATGACACAGGATGAAAGTGCAAGGGAAGATTTTGAAACTAAGCTACATAAGGAATTTAAAAAAAGGGGTGTGGAATCCGTACGGAGCATTGACCTTTTTGATGTAGCATTTACTTCTTCCGAAAAGTCGGAAGAAGAGTTGTCCGATGTAGAGCAACAATTGTTGGACAAAGATTTCGATGCTATTTTGTTTACCAAAATCGTAGGTTCCCAAAACCGGCAGTCCTTTAGAAGAAAAATGTCCCAATTAGATGGGTATTACGGTAGGTTCAAAGATGATTATTTGGGCCATCAGGATATTTACTATGAAATGGACTATTACGATTCATTCACCATATACCATGCGGAAACCTCCCTATATTGCATATGTGTGGACAAGGAACGCGAACTTATCTGGCGTGGCGCCATAGATATTATGGATCCCGTGAATATAGAGAAAACGGTAAACGACTATATAAAATTAGTCGTGCTAGCACTGGAGGAACAAGATTTGATTTTTAGACAGAAAGAGAATAAAAGCGCCGATGAAAGTACTAGTCTATAGCGCTAAGGATTTCGAAATCCCTTATTTGGAAGGGGCTAATAAAACTGATCATAGCGTTTCCTATATCAAAGACGCCCTGGATACCAATACGGCTATAAAGGCAATGGGTTTTGAAGCCATTTCTATTTTTTCGGGCGATGACGCCTCCTTGATCGTGCTGGAAAAGCTCAGGGATCTTGGAGTTAAATATATCACCATACGATCTACGGGCTACAATAATATACATATCAAGGCTGCCAAACGCTATGGTCTGAGAGTGGCCTATGTACCCGAATATTCCCCTTATGCCATTGCAGAACATGCGACGGCATTACTTTTGGCATTGAACCGTAAAGTTATTTTGGCGGACAAACAAGTACATGAATATAATTTTTTACTTGATGATCTCATGGGTTTTGATCTGCATGGGAAGACGGTAGGAATTTTGGGTACGGGAAGAATAGGTTCCGTTATGGTAAAAATCATGCACGGGTTCGGATGCAACGTTTTGGCATGCGACCTAGATCCGGACGATAGCCTTACGGACCTGTACGATGTAACATATACGGATATAGATGACTTATGTTCCCGATCCGATATGATCAGCCTACATATCCCGTTGACCTATGAGAATTATGAACTTATCAATACATCGCGACTACATCTAATGAAAAAAGATGTTATCCTAATCAACACTTCAAGAGGTTCCGTTATGGAAACAAAGGCACTGGTAAGGGCATTGGAGCGTAAAGAAATTGGGGCCTATGGTGCCGACGTGTATGAAAGGGAAAAAGGAATATTCTTCCAGGACAATTCAAAAAGTGGGATTACGGACGAACAACTTAAAAGACTACTGTCCTTTCCCAATGTACTCTTAACTCCGCATCAGGCGTTTGTTACCCGGGAAGCCCTGAAGAATATAGCGGAAACTACCTTTAAAAATATAAATGAATGGGATGCAGGTAAAGACTGTGAAAATGAACTTGGTTTTGAATCGGTGATTACAGAATAGGACTGAAAATCTTTGCGGCTCCTTCCTTTAATTTATGGGTCCAAGGCCTTTTTTTATGTTGATAGTAATTGAGTTCTTTACTTTTTCCGCAGTCCCGTATAAAATCATCTTTCAATAAGACTGCAAATTTTTTATCATAGATTACAGCATTTACCTCATAGTTTTGCTCAAAGCTCCTTACATCAATATTGGCCGTTCCAATAGTACAGATATGGTCATCGCTTACGACAATCTTGCTATGTAAAAATCCATCGGGGAAGAGATAGATTTTTACTCCCGATTTAAGCAGGGATTCAAAGTAGGAACGCACACTCCAATTGACCAGTTTGCTATCGGCTTGTTCGGATAACAGTAAACGCACTTCTATTCCGCTCAAAGCGGCCGTTTGCAGGGCGGTTAAAATGGGTTGACCCGGTATAATATAGGGATTGGTAATATAAATATATTTTTTTGCACTATTGATCATAGAAAAATATACTTGTTCTATAGTCGGAAAATTATCGTCCGGACCACTGGCGACAATCTGCACATTTATAGGTTGGCCCTCCGTATACGGGATTTTGTACGTAGTTGAAGCTTCCAGTTTCTTTTCGGACACCAAATACCAGTCCATTGCAAAAACAGTGTTCAGGTATAGGACCGCAGGCCCTCTGAGTTGTAAATGCATATCGTGCCATTTGCCAAGTGTTGGATCTCCCTTTAAATACTTATCGGAGATATTGATACCGCCCGTAAAGGCAACCTCACCATCTACGACAATTATTTTTCGATGATTTCTATAATTTACGGAAGACAAAAATCGCCCAAATCGAAAGGGTAGGAAAGGGTAAACTTCAACGCCAATGGACTTAAGGTCCTTTAGATAGGATTTGCTTAGGGAAAAACTGCCGATACCATCATAGATCATTCTTATTTTGACCCCTTTCGCAATTTTTTCCCTAAATAGACGGAACAATCTATCGGCCAACTCACCCTCTTCGTAGATATAATATTGTAGATGAATATAGACATGGGCATTCTCCATGGCCTCAAAAATTGCTTCAAAAGTGGTCTTTCCATCTTTCAATAGTTTGAGTTCGTTATTGCCCGTAGGCGGGAGGCGACAGTTTTTTTGTATTAATGATTTTATCTTGTAATAAGTTCCGTTCGTTTCATGTGTATAATTTGCCCCGGAAACCAATGGATCGGTGAAAGTACCTTCCCTAAGAATCAATAGCTCATTTTGCCTACGATTTCTGCCCAACATAAAGTAGAAAAGAATTCCACCAACGGGAATGGTAAATATCGCCAGCAGCCATGCGAGCGTTTTTGAAGGCCGCATACCATTTATTAGAAGACTTATTACTATAGCAATAGCTATCAATAAATAGACAACGATCAGAATAATATATAGCATCTAACATGGGTTTTATTGAATAAACAATGCGTTACAATAACAATCAATACCATTTGAATAACAATGATAATCGTCAGGAAATAAATGTAAGCTTGCTTTGCAGTTTTAGCAAGCTTCCCTAACTTATATTACCGATGATGTTATCAGAATAAAAAGGAAAAAATGTTAATTTTAAAGTTTTCCTTTTTTAGAGGGTTAGATTCACCCATTTGCATCCTATAGCTTACAAAATTTTTTATATGATCGACCATAAAAAATATAGACTCATAGTCAGGAAGTTATACCGATTTTTGATCGTTATCTGTGCCGTACTGCTTATTTTGGCCATTGTAGGCGTTTATTTCTTTGGAAGCAACTAGCTACCGTAAAGTTTATGCTTCATAAAAATATGGTTGAAGCGTATGGGCTCTATTGTTCAGTTCATTTTTAGAGCAAAGAGAAAAGAACAAAGACTTAATGTAGGACTAAGTAACCCGGTTAGCAGTTTCTATTTTTCCTAATTCCTAATTCCTCATCCAGCATCCAGCATCCAGTATCCAGCATCCAGTATCCAGTATCCAGCTTCCAGTTTCTGGTTATCCTACGGCAAAAACCTACTGTTTACTACCACTGCCTACTGGTTAATAGTTATTCGTTAAAGGTTGATAATGGAAAAACCTACGGTTAACCGTTAACGTTTAACGAAACTAATTCCATTGCAAGACTTTCGACTTCCAAGAAACTATTTCAAATTTGACCATGTGCCTTCGATACGATCGCAGGCGATCACTCAGGCACCCATATACGGTCATTGAGTGATTTTCGAATTGAAAATCGTATCGAAATAACATTCCAGCTTCCAATTATCAGTTTGCAGTATTCAGTTTCTGGTTTCCGGCCTTTTGTCTTTTATCCTTTGTCTTAGGTCTTTGGAAAGATAGTCTTCGGTAGGCAGTGATGGTCGGCGGTCGTATCGTTTCCAGCATCCATCATCCAGCATCCAGCATCCAGCATCCATCATCCAGTATGCAGCATCCAGTTTCTAGTTATCCGCTTATTCAACGGTAAAGACTTACTTTCTATAATTCCCAACAAAATACTTCCACTCCACTGCAATGCATAAATAACACTAATTTTAAGCGTATTCCCTCGCGCTAAAAAGCTGAAACGTCTATCTTTGTAAATTTTAAAAAACAATACTAAAGTTCAATGGTACGATCCCTCTACATTGCAACCTTGGAATCTCATAGTGGTAAGTCCTTGGTTGTTTTAGGTTTAATGCAATTACTACTGGGTAAAATGGCAAAAGTAGGTTATTTTAGGCCCGTTATAGATGATATAGAAGAAGGAGGGATGGATAATCATATTCATACCGTTATTTCCCATTTTGAATTGGATGTACTACCTCAAGACGCCTATGCCCTCACACGAAGCCAAGTAGTTGACCTTTTTAATGATGGTAGACAAGGTGATATCCTGGATGAAATAATAGCAAAATATAAGAAGCTGGAAGAGCGATTCGACTTTATTCTGGTAGAAGGAAGCGATTTTTCTAGCGATAGTAGTATCATAGAATTTGACCTGAACATTGATATTGCTAAAAATTTAGGGATACCAGTGGTCTTGATCGATAATGCCAAGGGGAAGACTTTGGAAGAGTTCTGCGGAAACTTGGAGTCGGCGGTAAAGACCTATGTTAAAAAAGGAATTGAGGTCATAGGGGTAGTGGCCAATAAAGTTAGGCCAGAAAATCTAAGCCTTGTTTGCAAGCACTTGGAAAATGAACTTACAGATAAAATATTGGTAAATGCCGTTCCCAGAGTAAAGAATTTATCCCACCCAACACTTAACGAGATTTTGGAAGCTTTGGGGGGAAAGGTGTTGTTTGGGGAAGAACATCTTGATAATCAGACTGGTAGCTTTGGCGTAGGCGCTATGCAATTACATAATTATCTAACACATTTAAGGGATAATAGCCTGGTCATTACCCCAGGGGACCGATCGGATATCATCTTAGGCGCGCTACAAGCAAATTTATCGGACAATTACCCTGCCATTTCGGGTATTGTGCTTACCGGTGGAATACTTCCCGAACCTTCCATACTAAAATTGTTGGAAGGATTTGAAAGCAATATACCCATGATTTCGGTATCGCAGGGAACTTTTGATGCCACTAATGAGGTGGGCGATATTAAATCCAAAATTTATGCGCGTAGCAAACAAAAAATTCTAACGTCCATATCACTTTTTAATACACATATAACCGGCGAACTATTGCTAGAGCGTTTAATGACATTTCAATCTAAAGGAACCACCCCACGAATGTTTCAATACAATTTGCTACAGCGTGCCAAACAACAAAAGAAGCATATTGTTTTACCGGAAGGTGAAGATTCCCGTATTCTAGAAGCGGCTTGTGAACTAAGCGCTTTGAATATTGTAACGATCACCCTTTTGGGAGATCGGGAAAAAATAGAGAAGAAGGCCATGCAGTTAGGGTGTGATATCTCCCATTTGAATATACTAGATCCTCTTGTATCTACCAGTTTTGAGAATTATGCAACTACCTTTTATGAATTGCGGAAGCAGAAGGGCGTAAATATGGATATGGCGAAGGATATGATGCAGGACGTATCTTATTTTGGCACCATGATGGTATATAAGGGCGATGCGGACGGTATGGTTTCCGGAGCCGTCCATACCACACAACATACCATACGGCCTGCCCTACAGTTCTTAAAGACCAAACCTGGAATATCAGTAGTTTCTTCCATATTTTTTATGTGCTTGGAAGACAGGGTGTCCGTATTTGGGGATTGTGCCATAAATCCTAACCCGAGTGCCGAACAATTGGCCGAAATAGCTATATCTTCCGCAGAATCGGCCGAAGCTTTTGGTATCACGGCCAAGATTGCCATGCTATCGTATTCTTCCGGGAATTCGGGGAAAGGAGATGATGTGGACAAGGTTAGAAAAGCTACGGAACTGGTGAAGAGCAAACGTCCGGATTTACAGATAGAGGGTCCCATCCAATATGATGCGGCCGTTGATCCACTGGTCGGTAAAAGCAAATTGCCGGATTCAGAGGTTGCCGGACAGGCCTCCGTATTGATTTTTCCGGACCTTAATACAGGTAACAATACCTATAAGGCAGTGCAACGAGAAACAGGGGCATTGGCCATTGGCCCAATATTGCAGGGGCTTAACAAGCCGGTGAACGATTTAAGTAGGGGATGCACTGTTGACGATGTTTTTAATACCGTAATCGTTACCGCTATACAGGCACAGGATGATTAACGCCCTTAAAAATTAAGATATGCAAATTCTGGTCATCAATTCCGGTAGTTCATCCATCAAATTTCAGGTCATTAAGATGCCCTCGTCCGAGGTAGTTTGTAAAGGCTTGGTAGAACGCATTGGGCAGGAAAATGCCAAGATACACTATGAGATCAACGGTCGATCGGGAAGTGAAGTACCGGAGGTATCCGATCATCAAGAAGGCCTGCAGGTTATTACCAACATCCTTATGGATTCCGACCTCGGTGTCCTTACCCATCCAGATGAGGTAGCTATCGTTGCACATAGGGTAGTCCATGGGGGTAACGTTTTTGACGGACCTACAAAAATTGATAACGCCGTTTTGGAGGAGATAGAACGTTTATCCACTTTGGCACCTTTACATAATCCTGCCAATGCCATAGGGATCAGAGTGGCTTCCGAAATTTTTAAGAATGCTGTTCAAGTTGCTATTTTTGATACTGCCTTTCATCAAACCATTCCGGAGAAAGCGTACAGATATGCCATTCCCAAGGCGTTGGCAGATGAACACCATATTCGCGTATATGGATTTCACGGTACAAGCCATAAATATGTATCGGAAATAGCGATTTCCTATTTGAAAAACAAAGCAAGTAATATTATCAGTGTTCATTTGGGCAATGGATGTAGCATTACTGCCATAAAAGAGGGGAGGAGTATAGATCATTCCCTAGGTTTTGGACCTTCCAATGGACTCGTTATGGGCACACGAAGTGGCGATATTGATCAATCCGTGGTTTTCTACCTCATGGATAGCTTGGGACTCGCTTCCCAAGCTGTAAATGGAATGCTACAGAAACAAAGTGGTCTTTTAGGGCTTACGGGCTACTCGGACCTAAGGGATATTCAACGGGAAGCGGAGCAGGGAAATACCGACTGCCAATTGGCCTTGGCCATTACTGCTTATCGTATTAAAAAGTACATTGGTAGTTATGTTGCCGCACTTAATGGCCTGGATGCCCTCATATTTACGGCGGGTATAGGTGAAAACTCCAGTATATTGCGCTCCATGGTATGCAGTGATATGGAAGTCTTTGGTATTACGCTCGAAGCAGCAAAAAATGACAAAAGGTCTAATCAGGTACTAGAAATTCAGAAAGATCATAGTACCGTAAAAATACTGGTAATTCCCACCAATGAAGAGTTGGAAATTGCGAAACAAAGCTATTCCCTGCTACAGGCTTAAGATGTTAAAAACATCTATATCTCCATGAATATTCGTATATTAAAGAAAGTATTTTAATACGCTCAACACATTTTTTCGTCGGTATGGAAGCTATAGAAAGAATTTCGAGATCCACTATATGTTTTATATGTCCCCTTGCCCTGTTCTTGCTGTTTCCTGTAGTCGTTCGTTTTTCGGCGAACATAGTTCATAGCTTCGGTATAGCGTCCAACACCAGTTTTTATGTGTATTTAGGTAGTTGGCTGATTTTTTTATATCTAGCCAAATTATCGCATTTTTATATTGAAAGTACTGCTAAAGTTTCGAACATCCGTTTTCGTCTCAGTGCAATTTTTGCAGTATTGTTGCTCGCAACCTGTATCATTTCCTTACTAATTTCAACGATACTCGTCATCCGTTCGTTTTAACCGAAAAAATTTCCATCTTTGGGTAGTCTCCAGTAAACGGATTGCCACTGCCGACTGAAAATTGCCAACTGTTTTATAAAGTAAACAACTGCCCGGTGCTCTCGCGTACGGAAAACCAGAATTCTCCCTCCAGATCCACCTTCCTTCTTTCATTAGTAACTTCGGAGATGGGTATATTTACAAATTGGCCGTTTAGCATCCCTACCACAAACTTCGTTTTACCGGCCATGGCCCCATGAACCGCTAAATGGGCCAGCCTACTGCAAAAAATGCTGTCGTTGGCATTTGCCGGCGCACTTCGGATAATATAACTGGGATCTATATATTTTATGGTCACCTGATAATCGATACCCTTAAAGAATGCACCTATTTTTTTCTTTAATAAAATCCCGATATCCTTGTGTAAAATATTTCCAGAGGCATCCTTTTCTTGCTCCTCGGTGGCGAATAGATGTTGCCCTGCACCTTCGGCCACCACAATTACGGCATGATGCTTCTGATCCAGACGCTTTTTAAGCGCGTCTAAAAACCCGTGCTCCCCTTCCATTTCAAATGCCATCTCAGGAATGAGCACAAAATTTACCACGGGCATGGAAAGTGCTGCCGATGCCGCTATAAAACCACTATCGCGTCCCATGAGCTTTACAATGGATATGCCATTGTATGCCCCTGTAGCTTCGTTATGTGCATCCCGTATAATAGGGGTAGATACGTCAAACGCCGTTTCAAATCCGAACGACTTATCAATGAGGTTAACATCGTTATCTATAGTTTTTGGAATACCGATGACCGCACAATCCAGTCCTCTTTTTTCTATTTCCTCTCCTATGGCATTTGCACCTTTGAGCGTACCGTCCCCACCAATAGTAAAAAGCATGTTGATTTTGTTTTCCTCCATGGTATCCACCATTTTTGAAACACTTTGCGCACCTCTTGAAGAACCTAGGATAGTACCGCCAAATTCATGTATATTCTTTACACTATCCGGTGTCAATTCAACAAATCCATGACCATAACCCGGGATAAGCCCTTCGTAACCATAGGGAATCCCTAAAATTTTCTCCACTTTATAGAAGTAATGTAGCCCCATTACCAATCCGCGAATTACATTGTTGATTCCGGGACAAAGACCGCCACAGGTTACGATTGCGGCCGTGGTGTGTTTGGAATCAAAAAATAGCTTTTCACGTGGACCCGCTTTTTCAATACACAGTGGCCGTTCCTTATTGTTCATGCACCGGTCGAATTCCGTTAGCGATACGTCGTACAATATTTTTTCGCCCTCCTGAACAAAATTAAAAACGCCATCGCCCGCTATGGTACTTAATGCCAAAGGTGAATGCAAGGATGGAACACCTAGGGACTGTATCTCAAAGTTTTTGGTTATATCCATAAAAAAAACGTATTACCCATGTATAGTTTAACAAAGGGTTAAAGATGAAAAAATGATTTTAAAATTTTACTATAGTTTTCATAACTTTTTTAAATTGAGTAATGCTGTCCCTCAACTGTAGCATAGAAATGTCCGAGTTCCATTAACGCATAGATCTCCCTTTTGGATAGGGTTGACAGCACTTTATTAAAAATAACAATAAGTGTGGCAAAATGGTCGCCCTTGAAATCATTTAACATAAAAGTAATGGACAGGACCACGTTTTTTTAACATAATAATAAACTCAAGTATTATTAGTTATGAAGGCCTTTTCATACTTTGTAATACACTAAAAGGATGCTCCATGAAAGCGCATAGCGAGAATACGATAATTGTAGAAGATGATAGGACAGGTATAGATAAGGAAACCCTAAAAAGAGCATTTCTAGACAATCTCTACTACATACAGGGAAAGTCTTTGGCGAATTCCTCAAAAAGAGACCAGTATATGGCCTTGGCCTATACTATTCGCGATAGAATTGTACATAGAACCTTGCATATGGCCAAAACATATGTGCAAATGGAGACTAAGGTGGTCGCTTATCTTTCCGCAGAGTTTTTGGTAGGTCCCCACCTAGGGAATAATCTAATGAACCTTGATCTTCATGACGAGATAGCGGATGTTTTACAAGATCTGAATATTAGTATGGAGCTTTTATTGGAGGAGGAACCGGAACCCGGACTCGGAAATGGTGGATTAGGTCGTTTGGCTGCCTGTTTCATGGATTCTTTGGCTACTTTAAATATTCCCGCCTTTGGCTATGGGATTCGATATGAATTCGGCATATTCAATCAGACCATCAAAGACGGTTGGCAAGTGGAGTATGCGGACAAATGGCTGAAAAATGGTAATCCTTGGGAAATTCCTCAACCCGAGTACGCACAAAATATTAAATATGGGGGCCATACCCAGAGCTTTTTTGATGGAAAAGGGGAATATCGCGTAAAATGGATTCCTAATTTTTTGGTGAAAGCGATACCCTACGATACCCCTATTTTAGGATATCGTACCAATACTACCGCTATACTCCGTCTTTGGAAGGCGGAGGCCAGTGAATCTTTTGATTTCCAAAAGTTCAATGCAGGGGATTTTTATGGTGCCGTACATGATAAAGTGATGTCCGAGAATATATCCAAGGTTTTATATCCCAATGACCAACGGTTAAGCGGAAAGGAACTTCGATTGGAACAACAATATTTTTTCAGCTCTGCCTCCCTGCAGGATATGATGCGGATGCACTTGATCGCCAAGGGACATCAACCCGAAAAATTTAACGAGAGTTTTACCATTCAACTAAACGATACGCATCCTGCCATTAGTGTCGCGGAATTGATGCGGATCTTATTGGATGACTATTTGGTTACTTGGGATGTTGCCTGGGAGACCACGGTAAAATCCATCAACTATACCAATCATACCTTGTTACCGGAGGCTTTGGAAAAATGGCCCCTAGGAATATTTCAAAAATTACTGCCACGGCATCTGGAAATTATCTTTGAAATTAATGATCGTTTTTTACAACTGGTAAGAGATACGTATCCGGACGACGCATCTATGGTCAGAAATATGTCGCTTATCGATGAGGATGGGGAACGTTATGTAAGAATGGCCCATTTGGCCTGCGTTGGGAGTGGATTTATCAATGGAGTTGCCGCCCTGCATACCCGGTTATTGACCCAGGGCGTCCTTAAGGATTTTTATACCTTATGGCCGGAAAAATTCAGTAATAAGACCAACGGGGTAACGCCCAGAAGATGGGTTGCCCTGAACAATCCCAAGCTTACGGAACTGATTTCTTCCAAAATTGGTGTGGCTTGGATCAAAGATGGGCAAGAGTTGCGAAAACTTGAAGCATATGCGGACGATGCCTCATTTCAAAAGGCGTGGATACGCTGCAAAAAGGAGGTTAAGATGCAACTTGCGGATGATGTGCTGTCCGAATTAAAAGTAATTGTAGATCCCAATTCCATGTTCGACGTGCTTGTAAAGCGGATCCATGAATACAAAAGGCAACTTTTAAAGGTATTACACATTATTACCTTGTATGTGCGAATAAAGGAAAACCCCGACCAAGAAATTGTACCCCGCACCTTTATTTTTGGAGGAAAAGCCGCACCAAGTTATTACATGGCAAAATTGATTATTAAACTTATCAACGAGGTGGCACATGTAGTTAATGAAGATACCCAAACCAAAGGAAGGCTTAGGGTGGTCTTTATTCCCAATTACAATGTAAAAACAAGTGAGAAGGTGTATCCTTCTGCAGATTTATCGGAACAGATATCCCTCGCCGGAAAGGAAGCTTCGGGAACCGGAAATATGAAATTTACGATGAACGGGGCCCTTACCGTAGGAACATTGGATGGAGCAAATATTGAAATTCGTGAAGAAGTAGGGGAGGAGAACTTCTTTTTATTTGGCTTAAAAGCGGAAGAAGTGGCGTCATTGAAGCAAAAAGGATATCATCCACAGGATTATGTAAGACAGGACCCGATGTTGCAGAAAGTTTTGGAAATGATCCACTCCGGACATTTTTCCCAGGAAAATCATGATCTCTTTAAACCCATAACCAATTCCCTGTTACATCATGATGAATACATGTTGCTAGCGGATTATCAATCCTATATCGCATGTCAGGATGCTTTGGAAGAGGTTTTTCAAGACCCTGTTACCTGGACCAGGATGTCTATATTGAACGTAGCGCGAAGCGGTAAGTTTTCTAGCGATCGCACTATTTTAGAATATGCCAGCGACATTTGGAAAGTGTCTCCCGTAAAAATTGAACTTCCCGAGTACGATCATAATACGGTTGTTGCAGAAGAGCTGTAATGGCACTGCTATAATCGGTTTTTTCCGCTGATATCGGTTTTAAAAATGATGGCGATACGCAAACGATCGTAATGGGCACTGGTAAAATGGTTCTTTAGATATCCCGCTTCTATTTTAAAGTTTTGGTCTATAGTATATCCCAAACCGATGTAAAAGCGGTTCTGATTGAAAATGGGTGCTTGCAACCCTATAAAAATTTCATTGAATGCTTTCATGTACGTATGGGTTGCCAAAGGCTGTACCCATTGTAATTGGTATCGGACTCTATTGTTCAAGGTGTTCCCCTCGGTACGTTTGAACCAGCGGGTTTCCCATCGGTATCGGTGGGATAGGGGAATTCCATTGGCGGTAGGTTTTAAATAGACTTCCCCATACAGCCAGTGTTGGGTAGTCTCGGATGCCCTATCATTTTCAATATAGGCTTCCGAATCCAAAAAGGCATAACCCAAGGTCATATCAGTTTTATTCTTGGAGGTATAAGTGGCGCCCGTTCTGAAAAATGCGAATTCATAGCGATCAAAGACTTCAAAGTGTCGTAAAATCCCAACGGTAGGGATACTCCAATGTTCAGAAATCTGATGACGCCCGGCCAAAACTACCCAGGAACCTACCATATCTTCCCTGTTTCGCTGGGCATTTATTAAAAAACAACTTAACAACAGAGGAAGTAAGAAAAGAGTGGTCCATTTGGATTTTTTAAATGCTGAGGCATAAAAGTGTAGGCGAGAAACCCATTCTAAATGGGCATATCGCGTGTTAGAGGGAATCATTTTTTGGAAATTGCCAACGTAGGCATTAAAAATTTAGGTCGGCCGTATCTTAAAAATAAACAAGACAGTTGCGCACTCCGGAAGATTACAACTGTCTTGCTTATTTTTAGTGTTTATACCCCTTAAATATTATGATCGATAATTTGATGCGCATCAATGAGCGGACCTCCATGCATAATCTCATCCGAAGCCTGATCAACAAATTTATCAAAGTTCAAATGGAAGGAGTGTGCCAATTGTATGGACTTGCTGATATATACCCCTTTTTGCAACCAAGTGTTCAAAGGATCCAGAATTTCCGAAGGAACACCGTGGCAGTACTTGGGCATATGTAGACCAAAAATAGGATGCTGTTCATAATCTACATCGTTTAATTCCCCTTTCATTGCAGCGGTAATCATGGCACGGGTATATTTGAGCTTAATACGTGAGCCCACTCCATAAGGGCCACCGCTCCAACCGGTATTGATCAGCCAAACGTTAACACCGGCTTCCGTCATTTTTTTGCTCAGCATCTCCGCATAAACGGTAGGGTGCAAAGGCATAAAGGGTTCCCCAAAACAAGCGGAGAAGGAGGGAACCGGCTCTGTTACTCCGGCTTCGGTACCGGCCACCTTGGCCGTATAGCCCGAGATAAAATGATAGGCCGCCTGTCCCGGTGTTAATTTTGATATGGGAGGCAATACCCCAAAGGCATCACAGGTGAGAAAGAAAATATTCTTTGGATTCCCGGCATAGGAAGGTTCCACGATATTATCGATATGGTCAATAGGATAACTTACCCTTGTATTTTGGGTGATCGTGATATCCTCATAGTCCACTTCCTTGGTCCCTTCCTTAAAAACAATATTCTCTAACATGGCCCCCGGACGTATGGCCCTATAAATGTCCGGTTCTTTTTCTTCCGTTAGGTCTACCACTTTTGCATAGCATCCGCCTTCAAAGTTAAAAATGGTGTTCTCCGCGGTCCATCCATGTTCGTCATCACCGATCAATCTGCGTTCCGGATCGGCGGAAAGGGTTGTTTTTCCGGTTCCCGAAAGGCCAAAGAATATGGCGGTTTCCCCGTCTTCGCCTACATTGGCGGAACAGTGCATAGGTAATACGTTATACTCTACGGGGAGAATAAGGTTCATTGCTGTGAAAACCCCTTTCTTCATTTCCCCGGCATAGGCGGAACCTCCTACCAAGGCTATCTTTCTGGTGAAGTCCAAGATAGAAAAATTTCCTTGTCGTATACCAAAAGCTTCTGGATCGGGGGCCTCGTAGCCAGGGGCACAAACTATAAGCCAATCCTCGGAGAAATCAACAATCTCCTCCTCCTTAAGGCGGAGGAACATGCTGTTTACAAAGTAATTGGACCAAGGATATTCCGTAATGGTACGTATATTCAATCGATATTCGGGTGCGGCACCCACGTAGCCGTCATGAACATAGATCTCTTTACCGGAAAGGTAATTTACGACTTCATCATACAGTTTTTGAAAGTTATCCGGGTCCAAAGGTTTGTTAATACGGTTCCAAAATATTTTATCGGCCGTATACGCATCTTTTACCAAAAAACGGTCTTTGGGCGATCTTCCCGTAAACTTTCCGGTATTGATGCATAGTGTTCCGTTTTCAGTTTCCGTACCCATACCTTTTTCCACGGTAATCCGTTGTAAAGTTTCGGCATTTAGATTCCAATGGGCCGTAACGTTTGTTAGTCCGTACTTTTCCAGATTGGTATCTTTCGGTGGTTTTGATACAATTTCCATAGTATTCTAATTTTAGGTTTATAGTGTTAGAAAGGCCATATCAATGGCACTAAAAATATTGAAACAATAAAAAATAAAAGCAATAGGGGAAACCCTACTTTGAAATAATCTAAAAATTTATAATCCCCAGCAGCCATCACCATGGCATTTGTGGTGGTTCCTACCGGAGTAAGAAAGGCCGTAGACGCGCTAATGGCGACCGCTATCATGAAAGGTTTTGGCGAAACCCCCATGGAATCTGCCGCAATCAAAGCAATAGGCGCCATAAGTACAGCGGTGGCCGAGTTGTTTATGGTTTGGCTAAAGGAAGTGGTCAATAAAAAAACGCCGCCCAAAAGGGCAATCGGGTGAATAGCCCCTAAAAAATCTACAAGACCGCTTGCCGTCATTTGTGCGATTCCCGTTTTCTGTAAAGCAATACCCATAGGAATCATAGCGGCAATCATGACCACGCTTGTCCAGCTTATTCCTTTATACGCTTTAGTGATGGGTACACATCCGGTCAACATAAGGATTCCTGCGCAAACCAAGGCCGCCACGGCACCGGGCACTATTTTAAATACCAATAAAAAAATCATTAGTAATAAAGTCCCAAGGGCTATATAAGATTTAGGCGTAAGCTTGTCCACATTTTTGGCCATAGCCTCCGGACTCCCTGCGATTACCAGATTTTCATAGGTTTTTTGCAACTCTTCAATTGCTTTCCAAGGGCCTCTGATAATGAAAGCATCCCCCGGCTTAACCTTTATTTTTGTATCCTTTAACGGACCATTGTCCCGGGAAGCCCCTACGAGTTGGATACCACCTTTTTCTAGATATCTTCCCAAAGCAATGGTTTTGCCTACAAAGACAGAATTAGGGGTGATGATCATCTGTGACAACCCTACTTCTTGGTTAATAAGTTCCTCCTTAAGATTTGCATCCGTATATTCAAAGGGAATGACGCCCAATTTATACTTGAGCATTAAGGTATCTACATCTGCCGTTTTCCCTTTTACTGTTATAATATCATGATACCGCATTTCGGTATCCGGGGTAGGGAACTCTACAAAAGGAGGGATTCCCTTTAAAGGACTAGGGTGCCTGCGACGTAAGCGCATAATGTTGACCCGGTGATTTTCTTCAAAATTCCACTCTCCAATTTTCGTATTGATGAGGGGAGACATAGAACGAATGCGAAAACGGTATACTTCATCTCCTATACTATAGTTCTTGATCCATTTATGCATTTCCGAATCAATGTTCACCGGTCTGTCCGTAGTTTTGTTGCTAGGGAGTAGGCGGTAGCCGATATATCTAAAGTAGAGTAGGGCAATAACCAATAAGGGCAGGCCTATGAGACCAAACTCAAAAAATGAAAAACCTTGCATCCCTGCATCTACGAGTGCATTACTGGCAATAATATTCGGTGGGGTTCCCGTTAAGGTCAACAGACCTCCCGTATTAGATCCAAAAGCGATGGGCATTAATAATTTGGAAGGAAGCGTTCCTGCATTCCAGGCGGCGGAAACGGTAACCGGAAGTAGGGCCGCAACCGTTCCGGTATTGCTGACAAAACCCGATAATATACTAGACCCCAAAGTCACTATAATCAACAATTTAGGAATGCTATTCCCTGCCCAGGAAACAAATTTTTTCCCTGCCAAGGCAGTCCAACCTGTTCGGGATAAGCCTTCACCTATAATGAACAAGGCGGCAATCATGATTACCGTAGGATTGCTAAAACCGCTAAGGGTCTCATTTAAATTAAGCGTTCCCACTAAGAACAGGGCAAGCATGGACATTAGCGCTACTACATCGGGAGGGAATTTACCCCAAATAAATAAAACAATAGTGAAAACTAATATCACCAGGACTTCTGTCATTAGCTCTTTAAGTTTATTAGTCTATTGCCAATATCGGCACTTTGGAATGCATAGTGAGTTCCTTGGTCAGGAGTCCTTCGGAAGGTGTCGCTTCTTTGGTATGGTTTCTAGGAAGGATGGCGATCATATCTATATCTTTTTCCGAAACGTAAGAAAAGATACCTTCGACCACATCAGGATTCTCCATAAAAATATGATGGGAATAAAAATTTTCTAAATAGTATTCCAAAACATTCTCATTGCTCTCATCCGCTTTGGAATAGCCATAGGTTCCAGGTTCGTTCTGTATGGTAAGCACATGGACCATTGCATTGAATCTTCTGGTTACTTCCAATAAGGTGCCCAATACTTCTACATCATCAATTTTGTCTTTTCCCAATACTAATGCTATCTTTTTGACATTCAAGGTTTTTGCACTTTCGGGAACCACCAGTACCGGACAATCCGCCTTTGTTACCAATTTAGAGGTGTTGGTCACTGCTTCATCCGTTTCATCTCCAACGCCCGATGTGCCCATAATGACCAAATCTATTTGTTGACTTTTTTGAATAGATACAATAGAATCTGTTAAGGAGCCAGATTTTGAAATCCATTCCATTGGCGATTTTAGGGTACCGGAATATTGGTCTTTGAGTTTTTCAAAATCCTCTTCCCTTATTTCCGCATCCTTGTCCGGAGAGATATATGCCAGCAGAATTTTCATGTGCTCATCTTGTCCAACAAAATCCATCGTATATTCAAGTGCGTTTTTGGAGATTTTGGAAAAATCGAAAGGAACCAAAATGGTAGAAATCTTATCCATAGTGTTTAGGGTTGATTACTAATTAATACAGTGTAAAACTAGTGCTAGGTTTGTAGCAAAAACATGACTCTTGTCATACTATTAAAAAAAACATCTTCTTAGTATTGAAGCCGAATAGAAGTAAAGAACATTGTGCCTTATAAATGTACTTGGTTCAAGTTTAATTATATTTTAAATTAAAGTTAAGGTTTTGGGCTTTGATAAAAAAAGATTCTTAAAAGAATAGCAATTCCCTATCATTGAACCCATCTTGAGTCATTATAGTAAAAGAAGATACCTTTACTTTTATATATTTAAATATTACTTTGTTTTTAATCAATATATTTTATGGATATCGTTGCAGGAATAGATATTGGAGGTACCAAGACCAAACTAGGTCTAGTAAACAAGGATGGAGAGTGTCTTACATCTACTTACTTTAGAACAAGGGAATTTCCCGATCTGGATTCCTATTTGGATCGCATACGGGATACTATCCAGGAGTTGATCGCGTCCTATACCAAGGAAGATTTAAATCTGTTGGGTTGTGGTATTGGGGCTCCAAACGCCTCCAGTAGAAACGGTACTATTGTAAATGCGAGTAATTTAGTTTGGAAAGGAACCGTCCCTATTCTTGAAAAACTACAGGAACGGATGCCCATGCCCATGCGTATTATGAACGATGCCAGCGCTGCCGCCCTCGGCGAGATGCTTTTTGGGAATGGCAAGGGGATGACGGATTTTATAGTGGTCACCTTGGGGACAGGTTTTGGAGCTGGTATCGTCGCCAATGGTAAGCTTGTTGATGGATATGATGGTTTTGCCGGGGAACTAGGTCATGTAGACATGACTTTGGGAGATGGCAGGGTTACCGGACAAAATATAAGGGGAGGACTAGAGGCCTATGTTTCCGCGACCGGACTTAAACGAACTATTCTATATATGCTCAGTAAATATTTGGATGATAGTAGGTTTCGCTCCATCGCTTATAACGATCTTCACGGGGAGGATATCACAAAAGCGGCGGAAGAAGGCGACCCCATTGCATTAAAGGCATTTGAATATACTGCCGATATCCTGGGGCTGGCACTGGCCAACTTCACCGCTTTTACACAACCTGAAGCTTTCTTTTTAATGGGGGGGTTGGTAAACAGTGGTAAATGGATTTTAGATCCGTTGGAGAGATACTTTGAGGAGTATCTGTTGGAGGTATACCGGGGAAAAGTAAAACTGTTGCAATCCGGTTTGCCGGGAAAAACGGCGGCTATTTGTGGGGCCGCCGCCTTAATTTGGGAGGAGCATCAATAAATAGCGTGAGTTCGATTTAAAATCTGTTCCTAATATCGACTAAGGCCAATAAAATCAGATAATGTCTCCTCGAGCGCAGTCCAGAGGTAGTTAAATTGTAGTAAACATAAATAGGTCTCGACTTTAGTTTATCTTGAGCGCACTTGTCTACCGAAGTGCGGTCACTGAGCGAAGTCGAAGTGTTGCCTCTTTCACCAAAGTAACCTTTGCTACTAAGGCTGAAAATGAAGGTAGAGTCGAAAGGCCCGACCTGACAAAATTAATTGGAAACTGATAATCAGATAATTACGGTTGTTAGTTATATCGAACTCACGTTAAATAGGTCTACAAGTTGTTGGAATAGTAAGGGTAGCAAGGAATAAAACTGTACTATCCGTGGTTCTACCTATAATTACCTTGGGAAACCGTTCATTTTAAAGAAAAATCAGTACCTTTTTCATCGGATGGATCCATAGCGAATCCACTCGCTTGAAAAAAAGGTGTCATGAAAAGTAAGTATGGTTTGTTCATTGTAATCCTGGGGATGCTATTGATATCCTATAAACCGTCCAAGAATGTTCTGGCCCAGGAAACCCGACCGAATATTATTTTCATTATGTCAGATGATCATGCACAGCGGGCTATCAGTGCCTATGGGGGCAATTTAATCCAGACGCCCCATATGGATCGTATTGCCCGGGAAGGGATGTTATTCCGAAACAGTTTTGTTACAAATTCGATTTGTGCTCCAAGCAGGGCGACTATGCTTACCGGAAAGTTTAGTCATATCAACGGAAAGAAGGACAACATCGATACTTTTAATGGAAGTCAAACAACTTTTCCCAAGCTTTTACAGACAGCGGGATATGAGACGGCCGTCATTGGCAAATGGCACTTAAAAAGCACACCACAGGGGTTCGATTATTATGATATCCTTATCGGCCAAGGACAGTCCTATCAACCAAAATTTGTTGCGGGACACGACACTCCCAGAGTGGAGGGCTATGTTACCGATATC
>JBATTK010000037.1:0-1880 GCA_049670505.1 Saonia sp.
AACCTTTGTGTTAGCAACGACTCGCACTAATTTCTATATACGTTGTTGTGGCAAGTTATTTATTCCAAATGTTTGTTGATAGCAGTATTCCTTTCCGCATTATTAATTCTAACTATTTCTGACAATAATCTTTTAATTTGTTCTTTCGTAATAGTGTAATTTCCAAAGAAAACGGTTTCGATTTCTCTAGTATTTTTAATGCTTTCAATTGGATTTTTTGATAATAACACCAAGTCTGCATCATAACCTACTTGGATTTTACCTGTATTAAAATTAATAAAACTTGCTGGCGTTTCGGTAGCGTATTTAAGCACATCTGCATTTGATATACCCAGTTTTGAAAGTGATTCCATTTCATAGTGCATAGAAAAACCAGATACTACACCGGCTACATTTGAATCAGTACCTACTAATAGTGTTACATCATTTTCAGACAATGCTTTTGTAACAATATGGATTGCTTCAACGTAAGTTGTCCAAAATATCTTTGATTTCTCAAGCTCCTCATCAGTTTCAAAAGTTATTTCATATTCGTTATTTCCTGGTAACCAACCTTTATTTAATCCTGAACCTTCCAAAATTCCTGGATTCACATATTCTAATTCAATTGATTTTACAAAGTTTTCTAAATCAAATTTTTGTTTTGGCAAACTTTCCATTAGCCAAATTGTAGTCGATACTGAAATATTGTATTTTTTTAGGTTTAATGCAATCTCCTCTATATTATTTTCTAAATATGAAATATATTCTTTAGCATTTTTAGAATTTATTCCTCCAAATTCTCGCATTGTCGCTTTAGTAATTTCTTCAATATGTGCCAATTGAGACTGTCCAGACCCATAAAAATCCGTCAATGTTTTATCTATTGAGAGGTGTCCAATAACAGGGATTTTTTTGGATTTCGATTCTTGAATGATAATATCAAAAATATCATCATACATAAACGTGCCTAACTTGATAGCATCATATCCTTTTTCTTTGAAATTTTTAATGGTTTTACGAGAAGATTCAGCATCTTGTAAGTGTATTACACCTCCATAATTTTTACTCATTTTAGCATTAAATCCTTTTTGACTTCCCAATTTACTTGAGGCTACAAAAATTTTCGGACTGATTTCTCCTTTTTTAGATTCATTCTTCCATTTTAAGTGCTTTTCTGTCCCAAACATTTCTGCAATACTCGTAACTCCGTTTGCAAGATTTAGGTATAAATCATTTTTACTGTTAAGCAGATGAACGTGTGTGTCTGTTAACCCAGAGATTAAATATTTCTCAGAACCATCAATATATTTCACTCCATTATTTAAAGAGTCAACATTTAAGATGCTTTCTATTTTTCCTTTGTTTAAAACGATATTTTTAGTTTGGAAATATTCTCCATTTGCTGAAAGTATATTGACATTTTTAATGCCAATTCTTTGGTAGGAATCGAAGAATGGGGTTGGGTCGATAATTTTAGTTAATTCTCCAGTATGTTTTTTTAATTGGTAGGTTGACCAAATATATTCGCCAAGAAATGCCGTTATTAAAAGTAGTAACAAGCCAATAACAAGTCGTTTAATCAGCTTTTTGTTAAATATTCTCCTCATTTTTTGTTTATATGTTGTACAACGGTTAGTATATGAAAAGTAGCGCTTAAAATAAACGTTGTCTTTTCGGATGAAACACAAGCCGAATTTTTAAATTTCACTAATTATTTTATTTTTGGGAATTTGTCAAATTTAAAAATTTGGCGACTTTCCAAAAATACCCAAACCTTTGTGTTAGCAACGACTCGCACTAATTTCTATATACGTTGTTGTGGCAAGTTATTTATTCCAAATGTTTGTTGATAGCAGTATTCCTTTCCGCATTATTAATTCTAACTATTTCTGACAATA
>JBATTK010000038.1:0-59170 GCA_049670505.1 Saonia sp.
AAAACGGTCAATGTCAAGGAATCATTAAAGAAGTTCATTGGTATCATGAGTGAAACCATAAAGCTTAATATCTATTCCGGCGTTACCTTCAATTCTTTGGCATTAGGGTGGATATTCTATTTAATTAATAACAAGAGGGAGTTCATTACGGTACATACTGAAATTGTTCTGATTACGGCATTGGTAGTAGTGTTGGGCTTTTTTCTGTCACTTTTTCTAACTCGTTATGAACAGAAACTTAAATTTGGAAATTACTTGAATCAGTTGAAATCCAATTTGGAAGATATCGAGGAAAATGAACATCAGGGACGCAACACATAGGGATACCAATAACATTATTCAGTTGGTTAAAACGGTACTGAAAGAATTCGGGTTCCAGTACTCCCCGGATACGTCGGAATCGGATTTAATGAATATACATCAAGAATACCTGGATAATGAAGGTGCATTTCTGATAATGGAAGATAACGCCCATACCTTAATTGCTACAGGGGCATTAAAAAAGATCGGTGATGGGTGTTTTAAAATTAGAAAAATGTATGTCCACAAATTACATAGAAGAAATGGTTATGGGAAAGAAATCTTGATCAGATTAATTGAGATTGCCCTAAAAAAAGGAGCTACAACTATTGTCCTCGAAACGTCTGCTTTGATGATCTCAGCACAAAACCTTTATGCCAGTTTTGGTTTTGAAGTAATAGCAAAAAAACCTACTTCTCCAAGGTGTGATATAACCATGGTCAAAAAAATCAATGATGCTTAAAACCCAAAGAAACAGGTTTGTTATACCAAAAGATGTTTCGTATCAGAAAAGTATTGGTCAATGGAACAAGAAACTAACTTTTTTGAAATATAGTTTCTACCGTAACCCTAAAAAGAGCAACAGTTTTCAAAATGATTCAATAAAAGTGTAATTCTGAACGGTTTGTTGTAACCTACTGGGAAAACAATACTAAAATTCAGATGAAAACAACAACACGATTCAAAGATTATAAAACAATTCAAAAAATAGGAGTCCTGCTTATGCTCTCAGGGGCAGCGATCATAATAACTAAAAAATTCGAACTACTATCAGCCAGTCATTTTGTAAAGGAAGACCTTCCTAACTATCTATTTTTGGCGGGAGTATTTTTAATGGCCATACCTGCCATACTAAAAAGATTTAAGAAGAACAGTTCAAAAACAGTATTGATCCTGATAATTAGCCTTAGTACCGGTATGGGTGTTTTAGCACAGGATTATTCTAAACAAATGGATGCTTTTGAGCTAAGTTTTGCAGAAAAATCCGTAGCCCCAATAAAGCCATACGTAAGTCCAGAACTTAAGTTCGGTCCTATTCCTGCGGAGAATACCCCGGCCATACTTAGCAATATTGTTTCCAATCTCCCAAAGTTGAATTCTCTGACTATTCTGGAGCGCTCTAAAGGAAAGGCCAAAGTGAAGTATGATTTTGTAGGTTTAGGGGTTCGTGAATCCGATGTCTATTTTGATGCCAATGACAAGTTTATCCGTATTGAGCTTATTGAAAATCTTATCAAACAGGAGATGGAAGCACAGAAAAAGATGAAAGAAAGTGTGCAGCTTCCCAAGCCCGGGGAATTGGATTCAAAATATGAACCTAAAAAAATTGAGTTCAAAGCAGCGGATGGCCTTTTGGTAAATGGGAATCTCTACGAAATCGGCAAAGATAAGCCGGTTATATTGCTCTGCCATCAGGCGGGCTACAACCGTATCGAGTATGCGGACATTGCACCAAAACTAAATGAAATGGGTTATAATTGCCTGGCCGTTGATTTACGCTCAGGGGGAAATTTTGCCGGAAAGCCAAATAATACTGCTGAAGCGGCAAAAGATAAAGGAGTCAAAAATGAAATGGTGGATGCACGGCAAGATATAAGAGCTGCTATCCGTTTTTTAAACGAAAAATATAGGAGTAACATAATTGTTTGGGGCAGTTCATACTCCGCAAGTTTGGCATTGCTTGAGGGTATGCCTAACGACAAAGTAAAAGCCATCATTGCCTTTAGTCCTGGAGACTATTTTGGGAATGCGGCTCCTTCTTTAGCAACTACTTTTGCGCAAGCCATGAAACCTTTTTTGGTAACCTCTTCAAAAGAAGAAGCGGCCCATCTGACTTCTTTGATCGGGAATGTGAAATTAAACAATAGTCAAATGCAGTTTATACCTGACTCAGAAGGATTTCACGGTTCAAGGGCATTATGGACTGGTCAAAAAGGAGCTGGGGAATATTGGAATGCAATACTTGGATTTCTGAATACAATAACTAAAAGTTAAGAGGATGACGATAGGTTGGCAAACCATAAAAACAAATTTCAAAAAACGAAAAAGATGGGTAGCTTTTGGCAACACACTTCTAATTACAGGTTTTTTGTCCTTTAGCAATCATCCAGATTGGGGTGTTTGGTGTTCGGCTATCGGTTTCACTATTACCATAATAGCACTTCTGAAATAATAGCTATACTTTTAAAGTATAAAAATATCTCGATGAGAGGAGAAACCGATATCGTAAAACTTTTAAAGGGAATGAAACCACAGCTAAATAGCGGTGAATATGTATTCTCCACCACAAATAATTTAAAGGACATTCCGAGAGCGGATACGGTTTGTGAGTTCAAAGAAGGAGAAGGAGTTACCATTGTTATTGAAAGAACCAAAGCGGACAAACTAAACCTTTCGTATATGTATATTGCGCATTGGATTACATTGAATGTTTATTCATCCCTGGAAGCTGTTGGTCTAACCGCTATAATAGCAAACGAATTGACAAAAAATGGTATCAGTTGTAATGTTATTGCGGGCTATTATCACGACCATATTTTTGTAAATAAAATGCATTCGGAAAGTGCAATTGAAATTTTAACGCGACTATCGGAAAATTATTAACAGAGGAGCCATTAGAGAAAAATACATACAGTCACATATTACAACTAAATTGAAATCCCCTTTTGTAGATTTACCGCTAAATAATTAAAGACATTACTAGAGATTTTAATAATATCGATGGGAATACCGGTGCCACTTCGGCACTTTATGTTTGGAATGGACTAAGTGCTTTTTGGGGAACTTCTTTTCATACAAATCCACATACCCACGATACGCTTCAGCTGGTATTCGACATAGATAAAGAGTTTCTTTTAAAGGACAGATCCAATGATTGGGCCAGCTTTTCGGCTGCTATCATAAGAGCCTCGCACATACATCAGCTAGATAGTAATAATAGTATTCAGTTGTTCATTTATTTGGACAAGGATAGCGCATATGCCCAAAAACTTACCGATAAGTTTTTGCAGGATAAGGACATAAGTGATTTAAAAAATTCCGATATAGGAAAGGTAAGCTCGGATTTTTTCAAAAGACTTTTAATTCTTACGGATTGTGACAAACTCTTTCGCGGATTTTTGACAATCATAGAACACCTTATCAACTTTGAAAAGCCAGAACCAAAAGATGAACGTATTACACAGGCAATTTCATTTATTGCCCATAATAAGAAGCAACAATTTAGGGTAAAAGATGTTGCCGATCACGTTTGTCTTTCGGAGAGTAGATTAAGATTCTTGTTTAAAAAGCAAGTCGGTCAGCCAATTCAAAGTTTTATGCTCTGGATAAAGGTTATCAATTCACTTCATCAGGTCTTGAAGGGCAAGCAAATAACCAATACCGCATATGATGTCGGTTTCTGGGATGCTTCGCATATGAATCGTTCATATAAGGAACTATTGGGAGTAGCACCAAGCACTATTAAAAAATATGAAAAGACCCTAAAGATAATTTCCTGCGGTGACACCAACTTCTACACCTTTAGAACGGAAATTCTAGAGCACTGGGATTCGGAAAAACCTTATAAAACCATCGATATATGAAAGCATATAATTCCCTAATAATACTCTTAATCACATTCTCTTTTTCTTGTTCTGAAAAATCTAAGGATGATGCTGCGGACCTAACGGCAATCGCAACAGAAGTTGAAGCGGTTTTTGGGACGTATGTAAACCACGTAAATACCAAAGGAATAAAAGGGGTTGATTCCTATTTTTCAAAGGACGATCGTTTTTATTGGATAGAAGATGGAGTAATGCAATATCCCAATAGAGAATCCCTGCTCAAGGGTATTGAGGAGTTCTATCCGACCGTAAAATCGGTATATTTAAAGGCATCTAAAACTGATGTTGAAGTTCTCGATTCAAATAACGTAATGCTATACGTAGCATATAAAGAAGATATTTCGTTGCATTCCGGGTATGAATTTACTCTTGATGGTGCTATGTCCATTTTGATGATACCGGAAGATAATTCCTGGAAATTCTTAATTGGCCATAGTTCTATTAAGAAACCAAGAGGAGACCTTTAAACTTTTAAATCTAAGTTGATGAAAGAAAAACAGCTCAGCGGAAGCATTAAATATTTGATTATTTATTCAATAATTAGCTCAATATTGCTTCTATTTCTTTTATTTAATGATTTTTCTTCTAACCTGAACAATTTTGATGAAGGCTCAACACAAGTTTCCATTGATAGCTTAAAAGTTCGTTTTATCGCTGCCGAAAGGGTTGATGTGGTGGAAGCGGATGGAAAGCTAGGCATAAGTCTATCCAATTCGGACCTTTCCCCACTACCTAGATTTGATGGAAAAGAACTACAAGGAGCGAATGACAGAAGCAGCCCTAATATCATCTTTTTTGATGGCAAAGGGGATGAAGTTGGAGGAATTAATTTCTTCAATGATGAACAGAATGAAAATGCTATCCGTCATTTAGCTTTTGATGGTTTCAAACAAGATGAGGTAGTTACCCTTAGTCATTTTGTAAAAAATGGAAAAACCAATACGGGACTGTACATCTATGACCGTCCCCATATCAATATAATGGAGGCACTTGATGAGATGGGTATTCTTGCAACAGATGATTCAAAAACCTTAAGCGAAAAGGTAAAGGATTTTAAAAAAGAACAGCCAGAAAGGTATAATGAGATATGGGATAGCCAACGCCGAATAGCTGTACAAACCAATGACTCCAAACAATCAGAAATTGTCTTGGCAGATGGCAACGGAAAGTCTCGACTTCGATTGAGTGTTTCAAAGAGCGGAACGGCGTCAATTGAGTTTTTAGATGAAAACGGTGCCGTTATACACAGGATTGATCCAAATAATAACCAAATGCCCAAACCCTAAAGACGAATTCAAAGAATGATTTTATGAAGAATAACCTTGCACACTTTGCTATCTATATCGATGATATGGAACGAGCAAAAGATTTTTATTCCAATTTATTTGGATGGGACTACAACAGTTATGGTCCTAATGACTTCCTTCAAATAAAAGATGGTCCAGAGGAAAACGCTTTACTCATTGGTGCTTTGCAGGCTAGAAAGTTCAGTCCCATTACGGAAAAGATTATCGGTTTTGAATGTTCCGTTTCTGTTCAAAATATTGATGACGTAATAACAAAAATTGAAGCTAACAAGGGCAAAATAGTAATGCCAAAAACTGAAATTCCATATGTAGGTTGGTTGGTCAAATTTTTGGATACCGAGGGTAATATTGTTTGTGCGGTTCAATATGAAAATCCATCATAAGTCTATAACCATGTCCGATACCCGGCAAGTACATCCAGATTTTTTGAAACATTTGAAATACAAAGAGCAAGAACTAATAGATCTATATCTAAACCTGAGAGATTTCATACTTCACATTTATCCCAAAAGCAATGAGCTTTTATACCATACGCATGCACTTACGTCATTATATTCCGTTTCAGAAAAAATGTCCGATGCATTTTGTATGATCCCTATCTATACTGGCCATTTGAATCTTGGTTTTAACAAAGGAACCTTGTTGAACGATCCAAAGCAACTACTACATGGAACGGGAAAATTGATTCGCCATATTCCAATTTCCAATACAACTGATTTTCAGAAAAATGATGTTCGAGTATTGCTAGAAAATGCTGTTGACCTAGCAATTGAAGATTCCAATGCCAAAGAAATTAATCAGGGATTTACCATTTCAAAAATAAAATGATCGTACTGGCTTAATGCTTATCACGAATACGTTTATACTGAAAAATTATAGGCAATATTTCTAAATGTATTGGAATCTACCGAACAAAAATATAAGTTTGAAAAAAAGAAGTCATTTGACATTTTGTAAATCACTTCAATAATATAAAATCAACAACCTCATCTAAATGAAGAAAACTACTATTTCTTTAATTTTCATTTTATGGTCAACACTTAGTTTCTCTCAAATACCAAAGAAATCAGAATCCGTTTTGGTGAACGGAAAAAGCATCTATTATGAAATTTATGGCTCGGGAGAACCTTTGTTTTTTTTACACGGGTACACACTTTCTTCAAAATCGTGGTTGCCTTATGTCAGTGACTTTGATAAGGAATATGAAGTATATCTGATCGATTTGACCGGACATGGAAAATCGGAAACTTTTAAAGAAGATTTATCTATAAAATCGGTAGCGGAGGATCTTAACGCCTTAGTACAATATTTGAAATTGGATGAAATTAATGCAATTGGGTTTAGTTTTGGAGGGGATGTTCTCTATCAGCTTGCCCTGATAAATCCATCTTTAATAACATCAATGATAACCATTGGAGCCGTAGGCACATGGACGGTCAATGATTTTCCCGAGTACCGGAAAGCATTTACATTTGAAAATAGGGCAAATTTTCCATGGTTGTCTACTTTCCACGATACCGATGATAAGATTCAAGCCCTAATGGATCAATTCAGCAACTATTCGGTCAAAGTTACTACCGAAGAATTGCAGACAATAGAACCTGAAGTATTGATCATGATCGGCGATGATGATGAGGGTATGGACTTAGAAGAGGTAGCCCGAGTTAAAAATAACTTACCTAAATCAGATCTTTGGATACTGCCAAACGTGGCACATGGAGCTCATGAAGGCGAAACTAAGGGTGAGTTTATACTAAAATCAAAAGTCTTTCTATCCAAAAAATAAAGTAATAAATACGGGAAAACTAAAATCCTGTTACCGTCCTAAAAAATCTGCTACCTGATCCTAAGCCATTTCTGTCTTTTTGAAACAGTCCTATCATAAGTAACGTTTTTAAGGATACTTGATCAACTTCGGTAATCCAGATTAATGAAATACCTCATTAAAGCATATCAAATGATATCATCTAGAATGGGTCAAGGAAAAAAGCCAAATGTTGGGCATATGGCGTACTTAAATAAAAAAAGCCCCTCAAAATCGTGGGTCTTTTAACAATTTGGCAAGAAAAGTTAGTTGCTTTGAATTTACAAATAATAGCAATGCTCTTATTTTAGATTGATCTAACACTTTCGCGATATTTTGAAGGAGTCATTCCGGTAATATCCTTAAAAGCTTTATTAAATGTTGATTTTGATTTGAATCCAGAATCTAAGGCGATAGCTAATATTTTAGGATTGTTTCTGGCAGATAATAACCGCTTGGCTTCTTCTATTCTGTATTCGTTAATAAATTCATAGAAATTTTTGTTCAAGGATTGATTAATAATTTGGCTCATTTTTTTTTGTGAAATAGACAACATGGAGGAAAGATTGTCCAAAGATAGATCTTCATCTAAATAGGGTCGCTTTTGAGACATAAGTTCTTTGAGCTTATACAATTTTTCTTCTGCAAATTCAGATGTAACATTTGTTTTCTTATACTTTTCTTCATCGTCAATAATTCTATTGCTCAACGAGCTGGCAAACACTTCTGGTCTTACAAGAAAGTTATATCCTATTCCATATAAAAAAAGCCCCAATAACAACGTAAACACCAAATCCGAAATACCGAGAGGGTCAACAAAAACATCAAATTGGAATAAAATGAATACTAATAGGTATAGCGTCCATAAAACGGCATTACCGTATATAAAATAGAGCAACCAGTTTAGATTATTTCTTTCCAAATCGGAGAAGAAGTTGGACAATTGGGCCTGAAATCTGTTTACATATTTCGTTGACTTAAAAAAATAAACAATCAAATGAATACACGATAATAGCCAAATTAGCGTGAAATCGAACGGCAAACCATGATATCTAGCATTATTCAACCACCCTACTTTTTCAGTACTGTCAAGTGTAAAGAAATTGGTTAAATACAGAAGTACTATTATAGCGGGAACAAAATTTAAAAAGTAATACTTGTTCCTCTTTTTATAGCCTGTAAATTCTATGACGTAAAGGAACATTGTAGGGCCCATTAAAAAAAGTATAGGAAAGGTTGTAGCGGTTAAATGAACCACAGAATCACCATAAATACGCATCAGACTTGGAATGATAATAAAGAAGGCAAATTCCATCAAAACAAAACCCAATAGCTTATTGGCCCTTAGGTTACCCCTTTTACTAAATAGCAGATAGCTTCCTGAAAATATTCCTTGTGATCCAAGTATTAATAACACGGTATTCATGGGCGGTAAAAATAGTGATTTATAAAAAACAATAAGACCGAACGGATGCAAACGGTCGATAAATCATTGGACTGAATTTAGATTTGTAAAAAAATAGAAACATGAAAAAAACATCATTTATATTGTTTTTTATTGTTGCAGGGTATAATTCTTATGCTCAACTGACATATCCGGATTCACCTAGCAATAAGGTTTATAACGACTACCAAGGGGTAAGCGTTGAGGATGATTATCAATGGTTAGAGAACCTTAACTCTAATAAAACAAAGGTTTGGGTAGAAAATCAAAAACAACTTCTAAATGATTATTTAGACCATGACTCAAATATCGATGTTAAAAAACGGATGCAGGAACTGTTTAATTTAGACCTGTATTCAGCACCAATAAAAAGAAATGGATTTTATTATTATTCCAAAACCGATGCAAAAGATTCTAAACGTAGAATATATGTTCAAAAAAAAATTGAATCTAAGGAAAAAGTGTTTTTAGACCCAAAATTTAAAGATGGAGAATATAGCTTGCGTGCGAGTGGTGCAAGTTCTGGAATAGGATTAAGTCAAAACGGAAATTGGTTAACCTTTAATATTTCTAAAAGCCAGCAAAGATGGTTTGAAGTTTGGGTACACGACGTAAAGAATAATTCACCTCGCGAGAAAATAAAAGGTCTACATTCAACGGGTGGAGGCCCATTGTGGCTTGGAGACAAAGGATTCTTTTATAATAAATTCAACCCGCCAGAAGATGGTTCTACGCTTACCTCAAAACTTGGTAATCCAAATGTTTACTTCCACAAGGTAGGCACTATACAATCTGATGATGATATCATACTTGGTGAAAACTTTTTAGGTGATGGATGGCTTTATTTTTTAGGGCTTACCAACAACAATAAATATTTAATAGTTAATGCAAGAAAAGGTAGTAGTTCAAAGAATAGGATATATTATTACGATATTGAAAACAAGGGTTCCTTAAAACCGCTGTTAATTGAGGAGAATGCAAATTATTTATACTTGGGGAACAAGGGAAACACGTTGTATTTTTATACAGATTTAAACGCACCACGAGGAAGGGTTGTAAGTGTTTCACTTAATAACAAAGAGATTAAAGAAATAATCCCTCCATCGGAAGAAGTTATTTCTGCAGGAAGTTTAGCCGGTGGCGATGCCATAGGGTATTTTAATGAAAAATTTGTTATTAAATATACAGTTAATGGGGGGGCTCTTATTAAGGTTTTTAATAATGACGGAAAATTTTTATTTAGCCCTGACCTACCTCTCGGTGGCTCTGTATGGGGTAATTTTACTGGCGAACCATTTAGCAATGAAGTATTTTATCAATTCCTTGGTTTAATTGATCCAAGTTCTATTTACAAGTTAGATTTAGAAACCGGCAAGGTTAAAGTATTTAAAAGATCGTTGCAATATATTGATGAAGATGCTTTTTTGGTTGAAAAGGTTTCGGTTGAAGGTAAGGATAAAGTCCAAATACCTATGTTTATTGCTCGTAAAAAAGGTACGCCGGTTAACGGCAAGAGTCCAGGTTTTATATATGGATATGGAGCACTTGGATGGACATCGTTTATATGGTATCAACCTCACATTATCCATTGGCTTGAAATTGGAGGTGTTTATGCAATTCCGGGTATTAGAGGTGGCGGAGAACTTGGTAAAGAATGGCATGAGGCTGGGAAAAAGCTTAATAAACAAAATAGTATAGATGATTATATCGCTGCATCGGAGTGGTTGATACAAAATAACTACGTGCATAAAGATAAGTTGATAGCAAATGGTGGAAGCTTGAGTGCAGCCGTAGCAGCAGCAGCTTTAAACCAAAGACCAAATTTATATGGCGCGGCAGTAATTGATAGGCCAGCTTTGGATTTATTAAGATTTCCAAAATTTACTGGAGCGAAATCTTGGATTCAAGAAATAGGTTCGCCGGATAATAAAGAAGAATTCGATGTGCTGTATTCTTATTCACCCTATCATAATATTGGCAACAAATGCTATCCACCAACTTTAGTTATGGTAGGTGATAAAGATGATACTACACCACCACTGCATGCTTATAAGTATATAGCAAAATTACAGACAGAAAGCAAATGCAAATCAAATCCTATTTTACTAAAAGTTATGCCCAATACAGGACATAATTTTGGAGCAACTAACGAACAAAAAGCTGATTCACTCACGGATTTAATACTATTTCTAAAAAAAACTTTACAGATGTAATCATAAATAAGCCGATTTTGTGTCAACCTATTTTAGGACGGGACAATATGTAGTCGAAAAAGTGCGGGTGGAGAGACTCCCTTCGGCTGCGCTCAGGATAAATACTTCGACAAGCTCTGTACAACGCTTCTCGCCTCTCCCAAGTGGGTTCAAACTTTCATCGAACAAAAAAGCTCTCCGTTTATGAAGAGCTTTTCCCGGCCCGCACTGAGCGGAGCCGAAGTGTACAGGCGGAGAGACTCGAACTCTCACACCTTGCGGCACCAGATCCTAAGTCTGGCGTGTCTACCAATTCCACCACGCCTGCATATCACCAATTTAAATTGGGATTGCAAATATAAAGCAAAAAATCAATTTAGAAATACATCTACTTTAAAAAGTTCTTTTAGTAATTTTAATACTTGGAATAAAATTATCACTATGCAAAATGTCAACGAATACATTGCCCAAAATAAAAATCGCTTCCTAGATGAACTCATCGAATTATTAAAAATACCCTCTATAAGTGCCGATTCAGCGTTTTATCAAGATGTACTGAACACTGCTGAAGCTGTAAAGGCAGCTTTGGTCAAAGCAGGATGCGATACTGTCGAAATTCATGAAACCCAGGGATATCCCATTGTGTATGGTGAGAAGATAATAGCTTCCGATCTTCCTACGGTGCTGGTATATGGCCATTACGACGTACAACCCCCAGATCCAATGAACTTATGGGATTCCCCTCCTTTTGAGCCGGTCATCAAAAAAACGGATCTACATCCCGAGGGAGCTATTTTTGCCCGCGGTGCCTGCGATGACAAAGGCCAAATGTATATGCATGTGAAGGCCTTGGAATTTATGGTACATACCGATCAACTCCCTTGCAACATAAAATTTATGATCGAAGGGGAAGAGGAAGTGGGCAGTAATAATCTTGCCGTTTATGTCTCGGAGAATAAGGAGAAATTGAAAAACGATATTATCCTGATTTCGGACACGGGAATGATCGCCAATAATGTTCCTTCCATAACTACCGGACTACGTGGATTGAGTTATGTGGAAGTGGAAGTCACCGGACCGAATAGAGATCTGCATTCCGGGTTATACGGTGGTGCCGTGGCAAATCCTATCAATATCCTGACCAAAATGATTGCTTCTCTCCATGATGAAAATAATCATATTACCATTCCGGGATTTTACGATCAGGTAGAGGAATTGACCGAAGCGGAACGGGCGGAAATGGCCAAGGCACCTTTTAGTTTGGACGAGTATAAAGATGCGCTTGCCATTGAATCCGTTTATGGTGAAAAGGGATACTCCACCAACGAACGCAATTCCATTCGTCCTACTTTGGACGTCAATGGAATTTGGGGCGGATATATAGGCGAGGGTGCAAAAACGGTCATCGCTAGTAAAGCCTATGCCAAGATTTCGATGCGCTTGGTCCCCCATCAAGATTGGAAGGAAATTACACAACTCTTTAAAGTACATTTTGAAAATATCGCCCCAAAAGGCGTAACCGTACAAGTAACTCCACATCATGGAGGACAAGGTTATGTTACCCCTATAGATCATGTGGGGTATAAAGCGGCCAGCAAAGCCTACAAAACTACCTTTGGAAAAGTACCTGTTCCACAAAGAACGGGTGGAAGTATTCCTATAGTTTCACTGTTCGAAAAGGAATTAGGCAGCAAAACCATCCTAATGGGTTTTGGGCTGGACAGTGATGCCATACACTCTCCCAACGAACACTTTGGGGTGTGGAACTACCTCAAGGGTATTGAAACCATTCCGTACTTCTATAAGTACTTTACGGAGATGTCCAAGACATAAGAAATTACGGAAGTTGGGAATACCCATTGCGTGTTTTCCACATAAAATATTTTTCAAAAAGTACCTTGGAAAAATCATAGATAACATTGGGTATCATTATCGCAAAATTCCGGGGTTTAAAAAGTCGGTCGCTGATAATAATCACCTCTTTTTTACCTGCATCCATAACACATATGCCCGGTATTTTGCCCCATGCCTTTTTCTTTAGTTTGTCTTTTCCTTGGACTACCCTAATAATATTCTCGGCTACTATTTTACCGGTCTCATCGGACGGATATCCTGTTTTTGGGCCAGAAAACGGAATTTTACCCGGCTTAAAAGGTAGTTTGACATCTACGGCAATTCCTGCCGCCCAGATATTTGGGATGCTTATATGTCTGTAGTCTTCCCCCACAGGCAAATACCCCATAGGTGTGGCTTGCAGTCCACGTGAGTTAACTACAAAATCTACCCCAACAAAAGGAGGCATTAACATGGTGAAACTACTGGGTAATTCTTCCCCGCTACTAAGAATAACCCTGTCGCTCAATACTTCTTGCACACCTACTTCGGTTCTATAATGAATATTGAACATCTTCATAAAAGACTTTAGCATGGTTTCCCCACCCGGCATACCATCTATTCCAAAATGTCCTAAGAATGTCTCCGGTGTAATCCAGTATAAGTCCACTTTCTTTCGTATACGTTGTTCACGCAGCCATTTTTCTATATTGAACAAAAACTCATAAGCGGCACCCATACAACCTGCGTTTTGGGTTGCTCCGATAACAATGGGGCCGGGATTTTTCTTAAATACCTCCAAGGCCTTTCTTGTTTTCATGGCACTGTCCGGCGTTCCTATATAATGGGCATATTCCTTTACCCCTGGTGCTACATCGTATTTTACCCGGGGGCCTGTAGCGATAACAAGGTGATCATAGGCCACCTCGCCCTTGTCCGTATACACAATTTGTTTGTCCGGATTAACCTCCAAGGCCTTGGCAATTATAAATTCCACCCCTTTCCTTTTAAGAATTTCGTCTTTTTTAAACGATATATCCTTGATCTCCCTGCGCCCAAAAGGGACCCATATCAGTGAAGGAATAAATAAAAATAAAGGAGATTTATCTATGAGAATTACGTTGTGTCGTTCCTTTCCTTTTCGCTTAATTTCCAAGGCTGCCGTAAGGCCGGCAAAATTACCACCTACTATTACCGTTGTTGTCATGACCATAGTGTTTTGTACTATTAAAGTTACGGCAACTATAAATAAAAAACTGTAACCTAAGTAACATAGGAAATAACCTTAACAGAAAAGTAGCTACTCCGTATTTTTTTACTCTACACTTGTAGAATTAAATTATTTATTCTATGTTTGTAGAGTAAATTCTAAAAATGTAGAACATGCAGTTATCAAAATCGGAGGAAGAACTTATGAATATCCTATGGAAACAAAGGAAAGCGTTCATGAAAGACCTCTTGGATGCATATGTAGAACCCAAACCTGCTACAACTACCATAGCGACCCTATTAAAACGTATGACGGACAAAGGGTTTGTGGGATACAAAAGTTTTGGTAGATCTAGAGAGTATTATCCGTTGGTAAAAAAGAAAGACTATTTTTCCAAACACGTAAATGGACTGATAAAAAATTTCTTCAATAACAGTGCCTCGCAATTTGCATCTTTCTTTACCCAGGAAACCGACTTAACAAAAGCGGAACTGGAAGACCTAAAAACATTAATAGATCAAGAACTCAAAAAGAAATAAAAAATGTTGGCATATCTTTTAAAATCCAGTGCCTGTATGGTCATTCTTCTGCTCTTTTATAAGTTGCTGTTGGAAAGGGAGAACATGCACGTATTCAAAAGATTCTACCTGTTAGGGGCACTGGTGGCTTCTTTGATTATTCCTAATCTTGTCTTTTTGGAATATATAGAACCTATGGTAACAAGCCATGCCGTCACTCCATTGCCGGCCGAAGTTACCCCCAATGCGCAAACCCTCTCTCCCCGGGATATGGATACGATCAACTTCCCTTTGATGCTATGGTCATGGTACCTATTAGGCCTATTTGGTTTTGGCATCCGATTCTTAAGCAACCTAGGACAAATCATTAAAAGAGTCAAAAATAACCCTAAGTTGAAAACCAATTTCACCACTAAGGTATTGCTACAAGAAAAAATAGCACCCCATACTTTTCTTCATTACATCTTTTTGAATCAATATAAATTCGAATCGAATGCCGTGCCAAAAGAAGTTTTATTGCACGAAGAGACCCATGCCAGACAACACCATAGCTTTGACATGCTTTTCATTGAAATCCTGAAGGTGGTACTATGGTTCAATCCGTTCCTATATTTCTATAGGAAAGCGATAAAACTGAACCATGAATTTCTGGCCGATCGTGCCGTACTCAAAAGGGGTGTTACCACCGCTAATTATCAAAATACATTGCTATCCTACTTATCACCGGATAGCCCAAAAAACTATCAGCCAATGTTGGCCAATGCCATCAATTATTCATCCATCAAAAAACGATTTACAGTCATGAAAACACAAACATCAAAAAAATCGATCCTAATTAGAAGCACATTAGTATTCCCGCTTCTTGCCCTTACATTATACGGTTTTAGTGAAAGAAAATTGATTCAAAAAACCGGTGCCGACCAAGTTCAAGAAAAGGTAAGTTTAAACATGATTGCAGAGTACAACGCTTTGGCAAAAAAATACTATGAATTGCCTATCAACGACATGCATATTTCAAGGAAAGATATAGAACGCTTGAATTACATTTACAATATTATGTCCGCCAAGCAAAGGGCAGATGCGGAGCCCTTTCCCTTTCCAGATTTTGCAAAGCCGGCATCAGCTCTAACCAAAGTTATATTGGATAAAGAAAAAAATATCCAAAACGGAGCTTCACGAGAACTAATGGCGGAGTACGACAAGCTCGCTAAGTATTACAACAAGATGCCAAGAAATAGAATGCAAATAAAAGGAAAGGATGTAGAAAGACTGGAATATATTTACAGCCTAATGTCCGAAAAACAAAAAAATGATGCGGAACCCTTCCCGGATTTTCCTCCCATGCCAGAACCTCCTCTACCTCCCAGCGCACCTGAAATTATTGAGGCGGAGGAGGTCATGAAAAAGCAGCAGATGGAAATGCAGAAACAACATGCCCAAATGGAAAAGGAAGCCCTGAAAATGGAGAAGCAAAGCCTTGTTATGGAAAAGCAGCAAGTGGAACTGCAAAAACAGCATGCCAAAATGGAGAAAGAAGCCATGGAAATGGAGATCCTAAAAACTCCTCCGCCTCCGCCTCCGCCAAAATCTCCCTTAGAGTTTGCCAAAGAAATGGTACGTAAAAATGCTATTTTCTATTATAACGGAGAAAAAATAAGTTCCGATAAAGCCATCGAACTTTTAAAAAACTCCGACCATATTAACTTAAACGCCAAACACACAGGGCTTAAACAACCAGTGATAGAGCTTTCCAATGGACCCATACGTATTGTTGAGGATTAAATAAGGTTCCTATCCGTGTTCCCTAAATGTGAAGCTCTATTTATATACGACTATTATAGTTCAAATACCTTGTTGTTTCTGGTCTTGTGGAATTGAAACAGAAAACCAGGCTAAATCATAAACAACATATAAAAACGGCAATTTTTGAGGTTTTTGTGTAACATATTACCTTGGATTACGTTCTAATAGTCTATCGATCAATTTAGAACACTGTTATGATACAAAACTTTTTTATTCTCTGCTCAGGGGCGGACACTACTATCCTTGACACTTGTTCCCAAGGGGAACGCAACAAATATGCCGGTATAGGCGCTACGGTATTCTTTACGGCCGTTATGGCCTTTATTGCCAGTAGCTATGCCCTTTATACCGTTTTTGACAATGTGTATACCGCAATTTTCTTTGGGCTTATTTGGGGACTCCTCATCTTTAATCTGGACAGATTTATCGTATCTACCATTAAAAAGCGAAACAGCTTTAAAAGTGAGTTTCTACAAGCGGCCCCAAGAATAGTATTGGCCATCATTATTGCCGTGGTCATTTCCAAACCTTTGGAGATGAAGATTTTTGAAAAAGAAATCAATCAAGTGTTGTTAGAACAGAAAAATGAAATGACTCTGGCCAACAAGCAACAATTGGCACTGCAGTATACCCCGGCAGTAGAAAAATTAAATGGGGATATTACAACCTTAAAAGGAGAAATAGCCGCCAAGGAAGCTGAGACCAATGCCCTATACGATACCTATATCTCGGAAGCAGAGGGACGTGCAGGTACCATGTTATTGGGCAAAGGGCCAGTGTATGCCGAAAAACGCCAAAAGCACGATGCAGCACTGGCTGAATTGCAACAATTAAAGCAGGCCAACTCCCAAAAGATTTTGGATATAGAAACACAAATCGCCGGATTGAACACGGAGTATACCCAAGTAGTCAATGATTCCCAACCTATTATTGATGGTTTTGACGGACTCATGGCCCGTATCAATGCCTTGGGAGAACTACCTTGGTTCCCTTCTTTCTTCATTTTTTTGTTGTTTCTGGCCATCGAAACAGCACCTATCATTGCCAAATTATTAGCTCCTAAAGGTCCCTATGATCTGAAATTGGAAGACGAAGAAAGTGCGGTGGAGACCTGGGTGACGCAGAAGGTAATGCAGCGCGAAAAAATATTGGTGACCGACACCTCATTAAACGAGAAGATATATGGTGAAATTGCCGAGGAGGAAGCTGTTTATGCCTACAAAAAAGGGAAAGCGGAGGAACTATTGAAACTACAGGCAGATACTTTTCATGACCTACAGATAAAAAGTCTATAAACAGGTGCAACCCATAAGGAATAAAAAGACCAGTGCAAAGCACTGGTCTTTTTATGATGAATTACAGAAATAATATCTGATTAACCATTATAATGTAATGCTATCTGCGCCAACTGCCCTACAATTTTAACAGAGTCTTTCATGGACAATTTGGAGCCATCGGCATGTATCCATCTTTTTAAAGGTTGTTCGCAAATAAGGTTTTGAACTTGGTCCTTACCATAGTGCTTTCGCATACGCATAAAAATCTCTACATCAAAAAGCCAACGTGTAATGAACTTTTTGTTGAACATATTTTCAGCTATTTCCCTATCCATTATTTTGGCACCACATTGCGTATCCCTAAAAGGCATTCCCAATATTCGCTGTATGATAAAATTAATGGTTTTACTTATTATTTTCCGTGCCGACTCCTTCGTTATATCGGCACCCATTCTGTTGATTCTTGAGCCACTGACAATTTTGAACTGGGAGTTTTCCAGGGTTTGGACCAAATCATCAAAATCCCTAAAGTCGGTAGAGAGGTCAGCATCCAAATAGCCGATATAATCCAATTGTGGGTCCTTGGATAAATGCAGGACTCCTTGGCGAACGGCCTCGGCTTTCCCCCCATTTTTACTACAGTTATAAATACTGATGGTATCCTCGTTCCCTTTCCTGAGTTCTTCCAAGACCTTAAGGGTATTATCGGTACTACCATCATTTACAAAGCATAGGTGGTACCCTAGATTTTTATGTATAAAATTTTTGAAGATTCCGGTAGACAATCGATCTTCTTCGTTATAACAAGGGATAACCACCCCTACGCAATGTTTCTGTAACATTTGGGCATCCTCCTTTACCAAGGTCTGTTTAGATCCGTTTCCTAGAATTCTTTTAACCCTTGCACCTACTTCATTGAGGCTTACCGGTTTTTTCATATAATCATCAATACCCAGGTTAAAGCCATTTATAATGATTTTCTCATCGGTATTACCGGACATTACCATTATGGGGACCTGGGATTTTTTATCGATCCGAACGTGTTTTACCACTTCCAGGCCCGACATATCCGGCATATTGATATCTACGATAATCAGGTCTGGTTGAAAATCATCGAATAATTTTATTCCCTTTTGACCGCAATTTGCAGTTTTTACTTGATATCCGAGTTCTACTAGTTTTTTTTCTAAAGACAATAATATTAATTGTTGATCATCAATGGCCAAGATTTTCATAGGTTAAGTTTAAGTGGTTAAATACTTATGATTTAGGTTTCAAAATCCCTTTTCTTATGGATTTATGAAGCAAATGTACATGGATAAGACGCCCATTTCTTGTAGGAAAAGTCGATTTACCATTTACTGTAGATGAACGGCAAATTCATTTCGACGTCTGATAGCACAAGGATATAACAATAAATCTATCTTTATATTGTTATATTTTCCTACATCTTATTTTATGAAACGAACCAATGGTTTATTAATTTTAGCGCTCGTTATAGGCATTGCCTTCCACGGATCCGGCATCTTTTTTACGCTAGAGTATACCTATGATGCGCTAATACATCTATTTTTTGCAGATCATTATGCAAATAGTTGGTTTGAACCATGGGATTATCGTTGGTATACCGGTTTTACGGTTCAGGCATACCCGCCTTTGGTCCATCAACTCATCGCATTGTTTTCTTTTATTGGAGGATTAAAGTTTGGATTGTTCACCGTAGCCATATTGGGTATTGTTTTATTCATAACCGGGGCCTATCGTTTTGGCTTACTGATCACCGGGAACAGAAAAGTAGCAGGTTACACCGCTATTTTGGCCGTTTTTTCATCGACCTTTATAGAAACCCTACATATTTTTGGTCAGTTGCCCAGTATCATGGGACTTTCCCTATTGTTGCATTCCATGCCTGCCATATACCTCTGGATAAAAACAGGAAAATACAAATATCTATTCATCGCCCTGTCGCTCCTATCCATAACCATTACCTCCCATCATGTAACGCCTATTTTTGGAATGGTCTTTTTTATTTTTCCCTTGATCGGTATGGCTATTATGGATATATCCAAGGATAAAGTAAAAAACATAAAAGCCGTTACCTTCATTGTCTTTCTCCGTTCTTTTAAAGAATTATTTTGGCGTATTGTCGGGTTCGGATTTTCTTCTTTGGTATTGATCGTGGTCTGTATCCTACCCTACTGGGTCAACTCCAAAAAAAATCCGATAACACAAGTGCCTATTCCCCACGGGTCAAGGGATAATTTTCTGGAGGTCACTTCCTCCGGATTGGTATTTTTTTTAATACCATGGGGCATACTCCTATTTTTAATGCCCTACCTGTTTTATAGATTTTATAGCAAACGATACTTGTTTTTTGGACTGTCTTTTTCTCTTTTAACGCTATTGGGTACAGGGGGCACTACCCCTATTCCGTTAAAGCTATTGGGAGAGAACGCTTTCAATATACTAACTCTCGATCGGTTTACGCTTTGGGCTACAATTATGGCTTTACCTCTTTTTGGGGAATTTGCGTACCGGATCGTAGAAGGGGACCTACGGGAACTGATACGGCAAAGATTTGGAGCGGTATACCACAAAATACTGGGAGGCCTTTTTGCCGGCGGTTTATTGTTTATGGTCATTTTTACGATGAGTTTAGGCTATTTCAGGCCATCGCAACCACAGAAAATAAAAATGCTGCCTATAGTTAACTTTCTAAATCAGGACCAGCACGATCAGTGGCGGTATCTCACACTAGGATTTGGCGACCAAATGGCGTGGCTCTCGGCCCAGACCCGCGCTATGACCGTGGATGGAAATTATCATTCGGCAAGAAGATTGCCCGAACTTACCACACGTGCCATTGAACGTTTGGAAAATTCCAAGTTCAAAGGTGTTGAAGGAGTAGGATCATTACAGCAATTTTTGACCGTTCCGGAAAAATACCATTTAAAATATATATTTTCCAATGACAAATTCTATGACCCTATTCTTTATTTCTGCGGTTGGCAACGGTTGCAACAATTGGAAAACGGAATCATGGTCTGGGAGAAACTAAATGTTCCACCGCTCGCATCGATTCTTCCCAAAGAGGATGTTTCCACTTTTTTAAAACTCATGTGGGGCACTATTCCCATACTTACTGTTCTAATTGCCTTTATGATTACCATTCGACCCATTTGGTTAAGGGCATTAAAATCTACCAAACTACCGTCTCCGGACTATCTAAATTATACCACTTCGTACAACGGCTTTTCTAAAAAATTACTCTATACCAATCATATTTGGGCCATTCTTGTACTGTTATGCATTTTGTTCGGAAGCTATCAATTTTATCTAAAAAATACTTCCCAACGTTCTCCGGAAAATGTAGTCAGGGCCTATTACGATGCTTTGGATTTTAAAGAGTTCGAAAAAGCATATTCCTATTTGGATACTTCCGGAGACACCTCCTTGGCCCAATATATGTTGGAAGTCTCCGTTACCGATGGTATTTTGAGCTCCTATGCCAAACTAGATTCCATCGGCGTAGAAATATCCCATGCAACGGCAGATAAAGCCAGGGCCAAGATTACCACACAGTGGATAACCCCTTTGGAAAAAGTCTGCAAAATCTACCACCATCAATTGGTACGGAAGGAGGGCCATTGGTATATTAAACCTACCGCCCTAGATACCGATATTCCTCCAGACCAGCTGTATGCTTCAAACAATACTTATTTTCACAATCAGGGTAGGCGCAGAATCACTACCCAGCAAACCCATCACGAAGATGTATTGCAACAACCTGTTTTAGAGATTCTTTCTGCCAAACTGGTTAGATTAAACGCACAGTATGCCATTGTTGGGGAATTACAGAATATAGATAATGTTCCCGCCGATGTGGTCATAAAAGCTACACTTTATGGGGATAAAAATAAAGAATTGGCCAGCTACAATGCTAAGTATCACATAAAACACAAATTGATGCCTAAGGAAACTACGACCTTCAAAATAAATTTCGAAGGTATCGCCTGGTCGAAACTAACGGACACTATTCCACGGACCTTCAATCCCAATGAATTTACACCCGTTGCGTTGAAAGGGGAGCCTATTGCCTTTAATCTGCAGTGTGCCGGCAATGTAGCAAATACCGGTCTGTATAGAGGGCTTAGCCTACAAAATATAGCTTTCCCAGGTACTAGTATAGAAGGTATACTTTTTAATTCGGGAATTCAGGAAGTTACCATTCCACAATTGTTGATTTCTTACTATAACAGTTCAAAAGAACTCCTTTGGGTAGACCATAAATTTTTAACGGAAGGTGTACGTATACAGCGAAAACAATCCTTTAACTATACCCCAAAAAATATCTCTAGCCTTGCAGTTCTCAGCACTAGTATGGAAAACTGCTACGTGAACGGACTTCCCAACGCCAATATTTCAAAAAAAATGTTTCCGGATAGGGATACTTCCCATGCGCAAGAACAGTTGCAGCAATATTCCGGCGAGGGTTTTGATTATATAAAAATTGAGATGAACAATTATATCGGAAATCCCAAATAAGATGAGAAAACTGTATCCTATACTCATCACCCTTCTATTCCTAACAGGATGTTCGCAAAATTCTAAAAAACAGGAAAAAGCGATGCTATCCGTTCATCTACTCAATACCGTGAACACCTATGTAGCAGGGGATAAGATTCATTTGAATTTTAAAGTGGATGGAGATTCATTTCCAACACTATGGCTCAAAAATGCTTTTGGCACTTCGATCATAACAGCGACCCAAGAGGAAAACCATATTCAGTTTAAGTTACCTTTGGCCTATTCGCAAAAGGCAGGGATCTGTCATTGGGCATTGATTTTTAACAACACAAAAGTCGCTTCCGGAAAGATTCATTTGGAACCCAATATAAAAAGTCCCGCCCATTTGGAATCCTATTTTGGGCCAAGAAGTATCACTGCCGGGGACATTGATTATTCCATGCTTGTATGTATCCCTACCGACGCTTATGACAATCCACTGTCGCAAGGTACTCCCATAATCATAAAACATCAATTTGAAGACACCATTACACGTACTCCAACAAATACCCGTAACCTAATAGCCTGGAAAAATGTCCCTGCGACCAATAAATCCGGGAGGATTCTCGTAAGTTCATCCTATGACAAGACCCATTCCAAAGAACTGACCACCATAGTTTTTCCGGCAACCGCCTCGGATTTTGAAATTGATCAGGAACGTGTTCACAGCTATGCGGACGGCAATCAGATTATCAATTTTAAAACTTCCATTATAAGGGACCGGTTCAACAATATCGTTAGTGATGGTACATTGGTCTCCTTTATCACAAAAGATGATACAGGTGCCTTACTGCAAGCCTTCGGAAACACCATAAATGGTGTGGCCAAGGCCCAAATGCTCCATCCAAATGAAAAAAGTAGCTGGGAGACAACAGCCTACATAACAGGTGCCGCCCGAAGCAACACCTTACCCTTAGACTTTAAAGCCGCCGTAACCGATTTTGAACTCTCCTTCTCCCAAGACCAACGAACCATAACCATTGGTCCTATGAACAGCTTTATGGATCAATTGGTTCCGGACGGTATCGGTATCCTTTTGAAGATTACCGGTACGGACGGTGAGGTTGTAGAAACCATGACGACTACATCCAGAAATGGGCTAGGCGTTTTTAAATTAAGCCGTAATCTCTTTAAAAAAGACACCTACCAAATAGAGGTGAGAGCAGCCGGCATAACAAAAAAACAAACCCATACCATATATGAATAGTGGGTGGAACAGACATATCTACAGGGCACTATTGCTCATTTCCTTCCTAGGGGTCAATGCTCTTATACTTTTCGGTATCGGTTCCATATGGTTCTATTTAAATTCAGGGGCGGACCGATCTTCTATGTTGCATGTAAGCACGGAACAGCAGGAAGCATATCTTCCTAAAATTACATGGGGTCATTTGGAATATGAAGGTAGACCTATGGAAAAGCAGACATTGAAAGAAATTCAGAAAGATTATCTCAATGCTTGGCATGTACGTAATATTGCTTATAAAAATAATGATCCTTATGGCCTTAAAGACTATTATACGGATAGTTTACGATTAAGGTTGAATGCTATTATCGACCTTAACAAACAACATAAAACTGTTATAAACCAGACTACCATAGCACACCATCCGCAATTGGAATTTTATAGTGCAGATGGAAAACTAGCGATATTCACAGATAGGAACGTGATAACCTATCAAGAAATTTATACCGAACATACACTGGTGCTCCAACAAAAGGATACTACAAGTTACCAAGTAATAATGCTCTTGGAAGACGGCTTTTGGAGGATAAGGCATTTGGTAGAGATCCAAGACTCCGGACAACCCGAACCCATCCAGGAAAACTTACAAGAAACCTTGGGCCAAATAGCCAAAATTAAGGGTGTCAATTACTATCCAAAGGATTATCCGTGGGCCATGTTCGGTCCTAGTTTCGCGGATAGTATTATTAGTGCCGATTTTAAGCGGATCCGTAAAATGGGATTGAATACGGTTCGCATTTTTGTGCCCTATGAAGATTTTGGAAAAGCAAAGGTATACCCACAGAAAATGGAACGTTTGATAACCGTTTTGGATGTTGCGGAAAAGCACGGACTTAAAATTGTTGTTACCTTGTTTGATTTTTATGGAAATTATGATATAACGGATTGGACACTGACGCATAGGCATGCAGAAACAATCGTTACGGCCCTAAAAGACCATAAGGCCTTGTTGGCATGGGATATTAAAAACGAACCCGATCTGGATTTTGAAACCAGGGGAAAACAAAAAGTGACGGCCTGGCTTCAAGAAATGAATTCCAATATCAAAAAGTGGGATCAACGACATCCTGTGACCATTGGTTGGTCTAGTCCTGAAGTTGCTTCTAATTTGGCCGAGGAACTGGATGTTGTTTCTTTCCATTACTATAAGGACGTTGCTGATTTTTCGAACGCCTATTCCAAACTTAAGGAATCCGTTCCGGACAAACCGTTACTCCTACAGGAATACGGTTATACATCCTATAGCGGTCTCTGGAATGGCTTTATGGGTTCCGAAGGCAAACAAGCAGCTTATTACAAGAAAATGCAAACTACTTTGAAGCAAGAAAACATTCCCTATATGTTTTGGACCTTGTATGATTTTGAGACTGTTCCCACATCGGTGGTGGGACGCTTACCATGGCGAAAACAACGGCAAAAATATTATGGATGTTTGGATACCGAAGGCAAGCCAAAGCCTTCATACCAGTATTTAGTTTTGGACCAAGACTGAAATTCGGTTCCCTACGTTAAAGCGCTATCCCTTTCTTCGCTTTTCTAAAGAAAAGACACCCTATTTTCTTTCAAAATCAAAAAGCAGGCCTTAAGTGGTTTTTGTATCGATACACAAAACAAAAAAAGGGAGCGGCTAACCACGACCACTCCCCTTTCAACTTCACCTAATTCAAAAACATTTATGCTTCTTTGCCCATAGTTTCTAATCGTTTGGACAATTCCAAGCTAAATCCGGTCTGTTTTTTATAGCTAATGGCGTTAAAGTAATCTAAGTACCTCTTGGTGATATCCGACATAGGTAAGGAACATGCCGCTTTATAATTGGTTTGGCCCAAACGAATACGATGGCTCTTGTCCGTTAAAATATGCTCTACGGCGTCAGCCAGGGATGATGTGCACTCCGGATTAAAAAATTCGCCTTTGTATCCTTCCTCCCTTACCAATACACTTAGGTCTCCCAGATCCGGTAAGGCTACCGCCTTCCCATAACTACCGGCTTGGTGCAATACTCCGGAACTTCCCGTTGTAGAGGTATAGGGGAATACTACCACTGCACTATCTCCAAAAATCCCGGGTACATCCTCTTCGGCTACGTAACCGGTAAATCGCAGTTGTGGAACGTGCGCATATTTTTGTTGCATACTCGCCAAATAACCCGGTGTATTGGGACTATCGGTTCCGGCAATAACAATTTCAATATTCTCGTCGGTCCTTTTACGGATCTCTTCAACGGCCTCTATCAGTATCTCTACTTTCTTGTACGTTCCAAACTTGCCGAAGGCCATTACCTGTTTTGGTCCTTTTGGCAGGTTGTAATCCGGTTCAGGAGGAGTTTCAAAGGAACCATGTGGAATCAAGGCAATATTTTTTGCTTTATACTTATGCTCCAAAATTCCAACATATTTACTAATGGTAACAGCTACTACATCCGAAGCAAGAACACATCGGGTAAGTGTACTACCAATATAGTTGTAGGCTTTCTGTAATACTTTGTTATTTGTAATTCCCGCATTTTCCAAATCTACCTGCTCCAAAATATTGTGCAATAGGGAAATCGTAGGAATTCCTTTTAGTTTGCAGTACAAGGGGAGTAAAAGCCCTAAGGCAGCCGGGATTTTTTTATCCCCAAACTTTAAAAACTGAAGATTGAACAATACGGCATCGGGTTTGGTTTCGGAAATTACATTGCCTATATGGAAGATATTGGTGTAGCTATTAAAATTCCAACATTCTTTCACCGTAATTTTACATCCCTTTTCTTCAAAGGAAAGATCTTTCTTCCCTTCGGTCCTATCGGTAATTAAGATAATTTCGCTAACCTCTTGTTGAAGTCTAAAATGTTTTACCAAATGGTATCCGTATTCGGTTAATGTTACTTTACTTGGTGGATAAGCGGTTACAATTGCTAGTCTCATGTGGTTAAGTTTTAAATGGTGATTTAGATTGATTTCTGATACAAATATCTTCCGAAAACCTTATAAAAAATGCTATTTTCAGACCGATAGCGGATTGCTATAGACGAATGGGAAGAGGGTATCGATAAAGGATTTACAGGAGAAATAGGGGAATAGAAGAACAGGGTGTTCGCAACTTATGCAAGGGTATTCTTCTGTGCGAAATATAATAACTGTGCTACCAATAATGCTACCATAGCAATAATCTGTACCTGTACTACCATAGCTAAACTAGTATGGAACCATATTACCAAAAGAATTTGGGAAAGGCCCAATAGTCCCGACAAGATTACCGGAACATACCGATCTAATGACAAAAAATAGTAGGCAAATATATTGGAGATTGCAAATAACGACGTGGCCAACGCATACTGCCAAAGTAAATCTGCCATAGAAATATAAGCCTCTCCGAACATTAGGGTAATAATCAATTCGGGAAAAAGATAGCAGGCCAATACAATTCCGGCAGATAACCCCCCGATATAGGTAACATATTTAAACAAAATCGGTGCCGTAGGCTCCCCGTCTTTTTGTTTTTGTACTACTGCGGGCAATAACAACATTACGAACATCCAAGCTACAAAATAAACCACCCTACCGATCAATGCCAAGGAAGCATAAAGTCCGGCATCCATCGCATCAAAATAATGCTTTACCAAAAGCACATCACTATTGTTGATAATGATCTGGGTAAATTCATAACCGGCCGTTAGTATGATAAACTTGGATACCTTTTTGGTGTTTTCCGAATTTAAGGTCCTTCGCCGAAAAACTTGTATGCCCTTGATATCCGATGGTATCAACCCAAAAAGGAAAGAAAGCGCTATACCCAAGGCTACCAATAATGCAGGATCCATAGGAACAAACAGTAGAAGGCACAGGGTAAGCAACAACCTACTCCACATTTCGGTCTGGTAGGTCAGTGATAATTTTCCGAAACTCTGTTGCCCTTGATACGTTCCCCGGTTAACACTCATAAAAAAGTATATAGGAATTCCAATGCCAAATGCCGTAAACATCCAAGGGGTTTCCGTATGGAATAAAAGTTGTAAATCCCGGGCAAAAAATAAGACCAACATACCTATAAGCAGGCCGCAGATACTTGCATATCTGTACATTGTATTTTTGAAAGCTCTCCAAACACTTCCTGTAAAAAGTACAGCAAACTTGGCCGTGGCCAATTGGAAGGTCATCCCCATAAAGGAAAGCACTAATAACAAGGTTACCAATAGGGCAGCATCCGCAAAGGCCTCAGGACCCAATATTCTCCCCAACAACAAGTTATATAGGTAGTTGCCCCCATTTACTAAGAGCACACTACCCATAAATAACTGTTCGGGGGATATTTTTTTCGTTATTATTTTCAATGCCATCATGGTTAAGTTTTTCTTTTGGTTACACAAATATCCGTGGATTAGACCTCCCGAATGCTTGATTTTGGATGGATGGCGGTTTGCTGTAGACGAATGGACAAAAACACACTTCCAGTTTGGAAATGACGGCAATACCTTTATAAAACCAAAAACATACTAATAAATACATCGTATCAACGTTATGTGTTTGTAGTAATTATCTTACTCAATCGATGTTTATAAAATATACTTGTTGCTTACTACTTTTTATAACAGTACCTCTTATGGCCCAGCAAGACTTGGAGACCGGCTTTCAATTATTGGAAACGGGAAAGTTCGAGGCCGCTGAAACATTTTTCGAATCCTATCTAAAAACCGAACCGAACAACAAAACGGCACAGATATGTTACGGTAGGGCGGTAGGTCTAAGTGGAGAACCCATAAAGGCAAACAAACATTTCGCCGAGCTATTGGAACGTTACCCCCAAGACTTTGAAATACAGATCAACTATAACGAGTCCTTTCTGTGGGCAAAACAATATGAAGAGGCAGAACCGCGCTATAAACAATTAGTAATGGCATATCCTAATAATTTTGGGGCCCTTCTGGGATACGCCAATACCCTGAGCAACCTCAAAAAATATAGAACCGCCTTGGAATGGGTAAACAAGGCCATTGCCTTGGAACCCCATAACGAAAGTGCCAAAATCTCCAGAAAATATATACAACTAGGCTATGCCAATACTTACATAAACCGGCAAGCATACGATAAGGGAAAGATCTTGTTACAGCGTATTTTTAAGGATTTTCCCGAAGATAAGGATGCCTTATTGAATCTGGCCAATCTGTATTTGATTACCAAAGAAATAGACAGCGCCAAGGCCACCTATCAACGTTATGCCGTATCACCCAAGGATTCCGTTACCGCTTTAAACGGTATTGCCTTGGCGGAACATTTGGGGGAAAAGGATAGGCAAGCGCTCAAGGTGGCTGAAATCGCCAAAAAGAAAGTAAGGAAATTTAATGATTATCAACTTAGGGAACAGACTCATGACAGATATGTGCAGGCCCTGATCTGGAATCGGAAATTTAAAGCGGCAAAACAGCAAATCGATAGTTTGGAGCAGTCCTATACCGATCGAGCGTGGATTCATGCCCTAAAAGCGACCTTAGGCATGTACACTGGGGATTTTAAAGCTAGCCGTCTACAATACGATATTATCCTAAAGATGGACAGCACTTCTTTTGATGGTAATTTGGGAAAAGCCAATGCCCTTTTTGCGGATGATCGAATGGTTTCCGCTTATAATGCAGCCTTTGCCACCTTGCGTATCTATAAAAATCAAAAGGACGCCCTTGGGTTTCTTGAAAAATTAAATGCCTTGCATAACCCCAGTATTACAGAACATGCAGCCTATACGTTCGACAATGGGAACAATGTAGCCTTTTATACGATCACGACGGGTGATCTACCTTTATCTACCAGGTTTAGAACTACAGTTTCCTATAATTACCGAACTACCGAAAACACCGAAACCCGGAACAAGGCCAATTCACATGTAATCCTGGCGGGTCTGGAATACAAACTGTTTCCCAAAGTGAATTTAAAGACGGTATTGGGTCTCAATAATGCCCGTTTTACGGAACGGATGTATACCCAACCGGTCTTGGATATGCGGCTACAATTGCGACCCTATAAACTCCAAAATTTGGAACTGGGTTACCAACGCGAGGTACAGAACTTTAATGCCGATCTTATAGAACGGGAAATCGTACTGAACCATTACGGACTTAACTATAATTTGGCTACGAACTTTAACTTGGGCTGGTATACGCAACTAATGCGTACGGAGCAGACCGATGACAACAGCCGTAATCTGTTGTTTACTTCCCTATATTATAACCTCAGCCGTAAACCCGCCCTAAAAATGGGTGTAAACTACCAGTACATCGCCTTTGCGGAACAAGTACCAACCATTTACTTTAGCCCGGAGCAGTACCAAGCTGTGGAGCTTTTTGCAGATGTACGGGGCAAAATTTCAGAAAAAACAAGATATATGGCCAGTGCCGCTACAGGTTTCCAGAAAGTAGAGGAAGATCCGTGGACTACAATTTTTAGGGCCGAGACTGAACTACAGCATCAATTTTCCAAACGTTTGAGCGGCAACCTCTATGGAAAGTACAGCAACATTGCCTCCGCTACCGCAGCGGGCTTTGAGTTTACGGAAATTGGGTTTAAACTTAAGTGGATGCTAAAAAAAGAACCTTTATTTTATAGGAACTTAAAAAAATAAAATTTTCAAATCACAAAATGATATTTTGAAAAACGTTTTGTGTACCATTACCTAAAAACTTTCCTAAGGCGCCCAATGCCCTGTTAATCCCACGCGTTGATTAAGTTGTCAATTTTGTTCGGGAAGTTGTTCTTCTATCAATTCCATATTAATAAAAGCCCCGGCTTTGGTTCCTGCCGAAACTGCTAGCGATACCGTCCTAAAAGGTGTTGTATTGTCTCCAGCGGCAAAGACACCAGCAACCGAAGTCTTTTGTGAAAAATCGATCGTTATATGTCCTTGATCCGTTAGATCACACCCTAATTCTATGGGTAATGTACTATGCTGTTCAAAGTCAACCCTGGAGAAGATGGCATCAATATCCATAGCTTTCCGATTCCTAAACGAGATATTGTCCAGGTAACCTTTGGTATGATTCAGTGCTGTAAGTCTATTTTCTATTATCGGTATGTTCAATTTTTTGATGAAATCCTTCTGTACGGTCGTTAAATTAGATGGCCCGTTGGTAAACAGCGTAAGCTTGTTGGTCCAATTTTGAATGAGTTTACACATATCAAAAGCAATTTCCCCGTTGGCCAAAATCCCAATATTTTGGTTCCTGACTTCATAGCCGTGACAATATGGACAATGAAGAACGCTGATCCCCCAGCATTCCGCGAACCCATTGATTTCCGGCATTATGTCCTTAACGCCGGTTGCAAAAAGCATCTTGTCCGATGTAAAAACTGCATTGCTCATCGTTCTTATCGTAAAGGCATTATTTTCCTTACTTACGGAACCAACTAAATCATTTAAATATTTTACGGTTTCATACTGCAATACCTGATTTTTAGCTTTCTCCGCAATTTCTTTTGGTGCAACACCATCTTGTGTTATAAAATTATGGGAACGGGGCGTTTGACCGTTACACGGTTTTCCGCTATCGATCAATAATACCTTTCTTAAGGACCTACCTAAAGTCATTGCCGCCGAAAGTCCTGCATAACTACCACCAACAATAATAACTTCAAAATTTTTTTTATCTTCCATTGAATCAAAATTTATACGTTAGGGCAATGAAATTTGTACGGGAACGACCGAAAGCAATAAGGTGCCCTGCTTTTTAAAATCCCTTCGCGATATCAGTTCAATTACCATTATTTTGGCAAAGATATATAATTTCATTACTATTGCAACAAAGTCGCATTAATAAATTATGAAAAGACGAAATACATTTTCCAAACAAGAAATTTTAGCTACACTACAGTCCGCTGATTCCGCATTGAGTCATGATATGATTCAATCCGAAATTTCAACTGTTGATAGAGCTACTATCTATAGGGTTCTCAACCGTTTTCATGAAGATGGTGTAGTCCACCGAATTGTCGGGGATGATGGTAAACACTATTTTGCGCTTTGCATAGCTTGTGAAAACCATATCCATAGACACAATCATTTCCACTTTCGTTGCATTAGCTGTGGAAACGTGGAATGCCTAAAAAAAGAAATTATCGTTTCCTTACCTGACGGATACGTTTCGGAAAGTTTCAACGGAATGATTTCCGGTCGTTGTAAAGAATGTGCTTTATCTTAAAGTTGTACACAAGTAGTGGCCCCTTTATAAAACAGTGTTAATCTTAAAGATAAAAAGGTATTAACTTTTATGTGGGTTTCCTTTTAAAGTGGGTTTTGGTCTGTTCCTTTTCAAGTAGGGGTGTCACGTAATCATGGGGCGGTGATAACCAAAAACAAGTACTAACCCCTCCGTCTATAAGCACCTCCCCTTCAAAAAGAGAGTGGTTTAATCATCGTACTTTAATAGCCATTCCTATTCTTCATACGATAAACAAAGTCACCTCCTCAGAACACAAATAAGAGGAGGTGATCTTCCAAGGTCTTAGCGGCCTTATTTTTTAATTAGTTTTCCTTGATATGTCTTTCCATTTTGAGTATCCATTACCGTATAGACATACAATCCATTAGGTAGATTATGTGGTTCAAAACGTACGGATTTTTGGTTGCTCTCCGTTGTTAGCATACTCCGATATACCACTTGCCCATTAAGATTGGTAATTACTAAGCCTACTTTCATAGTAGCTTGGGGAATGGTAATTATCGTATATTCCGTAAAAGGGTTGGGGTAGTTCATCAATCCGAAATCTTCTTCTACTTGCCCTTGCACACTGCTTTCCTGGATGGTTTTATCTATCGGTATTTCTTCCCATTCCGGAGATGTATCGGCCAGTTGACGTGTTAGGGTCATGGCAGCAACGGTCAATGTAAAAGGCTGATGGGTTTGGTAATCTCCCTGTACTGAAAACACAACGGTTTTCAATTGGGTAAATTCCACGGCCTTACCCATATGGTTTTTAAAATCGGACAAGGCAATATATTGTTCGGTAACTTTTTCATTGGGCTCCAAGGTATAACGCAAACGCTCATCCCATTTATCGGTAGCGTTGGTTACCAAACTCACTTCAATGGCTCTGTCATTCTGTATATTCAACTGTAGATAATCATACATGTCCACATTTAACTGTAGGTCACCGGCCAAAAGACTGCGAAAAACATTGATCGTTTCTTTTACTTCGCCCGCTGCCGTTATGCTACGTTCCACGACATAATCATTGCCTGGCTCCATAGTTTCTGCTTGCGGAGTAATGGTAAAATTGGCTACGGCATCTACTGCATCATTATAATCTACGCCCCAAGGGCCATCCGCCAAATAAATGGCATCGTGCTGATAGGAATTCTCGGCGGTAATGGAAAGACCGATATCGAATAAATAGCCCGCATCCAGAATTACTTCTTCTTCCCAAGCTCCGCTTAACCCTATGATTGTATGTAAATTTTTTGTTTGGTCCTGTTCCGTAGCCTTATAGTTTCCATCTACTGTCAACCAGGTTGCGTTGGATTTGTTCACCATGTTCAAATGTAGTTTTCCCTGCTTATAATATCCATTTTTAATAAATACCGTGGGCAAGATATGATTGCCTTTATGGGTTTTAAAGGTCATTTCACTACCCAAAACGTTCAATATATGATTTACAATGGCGGTAACTTGTCCCATACTACTCCCCCACACTTGAAAATTAAGGTAGTCTCCGGCCGGATATTCGTTCAGGTTCCAAAGGCTATACAGGGTTTGGGAATCGCCATCCTCTTTTACGGAAAAGGTCAATGCATATTCCAAAACACCGTTCGAACGTTGTAGTTGTGAATATACAAGTTCATGTCCCTTTAAATTTACCGTACGGACATCCAATAGTTGGGAATCGTTCAATCTATCGCAAATGGTCTTGGTATGGTTGTACACCCCATTTTTAGTTGCTGTGACCAAGGCTGCGGACACCCTATCTTCACCTTGGTAATAATCTATGGAAAAGATATGCTCCGCATTGGTTATTGCCAATAAATCTTCTGGGCTGGACAGGTAGGTGGTTTCCGTACCAAACATTCCGGTCTCTGGAAAATAGACATCTAGGTTACCTGATTTTGCATTAACGGATGTATAGGATTTTTTGCTGTATTTTCGCTGTCTTTTTTGGGTATTCTTAAAGCTTCCCTTTTTATTTCGATCAAAATTGCGTTTTGCGATAAGCTTCGCCAAATCACCATTACTCTCCAGACCGCCATCGTTACCGGAACTTACAGGAGCATGGTCCGTTACTTTATTGTAGTTGGTAGTCTTTATGGCCGTATACGGATTTGCCGTAATATAGAACAGGGCATCGTTAAAGTCATTGTCACAACTTCCATAGTCTCTACGGATATCCTCAAATCCCAAAATGATACGTTCATTGTCCGGATCGTTCAACAGGACATTGTGATATCGCAAATTTTCCTCTGCCTCGGGATTGTAATCCGTATTGGAAAACAATTGCCAAAGTCCGGGAGTAACCCTGCCTTTCCAGCCATTGGCCAACAATACCCATCCTATACCAGTGCCGGCAGAAAACCTTCCGATGTTCACTTTGTTCCCTACTTCCAAACCTCCTCCACTACCTTTGGCGGAAACATTGGGGAATACAATAGTAATATCCTCCGGATTTGGAGCGGTAGGCGAAGGATTGTCCACATCATAGGTATAAAAGCCGAGTACATTTTTATACCCCGCCCCCTCCGCCACAAATGTGACCCAGACATCGGCATTGTCCTCTAAAATAATATCGGTATCATAGCCCGAAGTAATGTATTGGGGATTATATGTAGGTACCGGAAAACTTTCTGGTAAGGCATTATCTATCATCTGTAGGGTCTCATAAGAGATTTCATCGGATTCCGTTAAATAAAGCGGCGTGCCATCGGAAGTATACGCTCCTAAGAAACTATAGTCCTGGGCCATACCTATGGTCGCAAAAGTGAAAGTTGAAATAATGAGTATCAGTCGTTTCAAAATAAGTAGGTTTTAGATTTATGCAACAAATATCCGAACTTGGGCAAGGGAATTGGATTCGATTTCGATGGATGGTGCTTTGCTGTAGCTGAATGGCATGTGTGTCCCTATATACTCTGAACATCCCTATATTTTTTTGGAACTTGGCGTAATACTTTCCAAGAATGATGGAAGAACGCATTTCCATATAAGCAAAAAGCACCTTTTTAGGTGCTTTACATTATCTAACTTGAATAAGGGTTTTATAGTAATCCTACCAAGGACAAAGTGGTCCCAACGGTCACGGTAGACAAAACTCCCATTAAACCGGTTATCAAAGTTTTTAAAGTTGTGATCAATAGTGGATTAGTTTTCATGAGGTATATATTTAGATTAAACTTCGTTGTATATAATCCAAAGTACGCTCTTTATGGAAGAAAAAAAGGCCAGTTTAGGTGGATGGCAACTTACCATAGACCGATGGCCAATTGTAATGGAAGAATCCCTATAACAGATTTAACCGTCTCATTAATTCAGGACGGTTGGAACGGCTTATGGGAATTACGTTTTTTTCTATGAGGACACTATTGTCCTCAATATCAATAATCTTGGTAAAGTTAATGATATAGGAACGATGTATTTGGAGGAAAACACTTTCCGGCAACTTTTCCTTAATCTTCTTTAAGGTAGAATGTACCCTATAGGTCTCTTTTTCTGTTTTCACTTCTATATAATCGCCTTGGGCCTCTATTAGCTGTATTTCCTTGAAATTTAACTTGATCAGCCTTCTATCAATATTGATATATAGCTCTTCCCCAACTTCAGAAACCGTATTCTTCCCACTCATCACCAAGGGTTGGGATACCAATGAATTCTTTACCTTTTGCAAAGATTTTTCAAAGCGTTCCTGTGTCAATGGTTTTACTAAATAATCTATGATAGCTTCATATTCATAAGCTTCAATAGCAAAATTTTTATCCGAGGTGATCAGTACAATTTTCGGTGGATTTTTAAGGGTCTGCACAAAATCGAAACCTGTAAATCCAGGCATGTGGATATCTAAAAAAATAAGATCCACCGTATGCTGGTTTAAAAATTTTATGGCATCTATAGCACCTGAAAATTCGTCGATAACATCCAGATTCGGCACTTTGGAACATAATTGTGCTACAATGGCCCTTGCGGCCGCTTCGTCATCTACAATGATACAATTCATGGTCAAATGGTTTTAATATAAGTTTCTATTACTTCCAGAATCTTCAAAAAATCAACCTGCAATTGGATGTCTCCCTTACGTAAATCCTCTTCATAATGCACTGCAAAATCATAACTCCTGGTCAGCCCCAGAATATTGAACTTGTGCTTTAACTTATGTACATTCAATGCCGCCGCCCTAGGCCTATCGTTATTTATATTATCCAGGTATTCCTGCTTCTCCGCAGGAAATTCCTCTTGTAGGATAGCAATAAACTTTTTTTCAAAAGACAGATCTTCTCCTGCCAGTTCCTTTATATAATTCAGATTTGGAAGTTCTTGCATCTTATAGTTTTTTAAGTGTAAAATGGAAGGTAGTGCCCTTTCCTTCTTCGGAATCCAATCGTATTTCCCCACGGTGCAGGTCCACGATTTTTTTGACTATCGAAAGCCCTATTCCGGTAGAACGCTCCCCATTCCCTATGGATTGAAATATTTCAAAAATCTTTTTATGATATTCTTTCGGTATTCCTATCCCATTGTCCTTGATATGAAATTCCCAATGGGTATCCGTCTCCGAACTACTCACTTCTACCAGCCCTTCCTGTTGTTCAATATTTACCACGGCATTGCTGATCAGGTTTTGAAACAGCTGTTGTATTTGGGTAGTATCGGCCTTAATGGTAGGTAACGTATTCATTATAATTATGCTAACGTGCTCTGGAATAAAGATAATCTCCCTAATATGCTGTACAATTCCATTGATATCCACCGAAGTTTTCTTTAAGGTATCGCCGCTGATACTGGAATACTTTAAGATACCGTCAATTAGCTTGTCCATGGCCTCTATTTTTTCCTGCATCATCTGTAGATTATAAACGCCATTGTCATCCAAAATATCTTTATAATCTTCATTCATCCATGTAGCCAATGCGCTTATACTTCGTAAGGGGGATTTTAAATCGTGGGAAACAATATGGGCATATTCCTGCAGTCCCTGGTTACTGGCCTCCAACTCCTTCAACAGTTGTTCTTTCTGTAATTCCAAATTGCGTTGATCTGTAATATCCAAATGAATACCAACAGACCCAATGACCTTATGCAACTCGTCGTACCTAGGTGCACCACTGATCAACCAGTACCTTTGCTCCCCATTTTTTTTGCGTACCTCCATTTCGTAGGAATCGGAAATACCCTCAAAGCGTTTTTTGCTTTTTTTATTCAAAAGGTCAGGATCCTGCACTTGGAGTATATCGACCCCCTTTTTTCCAATAAGTTCTTCTTCGGCAAAACCGCTCATTATACAGAAACTTTGGTTCACCAGCTGAATGGTATCGTTGTTATCCACCTCAATTAAACCTAGGTTCATATTGGCGATAATACTACTATACTTTTCCTTTTCTGCCTTTAATTGGTTATCCGCTTTTCTTTCTTTGGTAATATCTTCGATCAACGCAACCTGATACTCAATAGCACCCAAATTGTTCTTTACGGCACTAACGGTAGTTTTTGCCAATAAGGTGGTTCCGTCTTTTTTAAAATAGCTTTTATCAATAGAGAAACGATCTAATTGGCCCGCATTCATTTTACCCATCAACTCCATGGTCAACTCCAGATTTTCCGGAACCGAGATATCCGTTACCTGTTTTTTACACAGCTCGTTCTGCGAATACCCTAGAAGGTCGGAGAAAGTCCTATTTACCTTGATTATTTTTCCCTCTACCGTAAGGACTATACCTAAAGGAGAGTTCTCTACAATGATATCCAATTGCTTTTTTTGTTCGGCCAATAACTGTTTAATCTCCATCTCTTGGGTGATATCCCTAATAATACCCTGAGCTGCAATAGGCCTCCTATTTTTGTCGTAGATCAAACTGCTATTGATCTGTACATATTTCTCCGATTCATCCTTTACCCTAATCTTGGCCCTGTAGTTTTTTAAAATCCCCAGCTCCACTAAGGAGGCAAACGATTCTGAAGTGTATTGCACATAATCCTTGTGTACGAGGCTTGCTAGATTCAAATGCTCCTTGGTATGATCATACCCTAAAAAATCCTTAGCGGAAATGTTCATGTTTATAACATTGAACTGCAGATCCATCACTACATAGGGATCAATAATGTTGATAAAAACACCGTCTAACTCGGAGGTCTTTTCACTTAGGAGGTTTTCCAATCTGTTGTTGGCCTCTTTTAAATGATGGGTTGCATCGTACAGTTCCTTGGACTTTTCCTCCAATATCTTTTCTGCTTGGATACGAGCTTTTTTTTGTCGATCCAACGCTTTTTTCAGCAATATCACCTCTTTACTATCCATTCTGGACGATATCGAATTTTACTTCCGTACCATCTTCACGAAGTAATTCATAGGTGATTTTTGCACTACTATTAAAATGCTCAAAAGATTTCTCGATCAGTCCGTGCGCCAATCTGTATAACCCCCTGGAGGAGGCATAGATCATGGAAATAGATGTATCGGTCTTCTCCAAAATTTTAAAGGTGGGCAACTCGGCATCCGGATATAGCTTTTTTACATGCACATGTATATGATCTTCTATGGAATACAGCAGTCCCAAGGGAGAGGTGTAGCTTTGTATAACCTCTGGGTGTGCCTTGCCCAAGCTGCTGAACAGATACAGTCCAAAAGTATAGATAAGATCGTCTGCAGGAACTTCCACTCGCTCACTAAGGTTAGTAATAAGATGTACCATTTCATTGAAATCGTAGGTACCTACGGAGGTATAGATTCCTTGTGAGGGCAAATCGGAATCCTCGATGATCGCGTCTACGACTTCCAATCCAAACTTGGATTCGACCATTTCCATAAATTCGGTGAAGACTATTCCTTTCATAAATTACTATTAAAGCAACTAAAGTAGGAAAATTAGTACTTCATATAAAAATATTGTTGCGAAATTGTACTTTTTGTTAGGCTTTTACCAGTTCATTTATCTCCCAATATTGGAAGACGTTCTTCAATTTACCTTCGTAATCTTCATATTTTAAGGGCTTTATCACATAACCTGCTATTCCTATCCTGTAGCATTCCAATAAATCCGCCCTGTTCTCGGATGTTGTCAAAATAATCGTGGGAAGGTATTTAAGTGTACTATCCGCCTTAAGTATTTTAAGAAATTCAATACCGCTCATTCTGGGCATATTAAGGTCCAACAGGATAATATCCGGAAGCGGACCACCGTTCCTTAAAACACTCAAGGCCTCTTCTCCATTTTTGGCTTCTATTATTTGGTGTTTCAATTGAAGTTTGGAAACCGTTCTTTGCAGTTTCATAGTCTCTATGGCATCATCTTCTATAAATAGTACGTTCATTGTGGTCATAAATTAAGATAAGCTTCAAACTTCGTCCATAACAAATTAAATATAGGAAAGGTGTAGGTGAATGGAACTTAAGTATAGACGAATGAAGCTTTTATATAGATTGATTTTTTCTCATATAAAAAGAACAATAGACAATCCAGAACAGTATTGCGCTTTCTATTATTCTTTGATAAAGTCCAATATAATTTCCTTTGGGGTCCGAAAACAAAACAAATACGAAGCAGGCGGATATTAAACCGCTGAGAAGAGTAATCAACGCGGCAATTTTTCCATTAGGCCATTCTTTTGCCTTTATCCCGATCATAATTAAGCATAACGGAACTACCATATATATTAGGACGGCAGTAAGGTTGTGTATCAATTGTGAAATACTTGGGTCGATTAAATCTGGGTTACAACCTTTATCACAAGGAAAAACACTTACGATGATGGTGCCTAAACCATAAAAAATACCTACTCCCCAGAAACCTATCCGGGTGAGCTTTGACCTAGGTACAACCTTGGGTGCTAAAAATGCGAAGAGTGCCAAAAATATTCCGGATGGTACATATCCAACATAACGCAGGTATGGCCCATAAGGCGTTCCCGTAGCATAGCTTTCGCTAATAAACTGATGTATATGGCTGTATGCTTCGAACTGGAGTCCACCTAAAACAGCGGTAATAATAAAAAGTAACACGCCCAGCATTCCTGACCAAAAAACAACAGTTCTAGTCATCTATTCCTGTAACTTAAAATCAGGATTGTAAATTAATCCCAAAACATTCCCCCAAGGATCTTTTACGGTAGCTACCATGAGTTCCCCGCCTACATTCGTAGGTTTTTCATGTTCGGCAGCTCCTAATCCGATCAATCTATCATACTCGTTTTGAATTTGTTCCACCCCCCAATAGGTAAGTACGCTATCTGGCTTGTCTATATTAGGTGTATCCTCCGGTAGCAATCCAAGCTCATATCCACCTATATTAAAACCAATATAAAAAGGTTCGTCAAAATAGGGTCGGGTATTAAAAGCTTGCGCGTACCAAGATTTGGCCCTATCCAAATCTCCTACTTTATATATTGCTGTTCTGAGTCCCTGCATTTTATCCGGATTTAAGATACCCTAAAAGTAATGATTTTATCAATTGCCCTGTATTCGGTTCCAAAGTCCTGCCAAGAGTCGCTGCGCATCCGTATCCGACTTTTCCGTATCCTCTACGTTAAGGGAACCGCCCTCTGGCATAAGTTTATAACTAAAGACAAATTGGGTTTCTTTAGGGTCCAGACTCATTAAACCGAAACGCAAATCGTTAAAATATAATTGATCCCCTTTCTTGGAAATGGTAAACCAACCTTCCGCAATTTTAACAAGTCGTTTTATTTTATCATCATTTTTTAATCTCCCCAGTAACCCATGATTTTTGGGATACGAACGAAACTGTATGGGACCGGAATCGAGAAGGGAATACTCCCCTATCAAATATGCATTCCCCGTATCCACATTCGCCGTCCACAATAAAGAATTAAAAGGGGTAGGCCTCGTTTCAATTTCTTTATATGCTATATGCTGTTCCTCGAGACCATTGATAAACTTTTGATAGGCAACTCCCTTTAAAATAAGTGTAAGGATTACATAGGAGCTGCTTACCAGTAGTCCCATAGTGTTCCATTTTCGTCTTTTCGGATCGGTTCGTTTTCTGCGCATCGCCAAGAGCAAAAACAGTAGAAATGGCAGAGTATATAAGGGATCTATTACAAAAATATTCTGAAAGGCCAATCGGATGTCAAAAGGCCAAAAGAGTTGGGTACCCCAGGTGGTAAAAGCATCCAGAATAGGATGCGTGAACAGGCCGCCGAACATGAGCCACGACCAGTCTTTCCAATTCGCTTCCTGTTTTCGTTCTATTTTGGATATCAAAAATCCAAAAATGGGTGCGAATAGGATACTGAAAACTATGGAATGACTAAATCCCCTATGTAGTTCAATTGTGGTTACCGTATCCGCAAAAAAACGGACAAGGACATCCAAATCGGGAATAGTCCCTGCAATAGCACCGTAAAGCATGGCCTTATTCCCCACTTTTTTTCCTAAAACGGCTTCGCCTACTGCCGCACCGAGTACTATTTGTGTTAACGAGTCCATTTTAAAGTGTCAAGTTCAAGTTTTAAGTTTAAGTTCAATGTTTCTTGTTTCTTGTTTCTTGTTTCTTGTTTCTTGTTTCTTAAAGGTTTTCATATTTGTTTAGGGAAAGGAATAGGAATAGAGTTCCCAAATTAAATACATTTTTAGTTGTGCTCGGAATCAATATTCAAAATAGACGTATACCTAGTTTTCTTTTGTCCTTGTTCTCTTTTCTGTATTCTGTATTCTGTATAAAAACCTACTCTTGTACTTTTTAATTGACGATCTCCATTTTTTTTAACAAAAACGAAGCGTTCATATTTTTACAAATCCCCCTTTTGAATTTATAATCAAAGTGTAGTTCGTCATTGATGATTTCAGCATCAAAATAGTGATTCTCTACTTGTGGGATCGCTTTAGCTACTTCACATAAACTTAAATCATGGGTAGCAATAATACCCGTAGATTTGGAGGCGACCAATTTTTCTACAAACTTCCTAGAACCTATAGCCTTATCGGTACTATTGGTTCCCTTTAAAATTTCGTCCAATATGATAAAATAATCGTCTTCGGCTATCGCTTCCACAATAAACTTTAAGCGCTTTAATTCAGAAAAAAAGTAGGATTCGTCATCGGTGAGCGAATCGGAGGTGCGCATACTGGTAATTAATTTTATGGGAGCATATTCAGAGGTTGTGGCACAAACGGGAAGTCCTATATTGGCCATTACTATTTGCAGGGATACCGTTCGTAAAAAGGTACTTTTTCCCGCCATATTGGCTCCTGTAACAATAAAAAACTGCTCCCTATCTATTTTTAGATTACTTGCAACACTTTTTTGGGGATCTAATAAGGGATGCGTAGCACCGGTAACCTTCAATACAGTATTTCCACTTTTAATTTCAGGATAGGTATAACCGGGATGGTTGAACGCAAAATTCCCCAAGGTGTTATATGCATCAAAAAAAGCTATGGTATGGAACCACGCTTCCACCAATTCACCGTGTTCTTTGATCCAATGTTCAATTTTAAAGCAATGTGTCATCGTCCTTAAGAAAAATCCATTTCCCAAAATCAAATAGATAACATTATTGTTCTTGTCCAGGCTGGTCAATAGCTTTGAAAAATCCTTTAGGACCATGGAAGTCTTTTTCTTGTCGTTCAAAACAACGGCCCGTTCTTGCCGTAACCATTTTGACTCAAAAACCGTATCCTCTATAAGGGTCAATAATTTATTGTATTGCTGAAACGTATTCAAGATCTTGGAAGTATGTGCAGACAGTTTGGTTATTTTTTTTCCAAAAAACCCGGTGAGTATTAATCCGAACAGCAACCAATATAGTAAGAGGGATTCCGGTGCATAGTGCAAGAAATACAGCGTAAACATCCCTAAGGACAAAGCGGAAAAAACGAGAGGTATAAACTTCATGGTCCGGGGAACAAAAAATTTGTACTCCTTTAGCCATTTCACAATGATTCCCGTACCGGTCTCCACACTTACCAAACCTGCAATAGCGGAGAAATTCTGCCGCCACTCGGGCATTTGGGCCAGTTCCTTTATGGCTTGCTGTTTTAGGGTTATATCTTCAATTGTATTTTGGATCAGCACCTTAGCAAAGGTTTCACTCCCCTGACGAAGCGCCGTTCTATTGGAGTATTGATAGAAAGAGCCTTTACCGAACAAATCTATATCTTGACTAAAATGATGTAAGGGGTCTTTATATTCACTTCCATCCTGTAAATGAAGGAAATCCCTGCGTAATACTTGAATCTCCGTCTCGTTTATTTTGATCAGAGCAAGAAGCTTGTCCCGTTTATATTGTAAATCCGTATGTCTGGACACCAACACAACGAACAAAACAATTACCAAAATCACTACGGCCACAACTAATCTGATGTTTCCATAGACAAGATAAATACCGAGAATTGCCAATAAAAAAACTGCCAAACGCAGCATACTGGAAACATAAAGTCGCTTCTTTATTTGGGATAATTGTCCCTTATATGTTTTTATTTGATTGGAATAGAAAGAAAAAAGCTGCTCCATATGGAAAAATTAGGGCACAAAGATATTGATTCTTTATCTAGGCCAACGCGTCAAATTCAGCCTTCAGTTTTTTGGTAAATTTTGAGACTACTAAATCATAGGAATGATCCACTAATGCCAGAATCAATTTAGGGGGAAGATTTTCCAAATAGAGTGTATTCCAATGTACTTTACTCATATGAAAGCCGAGGGTGATAAGTCCGTCGTACTCTTCGCGTAATTCAATGGCCCTTTCCGGGTCGCATTTTAAATTGGCCTGTGAAGGAATACGCTCCAAAGGCGCTAAGGCAAACATTTTTCCCATGACCTTAAAGACCAAGGTTTGGGCATCGAACGGAAACTCTTCCGAGACCCCTTTCTTGAAAATACAATAGTTTCTGAATTCTTCTATATTCATAATCCTCTCTCCTATATCTTCTCCCCAGGAGGTATGGGACTGTAATTATTGCTCAATATTGTCGTACCTGTTCAGAAATTTGGGATATCTTTTTATTCCTCTCCTTTGGAGGGATTAGTGGAGGTTATCCCATGTGAGTCATATACGACCACTTTGGTCCAAAGATCTTTACACTCTTCTATAAACTGCAAATGAGCCTCCTCTTTTTGATAGCCTTCCTGTGCCTCGGAAGATTCAAAAGTCACGATTAACGAATAAGTAAAGGAATCATCTACCACATCACGACTTGCTTTTGGTGGAGTACCGATAAAATTGGTCTTGGCAAATTTGGAACTATCTAAAAACCGTTGAAGGGAAGTTTCAAATTTTTCCCTATCCTTATCACTATCGGGGTGCTCCAACCAAAAAAATACGGTATGGGCAAAAGCCGGGTTAAATGTTTTCATCTCGTTTTCAGTTTGACCATATGTTGCCATGGTGAATGTTACAAGCAGCAACGTAATCATAATTGGTTTCATAATCGTTTATTTTTTAAAAAATTGTTTTTCCCTATTACTGATTTCCAAAGCCGTATAATCTAATTTCCATCCTATGGTATCTACAATACTTTCGATCAACAACACGGCCTCCATAGCTTCCCTTTTTGCGGTATCCATCAATCCACTCTCCGGTATTTTTTCCTTGATGTGCAGTTTGGCCTCTTGGTTCAAAGAGGTAAGGTCATCCGGGGAAAAGGAATTGAACAAACCGTTCCTGATATCATAAAACTGCAGGTCTGGTTCAATGGAAAGCACTTCTGGTTGGGGAAAATTCGTCAAAATTATTTTTTTCTTCGCAGTATCCGCATGCATCTGAATTTTTTTTAAATCATAGCCTATATGCGCCTTGGCATTAATGACAATCAAAGCTTTCTTTTTACTGCTCACCAGGCTCATAAAACGCTCCTTGGTATTTTCATAGCGATAAATCTCGGCAAAATCACCTTCAACGGAAATCAGTTTACATACGCTTTTGATTTTATCCAATAAAATTACGGATTGGTGTTCGGTCAATTCCTTGTTTTTCTTTTTACGAAAAAGGGAAAATAGCCAATACATAAGAATAGCTCCTAAAACCAGCCCCAGAAATACTTCTATAATACTATCCATAAAATAAATATAAGAAGAATGATGCGTATGTAGGTCAATCTTCAATTTTATATAATACCGGCCTACTAGGACTTGCATCATTTTCAAAGGGGGCCACTTGCAGGTTTAAAAAGTAAGTGCCATCCAAAATGGTATTTGCAACAAAAATAAACTCGGTAATGGTCGCCTCTTTTCTAATGCCCCTCCCTAGGTTCCAAAACGCGTTATGTGCCAGTAATGCACCGCCATCTTTTTCCCTATCTACGGAAGGAAGATCGATCAATAGATGCGATATACCTTTATCCACCAAAAACTGGGCGGATTGTTCCAAAAGATAAGGTGGGTTGGTATGGGAATATTGCATCGTCAGTTTATCCTTTAGATTGGGTAAGGTGCGGATAACCAAAGCCTCCCTTTTCTTATTTCCCAAAGCGTATTGCAATTGTTTTCTAGAGATAACAAAATCGTCCTGATATTTTTCGGGAGCAATGGTAATGACCTCGGCCAAAAAGAAAAACCGATTCAAGTTCTGATTGATGGAATGAAACTCCTTGGTTATGTGTCCTACACATTCCGTATGCGTTCCATGTGCATGGGGATTAAAGGAAATATCATTAAAATTGACGGATGCACCCTCTGAAACTTTTCCCACAAACCCATTAGTAGCATGAGGTTCTATCTTGGGATGGTCTGTATACCATGCATTTACATTGGAAGCATCACCGCGTAAAGGAATGGAAATATCCAGAGGCCTGGATAGGTCGATAGTATAATTTTTTGTATTGTATTTTATGGTTGTAATCATATGCCCAACTCCCCGACCCTCTTCCAAATGAGAAAGCGCTAGTTTATTTATCGCTCTAAATTAACAAGAAAAAGATCGCTGGCAATCCCATCGCTTAAAAACTTGCTTTTCTTCGTGACCAACAGTACATCGCCATCAACAACCAACAATTCTTCCTGAATATGTTTTTCAGCTTGTTGTAGGAGATAGGTAAGGTATTGCTTTCCAAATTCCGATTGAATCCGTGATAGGGAAACACCCCAAGTAGTGCGAAGACCGGTCATCACATATTCATTATACTTATCCGTCTTGGAAAGAATCTCCGTCTCCATGGGCAATTCTCCCATTTCTATGGATTTTATATATTTTGGATTATTGTTGATGTTCCACCCTCTTCGCCTACCGTCATAGGAATGCGCGGAAGGCCCTATGCCCATATATGTTTTTTGTTGCCAATAGGCGGTATTATTTCTAGAAAAATAACCGGGTTTGCCAAAGTTGGAAATCTCGTAACCTGTATAACCCACTTTGGTTAACATATCGGTCAAAATATTAAAATGACTTTGCGCCGTTTCATCGTCTACCGAATCTACAATTCCTTTTTCAATAAAACTGGCCAATGCCGTTTTGGGTTCCACGGTCAATGCGTAGCTCGAAATATGGGGAATATTAAAGGATAACGCTTTTTCTATATTTTGTTTCCACCGTTCATCCGTCATTTGAGGTATCCCATAAATTAGATCGATGGAAATATTATCAAAGAGGCGGGTCGCTTCGGACAAGGTTTCCATGGCCTGTTGCGATGAATGCGCCCTATTCATCAATTTTAAATCAACATCAAAAAAAGATTGGACACCAATACTTAATCGATTGATCGGTGAAGCGGATAGTTGCTTTAACTTTGCAACGGAAAGATCATCCGGATTGGCCTCCAAGGTAATCTCGGGATTGGCCGTAACTTCATAGTTCACATCAACCGTTTCAATGAGTCGGTTAATCTCATGGGTATCCAATACCGATGGCGTACCTCCACCAAAGTAAATGGTTTGTACTTCTACTCCCCTAAATTCGTCCTTCCGTAATTCCAGTTCTTTTTGCAAAGCCAAAACCATGGCTTCCTTCTTTCCCATATTGGTGGAGAAGTGAAAATCACAGTAGTGGCAGGCCTGTTTGCAAAAAGGGATATGGATGTAGATTCCACCGCCCCCCTCTGTTCGTTCGCTTGAAACTTGTGCTCTCAAAATAATAGGGTCAACCCTTTTTTTTACGCAAATTTACAATTGGGGAATTTTGCACTCCCCCTTTGGGGACTGGGGGGCTATTTTGTTTCACAAAAGCCCCCCAGCCCGTATAGTTTTTTCCTACGGTTACCCGACCTTCATTATAAAAATGGCATACGGCCGCTGCGAGTCCATCCGTACTGTCCAGATTTTTGGGCAAGGTTTTTAAACCCAAAGTACTCTGTAACATTTTGGCCACTTGCTCTTTGGTGGCATTTCCGTTTCCCGTAATGGCCATCTTAATTTTTTTGGGCAAATATTCGGTAATCGGTATTTGTCGGGAAAGACCCGCGGCCATGGCTACACCTTGGGCGCGACCCAATTTTAGCATGGATTGCACATTTTTCCCATAAAAAGGAGCCTCGATCGCAATTTCGTCCGGATGATAGGTATCTATCAATTCAATAGTACGTTCAAAAATGAGCTTTAATTTAGTATATGGATCTTCGTACTTTTTAAGCAATAGCTCGTTCATTTGGATGAACTGCATCTTTTTACGGACCACCTTAATGATGCCGAAACCCATAATAGTGGTTCCGGGGTCTATTCCCAATATGATTTTTTCGTTGGCCAAAAGGTAATTGTTTATTTTGCGTTGAGTACCAAAGGTATTCTAAACTTGGCACTTACGGGAATTCCCCTTTTAAGGGCGGGTTCCACTCTGGGCAGATTTTTAAGGCTTCGGGTTATAACACCGTTGAATTCTGGCATTTGTGTATCGATCATAGTGCTTTTTTCTATCTCCAAAACTGATATCAATCCATCGCTATCCATTAAAAAATCTACATATATCGTATCGTTGAGCTGGGTATCCAAAACAAAATCGAACTCCTGCAAGGTCATTGAAAAATGCATGAGCAAGGTAGATTCAAAGCATCTTTTTTGCTCTTCTTTGGAGGCCAATTCATCGCAATCGCTGAACAAGGGATACTGATCCAGATCGTTCCAGTTGATACTCTGCATCTCTTGATCTACCAACTTCTGGGTCTTCACTTCCTTGGAAGCCAACCAGTCACAGGAAGTAAGGCAGTACAAGAGACACAAAATGCAAAGCTTCCGCATGAGGGGTTAAATTCTTTGCGGAAAATTACGATTTTTTGGGGAATTCAGTCTTTCGAAAAATGGATTTCATTTTTTAGTGGCATCCGCCGGCTGGCAGACGGTCAAAAATGGGAAGATAAAGGTTCAAAATGTGATATTTTTAGGTAAAAGAAAAAGTTTAAATGAGTTCAGTAACAAATCCTCTTTATCTTCGTCAAACAGAAAACTTCTCCCTTTGGGGAGTCAAAAAGTGCCTATGGATATTGTCTTGTTTATTTTAGGATTTATTTTGATGCTTGTGGGCATTGCCGGAAGTTTTTTGCCCGTATTGCCCGGGCCGCCGATAAGTTGGGTGGGTCTTTTATTGCTTTATTTGACCAAGGCTGTTCCGGATGATTGGTGGATCTTGGGAATTACCTTGGCCGCTGCTATTGTAGTCTTTGCATTGGATTACATTATTCCGGCATTGGGCACCAAAAAATTTGGCGGCAGTAGGGCAGGAATGGTAGGCACTGTCATCGGTCTTCTAGTAGCGATATTTTTCCCTGTTCTGGGAATTTTTGGAATCATCGTATGGCCCTTTGTGGGTGCCTTAGTGGGGGAATTAAGTAATAAAGCCGACAAAAAAACTGCGCTAAAGGCCGCTTTTGGCTCCTTTATAGGATTTCTTACCGGGACATTTCTAAAATTTGTTCTTACAATGGTCTATTTAGGAATATTCATTTGGAAAAGCGTTGAATATGCAGATGTTTTATTTTCTTTCTTTAGTTAGCCGTCTAATTCAACCAAACCGTTTTATCTGCAATAGGTACTCTTGTTACCTCAGGAATTTCTGCATCAAAATAGCCCATATAAAAGAATCCAAGACATTTTTCGCCTTCGTTCAGACTAAAAAACTCATCCATATAAGTGATAAGTCCGGGAGAGCTCCAATAACAACCGATACCCATTTCAGTGCAGCATAACCACATGTTCTGAACCCCCATGGCCACCGAAGCTATTTCCTCCCATTCCGGTAAGCTTTCGTTGGGATCCCGTTGCATACAAATGGCAATAACGGCCCCTGCCCTTTTTGGGTTCTCCACCAACTTCTTTATTTTGAACTCCTTAGGCCTAGGGTCTACTTCCTTATATTTATTGGCCAAGAACAAACCCAAATCCCCTTTGGATTTGCCCGTTACGACCTTAAATCGCCATGGTTCCGTTTTTTTATGGGTAGGCGCCCAATTAGCGGCTTCCAGTATCCGCTCAATATCTTCCTTAGCAATGGGTTTGCCATTGTATTGTGCTGGAAATACAGAGCGTCTGTTTCTAATCAGATCAAAAATCATGCGGGTCTTGTTTAAGGATTTTCAAAATTAAATCTTTGTTTCGATTTCGATCTTTGTTTTATTGAATCTTTAACCTTTCAGCAGCAAATTAATGCAGTGTTCCAAAGCCGGATTTCGATTATCTTCCTTCCAAATGACCGAAAGAACAGCTTTTTGCGGAATTTTTTTGAGTTCGATAAATTTTACGTCCATCTGAAAACCATACTGTAAAGCGGTAGGAACAATGGCAATCCCCAGTTTGTTCTCTACCAATTTGAAAATAGTCTGCGCATGTACGGACTTATGGGAAACCCTAGGCGTAAATCCTGCGTTTTCGCAGATACTCATTACTGTATCAAAATACAAGGGACTATAATCTTGTGAGAACAAGATAAAATCCTCCGGCATCAATTGACGCATTCCCTTAAAATTGTTGATCGTCATTGGATGGTCTTTTGGGAGTACCAAAGAAAAAGTATCCTTAAAAACAGGTTTGATCTGTATTCCTTCCGGAGCCCTTGCCAATCGTACAAAACCAATATCCAAACGATCTTTTGCAATGGCATGCACCTGTGACATATTGGACAACTCCTCCAAACTGGTTTTGATTTCAGGAAAACCGTCCTTGAGTCGCAATAGTAATTCCGGGATAACGTTCTGCATGGCCGAACCCAAAAACCCTATTCTTACTTCCCCAAAATTTCCCGCACCGATCAACTTCAATTGTTTTCGGGTAAGTTCCAAATGGTTTTGAATAAATTCCAATTCCCCTTTTAAATATATTCCTGCTCTGGTAAGGCTTACTTTCCTTTTACTTCTAACAAACAATTGGGTATCCAGAATTTCTTCCATTTGTTTGATTTGTCTGCTTAGGCCCGGTTGGGAAATAAATAATTTTTCAGCGGCCTTTCTAAAATGTAGCTCTTCGGCCACCGCTAAAAAATAATTAAAATGTCGCAGTTCCAATTGATAACTCATAGTTATTAAATATTGACTAAAATAGTATTTTCAATTATCAAACTTACTGATTAATTTTAGAAGTCTAAAATGATCTTCTAAGATGGTAGCAACTAAGATGTTTTTGTTCGGGGAAGATGTACTCACCGTAAGTATTGCCTTATCCATTGCCGATGGAAAAATGCATGGCAAGCTTTCCTCAGCGGCCAGAAAAAAAATCAGGGGCAACAGAAAAATAGTTGAACGCATCGTTGAAAAGGGCGAAGCTGTCTATGGTATCAACACTGGTTTTGGCCCCCTGTGTACCACGAAGATTTCTAAAGAAGAGACCAGAATACTACAGACGAATATCCTAAAAAGCCACAGTGTTGGGGTTGGGTCCCCTATTTCCGTTGAAATTGCAAAATTGATGCTTATTTTAAAGGTCCATTCTCTTGCCAAAGGACATTCGGGCATTGCGGAAACCACCTTAGATCGAATTTTATGGCATATAGATCATAACGTAATACCTGTGGTTCCTTCTCAAGGTTCTGTTGGGGCTTCGGGAGATTTGGCACCGCTCTCTCATTTGTTCCTGCCACTCATTGGTTTGGGAAAAGTGAATTTTAAGGGAGAAATAATTACTACCGGGGAACTATATACCAAAACAGGCCTACATGCCTTGGAGTTGGGTCCCAAAGAGGGATTGGCACTTATTAATGGCACCCAGTTTATTGCCGCCCACGCGGTAAAAGTAGTAGCCGAATTACATAATTGCCTATCCCAGGCAGATATTATAGGGGCCATGATGATAGAAGGGCTTCAAGGATCTGTAAAACCCTTTTATGACGAACTCCATGCTCTACGTCCGTTTAAAGGAAACATGTACGTAGCGGCAAGGGTAAAAGCACTTTTAAAGGGGTCTGAAATCATGGAGGACCATATGGATTGCGAACGCGTACAGGATCCTTATTCCCTGAGATGTATTCCACAAGTCCACGGTGCATCTAGAAATGCCTGGTTGCACTTAAAAGAACTATTGGAAATTGAATTGAATTCGGTTACCGACAACCCCATAATTATTGATGAGGCATTGACCATAAGCGGTGGTAGTTTTCATGGACAACCTTTGGCGATGGCCTTGGATTATGCTTGTTTGGCGGCTTCGGAAATCGGTAATATATCCGACCGTAGGATTTATTTGGCTTTGGAAGGAAACAGTCCCGGTGTTCCTAAATTGTTGATGAAAGATACCGGTATCAACTCGGGATATATGATTCTTCAATATACAACAGCGGCCCTTGCCAGTGAGAACAAAGGATTGTGTTTCCCATCCAGTGCCGATAGCATTCCTACTTCACTGGGACAAGAAGACCACGTAAGTATGGGATCTATAGGGGGTAGAAAAGCGCTACAGGTCGTAAAAAACGTGGAAAAAATTTTGGCCATAGAGCTATTGACCGCCGCTCAGGCATTTGAATTCAGAAAACCCATGAAATCAGGCATTTTATTGGATGAGATCCATAAGGAAATCCGTAAGAAAGTGGCTTTTGCGGACAAGGACAGGGTTTTTGCCGACGACATTGAAATTGGGGTGGAAATGATACAAAATAAAACGATCATCAACCTCATCGAAAAAATAATGACCAAGGAAAAACTTTCCTTGGATACACCCTATTCAAGTGAATTCGAAGTATATTAATCGTATGAAGAACATAAAACTTATAGGTCCTTTTAAACAATTGCTGCCCATGACAGGACTAGCGCACAAGGGTACCCTACAAGATTCAGAATTGGTCATCATTAAAGATGGTGGAATTATAGTAGCGGACGGCCTAGTCCATACCATTGGGAAGTTTTCGGACCTCGTACAAAACGCTACGAAAAAAAATGTGGAAATCATTGCATTGAAAGATGATTATACGTGCCTTCCAGGGTTTATAGATTGCCATACCCATATTTGTTTTTCAGGCTCCAGGGCCAAAGACTATGCCATGCGCAATGCAGGAAAGACCTATTTAGAAATTGCCAAGGCGGGTGGGGGAATCTGGGATACGGTAACCCAGACCAGAAAAGCGAGCGAAAGCGCATTAGAGCGTCTTGTTATCGAGAGGGCGAATAGACACCTTAAAAATGGTATTACCACAATTGAGGTAAAAAGCGGTTACGGTCTTTCTGTAGCCGAAGAGCTAAAAATGTTACGTGCGATCAAACAAGCCGATCAAAAGAGCAGTGCCGATCTGGTGTCCACTTGTTTAGCGGCACATATGGTTCCCAAAGATTATAAAGGAAATGCCAAAACATATCTTGCGGAAATCAGTTCGGACCTCTTTCCCCGATTGATACAAGAGAAATTGACCCGCCGGATCGATGCCTTCATTGAAGAAAGTGCTTTTTCCAAAGAACTCATTGCCCCTTACTTTGAAATGGCATTGGCCATGGGGTTTGATCTTACCGTTCATGCCGATCAGTTCTCCACAGGCGGCAGTGAAATTGCCGTTGCCTATGGTGCGGTGAGTGCTGATCATTTAGAGGCCAGTACGGATAAAGAAATTGATTTGTTGGCGCAAAGCAATGTTATTGCCACCGCACTTCCGGGGGCATCCCTAGGATTGGGATGCAATTTCACTCCCGCCCGGAAAATCCTGGATCACGGAGGGGCCTTGGCCATTGCCAGTGATTGGAATCCCGGTTCTGCTCCTATGGGCAATTTGTTAATGCAAGCCGCTGTTTTGGGCACTTTTGAAAAACTGAGCAATGCAGAGGTATTGGCCGGAATCACCTTTAGGGCGGCAGCGGCATTACGATTAGATGATCGGGCTATTTTGGATACGGGCTATTTGGCAGATTTTATAGTGTTCCCCACCAACGATTATAAAGAAATAATATACCAACAGGGAATGCTTACACCTTGTATGGTCTATAAAAATGGGGAGCTCGTTTTTGATGAACCAAAGTAATACTAGTAATGGATACAACAACACAATCGGACTTTAGGTCATGGATACTTCAGGGTATTCCCAAAAATTTACCTTCAAAAAAGGTATATCCCTTACATACGAATCGCGCACCCAAACGAAAAGAAATCCTTTCACCGGAAGAAAAAAGACTGGCCGTTCGCAATGCCCTACGTTATTTTCCGAAAAAATGGCATTCCGAACTTTCGAGGGAGTTTGCCCAAGAACTCCAGGATCATGGAAGAATCTATATGCATCGCTTTAAACCGGATTATGATATGTATGCCAGGCCCGTTCATACATACCCGGCAAAATCGCAACAAGCGGCCAGTATTATGTTGATGATACAAAACAATCTAGATCCGGCGGTAGCGCAGCACCCGGAGGAATTGATTACCTACGGTGGAAATGGGGCGGTATTTCAAAACTGGGCGCAATACCTGCTGACCATGAAATATTTAGCAACCATGACCGAGGAGCAAACCCTACATATCTATTCCGGACATCCTATGGGATTGTTCCCGTCTACCAAGGAAGCACCCAGGGTAGTGGTGACCAATGGCATGATGGTACCCAATTATTCCAAACCCAACGATTGGGAAAAATACAATGCCCTTGGAGTTACCCAATATGGGCAAATGACGGCAGGCTCCTATATGTATATAGGTCCACAAGGTATTGTGCACGGTACGGCTATTACGGTAATGAATGCGTTCAGAATGGTATTGGAAAAGAAAGAATCGCCTTCGGGAAAGCTATTTTTAACAGCTGGACTCGGAGGTATGAGCGGAGCACAACCCAAAGCAGGGAATATTGTCGGATGCATAACCGTATGTGCAGAAATAAACCCGGCCGCCGCCCGTAAGCGACATGAACAAGGTTGGGTAGATGAATTACTGACCGATATGGATATGTTGGTCGCCCGTACAAAAACAGCTATTCAAGCAAAAGAGACGGTTTCCTTGGCCTTTATTGGAAATATAGTGGACGTATGGGAGCAATTTTATGTAGCAGGATTATATGTGCATTTGGGTTCCGATCAAACTTCCTTGCATAATCCATGGTCAGGGGGGTATTATCCGGTAGGTTTAAGTTTTGAAGCGTCCAATAAGCTTATGAGCGAGAATCCCGAAGTGTTCAAAATAAAGGTACAGGAATCGTTAAAAAGACAAGTGGAAGCCATAAACAAGCATACGGAAAAAGGCACCTATTTCTTTGATTATGGCAATGCTTTTTTATTGGAAGCTTCCCGTGCCGGTGCCAAGGTCTATAAAAACAAAGAAGGCAAGTATACGAACTCCCCTTCCCTAGCGGTAGATGGGTGGGCCTATCCTTCCTATGTACAGGATATTTTGGGTCCTATGTGTTTTGATTATGGTTTTGGCCCGTTTAGATGGGTCTGTACGTCTGGCAATGCCAAGGATTTACGAAAGACCGATGCCATAGCCCTTGAAGTCATGCAACAAATAAAAAAGGAAGCCCCAAAGGAGATTCAACAACAAATGCAAGACAATATCAAATGGATCCGGGAAGCCGATAGTAATCAACTTGTGGTGGGTTCACAAGCGCGAATTTTATATGCCGATGCCGAGGGGAGGATAAAAATCGCAGAAGCTTTTAACAAGGCCGTAAAATCCGGAGAAGTAAGCGCACCCATAGTGCTGGGCAGGGACCATCATGACGTTAGTGGAACGGATTCCCCTTTCAGGGAGACCAGTAACATCTATGATGGCAGTAAGTTTACAGCGGATATGGCCATTCATAATGTTATTGGCGACAGCTTCAGAGGGGCTACATGGGTATCCATACATAATGGAGGTGGAGTTGGTTGGGGCGAGGTCATTAATGGTGGGTTCGGAATGGTGCTGGATGGTACGGTGGAAGCCTCAAAACGATTGAAGAATATGTTGTTCTACGATGTAAATAATGGGATTTCCAGAAGAAGTTGGGCCAGAAATAAAGAAGCTCTTTTTGCCGTTCAACGGGAAATGGAACGTACCCCCGAATTAAAGGTGACGTTGCCCCATTTGGTGGACGATGAAATTCTAGATACCTTGTTTTAGCAAACTACATAGTGTAAAGGCTCCTACCATTGGATTAAGGGAAGCGTGTTGCCTTGTCGTGACAGAGGATTTGAATTTCAACCTCCCCTTTCTCCCGACGCTTCGGTCAGGATTCATTCCCCTTAACAAATGAGGAGGGGAGCTATAAAAAATAAAAATGAGCGGATATAAAAAGACAAATCCCGAAGTCTGGACCGGACGAACATCGGAACAAGAATTATCCTTGCACGAAAAGGTGAAATTTATAGACCTTGAAAAAGAAAAAACAGGTAAAACTCCCAAAAGCACCATCGCATTATTAGGATATGCCTGCGATGAAGGCGTAAAGAGAAATCAAGGAAGAACGGGGGCAGCGAAAGGGCCGGATGTCATCCGCCATCAATTGGGGAAATTGCCCAACCATTTAAAGGAGCAAACGGTGTTGTTGGATACAGGCACTATTGCATGTACCGATAGCGATATGGAAAAAGCGCAGGCACATTTGGCCGAGAAAGTGGCCCTCCTCTTGAAAAAAAACACATTTCTTATTCTTATGGGAGGCGGACATGATATTGCCTATGGTCATTATTTAGGCCTCAAAAAGTATTTGGGAGGGAAAACGCTGGGGATTATCAATCTTGATGCCCATTTTGATCTCCGTTCCAATGAAACAGGCAATAATTCGGGCACTCCTTTTTACCAGATAGCCCAAGACCACAAAGTTGAAAAAACAACCTTCCATTATTTAGTCTTGGGAATCAGGAAAGATGCCAATACCAGTGTATTGTTCGAGACCGCCAAGAAACTTGGTGTCCATTATATCGAAAATGAAACTTTTAACATGCATCATCTTAGGGATGTAAAAACAACGATAGGTAGATTCATCAGCGAAGTAGATCATATTTACCTGACCATCGATTTAGATGGATTTTCATCCGCTTATGCCCCTGGAGTAAGTGCTCCATCCCCTATGGGATTTGCACCGGATATTGTTCTGGAAGCCTTCAAGGATATAATCGATTCTAAAAAATTGATCAGTTTGGATATAGCTGAGCTGAATCCCACTTATGACCGGGACGACCAAACCGCCAAGTTAGCGGCATCTTTAATTCACTTTGTGATACACAAGATATAAATCCCTACTTTCTTAATCATTGTGAAGTTACGAACTATGCACAAAAGGTACGATTAAATCATATCCTTTAAAGGAAAGGACGGATTGCTTTATACTTAAGGAGGATACCGGTCCATAAATGAGCGGTAAGTCGGCTATTCCAACCAAGATTGGTAGTAGGTACCATCATCAATATCCAAGGCCGTCTGCGTAAGTTGTAGGGGTTTAAAAGTATCTATCATTACTGCCAACTCCTCTGTCTTGGCCTTACCGATACTGGCTTCATACGTTCCTGGATGCGGTCCGTGGGGAATACCTGCGGGGTGCAAAGAAATATAGCCCTGATCAATATTATTGCGGCTCATAAAATCTCCATCCACATAATAGAGCACTTCATCGGAATCGATATTGGAATGATTATAAGGCGCTGGGATAGACTCCGGATGGTAATCATATAATCTGGGACAAAAGGAACAGACTACAAAAGCTCCGGTCTCAAAGGTTTGATGCACGGGTGGCGGTTGATGTACTCTTCCCGTAATGGGCTCAAAATCATGGATGGAAAAAGCATACGGATAATTGTATCCGTCCCAACCTACAATGTCAAAAGGATGCGATGCGTAGATTAAATGATGTAATTGCCCCTGCTTTTTTACCTTCATCAAAAACGATCCTTTTTCATCGTGTGTCCGCAAATTTTGGGGTAATTTAAAATCACGTTCACAGAAAGGTGAATGTTCCAAATGCTGCCCGAACCAGTTTCGATACCGTTTAGGAGTGTAAATGGGATGGTAGGACTCTGTAATCAATAACCGATTATCCTCCGTATCAAAATCAATTTGATAGATTATCCCTCGGGGAATCAAAATATAATCCCCGTACTCAAAAGGAATCTCTCCGAGCATGGTCTTTAATGTTCCCGTCCCCTTATGGACGAACAATAATTCATCTGCATCCGTATTTTTATAAAAATAATCGGTCATCGATTTTCTGGGAGCGGCTAAACCGACATGCACATCGGAATTGAACAAGACCGTTTTTCTACTTTCCAAATAATCATCTTCGGCCCTAAGCTCGAATCCCTTGAGCAATCTGGACTTTATATTATGTTCTACGGCAGCTTTTGGCGAAATATCCCTGGTCTCGCCTATTTCTTTCACCATAGTTGGACGATGTAGATGGTACATCAAAGAAGACATTCCATCAAAACCTATGGTCCCGAACAACTGCTCATAGTGCAACGTACCATCCTCTTTCTTAAAAATGGTATGCCTTTTATGGGGTATCTTCCCTTGTTTATGATATAATGGCATAATTTTTACCTTTAATTGCGTCTCAATAAATTTACGACAAATAAGATATTTTGGGACATTTCTCTAAAGAATTACGACTTTTCCACCTGTTTTAGCTACTAAGAGGATAATTCAAACGAAAAGGGATAAAACCTTGCATTCTTTTTCAAAAAAACAATGGGTTCTTGAACTTTCTTCAGATGAAGGAGCAAATTGGGAAGGAGATACCGAAACGGGTTCGGTATAAAGAAAAAAAGCCTCCCATATGGAAAGCCTTTCATTGGTGATTACCGAATATTATCCAGTAATTCAACCTTGCCCCTACTCCATAACTATTAAGGAGGTAGAGACACAACACAACGGTGCAAATATAACAAAGGTTTTTTATTTTGAGCTATTCTTTTCTTAGAAGAAATTTAAACTAACTTATTGTGCATTTTGGAGGTTATAAAGCGGAAAAAGTATCGGTTCGAGTGGTTTTTCGCAACGAAGAGGAGAAAAATTGTATCGAGAATAGAGTTTTGGATTAAGAAAAGTTGTTCTCGATACACTTCTTCCTCTGGTCAAAGCACCTGCCTGCGGCAGGCAGGCTCGAATTGACGAGTTTTGAATCTTAAAATCAAAATGCACAACGGGTTAAACTATCCTTTAGGCGTAAAAGGCCTAACGATTAATCGTGCCGCCTTATCATAATTAATATAGTTGTAAGCCCAATTAAAAAAGACAATGACCTTGTTTCTGAAACCCACCAGGGCCATCAGATGAACGAACATCCATATAAACCAGGCGAAGAATCCACCGAACTTCAGTTTCTTCAAATCTACAACTGCCTTGTTCCTTCCTACGGTAGCCATGGTTCCCTTATCAAAATATTTAAAGGGGATCATGGGCTTATTTTGGGTGAGGTTGATGAAATTTTTGGCCAAAAGTTCGCCCTGTTGTATGGCTGGTTGAGCCACTTGGGGATGTCCTTTGGGGAAATCCTCTGTTTCCATATAGGCAATATCGCCAATGGCAAAAATGTTTTTGTACCCTACAACCTGATTGAAGGTATTGACCTTAAATCGATTGAGCCTGTCTACCAACGTATCTTCACCAAAACCGTTGACGGTAGCTCCGGTCACTCCCGCGGTCCATATAAAATTTTTGGTCTTTATGGTTTCACCATTATCCAAGGTCAACACCTCCCCATCATAATCTTTTACAATGGTGTTTAAATGGATCTTAACCCCTAAGTTTTCCAAAAACTGTCCGGCCTTTTTAGAGGCGGTCTTACTCATGGGTGCCAAGACCCTATCCGAACCTTCGAACAAATGAATCTGCATTTCATCAATGTTCAAATGCTTATAATCCTTTGGGAAAACATTTCTTTTTAATTCGGCAAAAGCTCCGGAAAGCTCAACTCCCGTAGGGCCAGCACCTACAATGCAGAAATTCAAAAGTGCCTTTCTTTCCTCCTCATCAAGGGAATCATCGGCCATTTCAAAATTTTGTAGCATCAGGCTTCGTATATTCAATGCCTGCGGAACGGTTTTCATAGGCATGGCATGGCGTTGAATATTGTCATTTCCAAAGAAGTTGGTCCTAGTACCCATGGCCATGACCAAGTAATCATAGTTTATCTTACCGATATCCGTAAGTACCTGTTGTGCAATGGGATCCACTTTTTCTACATTTGCCATCCTGAAATGAAAATCCTTGAGTTCCTTCAAAACCTTACGAATAGGATAGGCAATGGAATCAGGTTCCAAGCCGCTGGTAGAAACTTGGTACAGCAGAGGTTGGAACGTATGGTAATTTCTTTTGTCGATTAAAACCACCTGTGCGTCAGAATCTTTAAGCTTTTTAGCCAAGGATATTCCGCCAAACCCACCTCCAATAATCACAATTCTTTTCGTATTCGCCTTGGGAAGATTCATATGTAGATTTTATACAAAAATACTTAATCTACGACCATTCAACACAACTTTAAAAAAAGTATAACAGCGGCTCACAGCTCGATAAAACCTTGAAAGTTGGTTCACCTATGAAACTAAAACTACCTTTTCTTATACTGTTGTTCTTTTTATTTTTCCCGTACAGTCTAAGAAATCGCCGTTCTGAATCCTAAGCGCGTAGTGGTATATGTAAATGATTCAAAAACCGGCAGGCAG
>JBATTK010000039.1:0-3649 GCA_049670505.1 Saonia sp.
GGGGGGGGTAATGGCCGGCAGAAACTAACTAAAATAGCCCGTTGTGCATTTTGGAGGTTGTAAAGCGGAAAAAGTGTCGGTTCGAGTGTTTTTTCGCAACAAAGTGGAGAAAAATTGTATCAAGAACAGCTTTTTTTGATCCAAAACTCTATTCTCGATACACTTCTTCCTCCGGTCGAAGCACCTGCCTGTCGCAGGCAGGCTCGAACTGACGAATTTTGGATCTTAAAACCTGCACAAAGGGTTAGAATAAAAAAAGCCCTGACCGTAACGGTCAGGGCTTTTATATATTTATTCGCCAAAACTATTCCACGATCAGTACATTATCTGTGGCGGTCGGGTTCAAAGGACAAAAATATACGTATTCCCCTTTTTCCAATGTTGTGGGCTTGGAGGTTTGGGTAGCACCTGTTGTGACCGGCTGGGTAACATAAGCGGTCTGAATATGGTTTTCAGGCTTGCTTATATCCTTTCCCTTCTGAACCAGTACAAATCCCACGTCATGACCAACGGCATTATTGGAAATTTCAAACACATAAGTTCCCTGAGGTACCGTAAGCTGTTTCTTTGTAAACTCTCCGGGAGTCTGCTCCAATGCAATGGTCTGCACATTTTCTTTCATCCCTTTTTCCTGTGCATTCATACCGAAAGATACTCCCAATGCCAATACTAATACTGTGATTATTCTTTTCATTTTAGTTGTTTTTTAGATGTATGTTACAATTTTGATTTAATTATGATATTACGGCGTTCAAAGGTTGTGCTACCGGAAAATCTACGGGTACCTTTGTGGTTTTATGCAAATAGTTGGAAATAGTTTTATCGCCCACTAGAACTATCGTGTCAATTAAATTCTCTTTGGTCCAACCTGCATTAAAGAAATTATCGATAACGGCATCATCTGCCGCTCCTCTGTTTTCCGTAAGGTTTTTTGCCAAACGCGCCAAGGCATCCAATTTATTATCAAAGGATGCAGCTCCATCCCTAAGTTCCAATATTTGGCTATCGGTAAACCCGTTCATTTTTCCTATAGCGGAGTGTGCGGAAAGACAATAGATACAATTATTTACCTCACTTACCGCTAGGTTCACTACTTCTTTCTCCTTTGATTTTAAGGATGTCTTTGCATTTTGCAGTGCCAAATAGTTGGCCAGTGCATTCTCTGAATGCGCATAGGTTGCAAAAAGGTTGGGAACAAAGCCTACCGCTTTTTCCAAGTTGTCGAATATCGCCTGATTGTTAGCGCTTACTTCTGCTCTTTTAGGTACATTGAATGTGCTCATGATTTAAATTTATTTGCCCGGTCCGTTAGGGAATCCAGGATCGATTAATATATATTTATGATGTTAAAATTGAATGAACGGTTTTTCGGAATCACAATAGAAATCGTGATTTTGCATATCGTCACAAGTTGTTTTTGGACTTATCGTGTGTAGCATCTTTTTTTTTGCGGGACCAAAAAATGGAATACTACTAAAGATTGATTGCCATTGTAAATTCATCGCTACTCGTTTTTAAATTACATGGCAAAGATGCGATGGTATGCAGTGCTACTGTTATGAAGGATTGCCCGAGTGCTTGTAGAAATTTCCCTTTAGGAGGGTAATAGGTTTGTTTCCCTATACTGCGTAGGGGAATATGAGGTCATTTTTTTGAAAAAGCTACTAAAATGCGCCGGGTCGTTAAAACCCAGTTCGTAGGCTATTTCCTGATTTTGTTTATTTGTGAAGTTCATCAACCGTTTAGCTTCTAGCACAACACGCTCCATAATAATCTGTTGAGGGGATTTTTGATTGTAGATGGCGAATAGATTGGAAAGGGTCTTGGGCGATTTAAAAAGCATTTCCGCATAATCACTTACTTTACGTTTGGTCTTATAATGTGTATCCACCAAAACATTGAATTTTCGGATAATATCAATTTGCTCGTTATCCAGTTTTTTTACTATCAATTGCTCTTTCGCCAAACGTGTACAGATAATGATAAGTCGTTTCAACAACATCTGGAGCATATCGCCCTGTATCTTATCGGGTGTTGTAAATTCATCCTCAAAAACCTCGTATAAAGTATTGAATTTTCGTAATTGCTCCCTAGGTATGGTAATTATAGGGATATCCTGGGTACCAAAAAACAGTATACCATTACAGGAGACCTCACTGTCATGATCCAAAATGCAATAAAATTCCCTATTAAATAAAAATGCGGTAAGGGCGCCTTGTGCTCCATCATATGATACATGCTGAAGATATGTAGTAGTGACCAATTGATCGGGAAGCAATTCTATGTCCAAACCATCTATTTGAAATGTAACCGGATCCTCGTTTCTGTTCCATAAAAATTTTATAGTCCCCGAAGTGATGGAAAAGTAATCTTCATTCTTTCCAATATCGTCCGTCAATCCAAAAATGGAACCTATTTTATGGTCGTGGAACTCAAACTTCATAGCACAAATTTTTTAAATGTATCATACGAATACAAGGGTGTATGGAAAGGCAATATTTTCATATGCCGACCAATATTTATAGGGTTTAAGTCTCATTTTTCTGTTCAAACTTACATGAATTAAAGCTTCTCCATTACGGCATTTATTAAACAAAACTGTTAATATTTTGCTTAAATTTTCACGGAAAAGGTTCTTTTAGTAGTATTGATATAAATTTCATAAAAACAGCCCTTTTAATTTCCGCTGTTTTAGTTAAATAAAAGGGTATGTCCTGTGTGAATATGTATCCTATTTTAATAGTTTAATCGATGAATGAAATTAAAAATTACGATAAAGCCGCACATAAGTTTTACAATACACAAAAAATAAATGGTCTTCCCATGGCCTCTTGGGACTTATTCAGCCCTTATTTCAATAAGATCTGTAAAGATTATAATGACATCACTATTCTTACGAATATAGCCGAAAACAATCAATGGTCGCATCCCAATACTTTTAACGATGAATTGATCCGTAACGAACACATCATCGTAGTGACAGACTCCCACTTGAATATCGTACATGCTACACACAACATATACGGAATGAACGGTTATACCCTTGACGAAATTGTTGGCAAAAAACCAAAAATGTTCCAAGGTAGGGATACCTGCAGGGAAACAACAAAATACATTTCCCTCGCCGTAAAGAATAAGACTCCGTTTGAGACAACCATTTTAAATTATCGCAAGAATGGTAGTCCTTACAAATGTTGGATCAAAGGCGAACCCCTATTCAATAAGAAAGGTGAAATTGTAAATTTTATCGCCTATGAGCGCGAAGTAGCTTAAGAAACTGTTTTGAAATGAAAATTCCCCGTGGTATGTTTCACCGGGGAATTTTTGATTCGCAACAACCCTAGTTACTAAAAACCTGAGTTCGATTATTAATTCACTGATTTTAAATTGATTACATTATGACCTGCAAGGTTTCGGACACCTTGTAGGTCTTTTCGAATTCATGAACCATACCTACAAGGTCAAAAAAGACCTTGCAGAATAAACGAAAAAACAAAGTAGTCAATAGGCGGACAGTTACATCAAAAAACATTGATCGAATCCAGGTTCATAATTAAGGTGGGTTTCGATATAACCAACAACTGTAATTATCCGATTATCAATTTCCAATTAATTTTGTCAGGTCGGGCCTTTCGACGCTACCTTCGCT
>JBATTK010000040.1:0-9311 GCA_049670505.1 Saonia sp.
GCATAGGGGATATTTCTATGCTCGACCCTTCATCTAGCCTATACACCACAATAACCTTATAATCATGGAGCAACAACTACTTACGAAAAAAGCGATACAGCTATTGACGGAATTGATTTCCATTCGATCCTATTCTTCGGAAGAGGATAAAACGGCTACTGCCATAACAGAGTGGTTCCGCTCTTTGGATATTCCATATAAGCAGGAGAAAAACAACGTTTACGCTTTCAACAAATATTTTGATGCGCAAAAACCTACCTTGTTGCTCAACTCCCATCATGATACGGTAAGACCAAATACGGGATATACCAAAGACCCTTTTCATCCCCATATAGAGGATGGAAAATTATACGGTCTTGGCAGCAATGATGCCGGTGGTTGTCTGGTAGCACTTATTGCCGCATTTACCCACTTCTATTCCCTAGAAAATTTAAGCCATAATATGGTCATCGTAGCGTCGGCAGAAGAAGAGAGTTCCGGCCCTAATGGATTAAACAGTATGTTACCCCTATTGCCCAAAATTGATGTGGCCATTGTTGGGGAACCCACGCTGATGAATTTGGCCATCGCGGAAAAAGGTCTGGTCATTTTTGATGCCATCGTCAAGGGTACCCCCTCACACGCCGCACATCCCAATAATGATAACGCCATTTACAATACGATCAACGTATTGGAATGGTTTAAAAACTATTCCTTCGATAGGGTTTCCGACGTTCTGGGAGAAGTAAAAATGACGGTGACCCAGATCAATGCCGGAACCCAACATAACGTGGTTCCCGCCAAGGTAAATCTGGTAGTAGATGTTCGTGTGAACGATAAGTATACCAATCAGGAAATTGCAGATCTCTTAACGGTGCAGGCACCCTGTGAAATGAAAGCCCGTTCTTTACGCTTGAATTCCTCCGCTATAACTATAAACCATCCGCTGGTACAAGCAGGAATAGCATTGGGAAGAAGCACCTATGGTTCTCCCACCCTTTCGGATCAGGCGGCCTTGAGCTGTCAGTCCCTTAAATTGGGGCCGGGGGATAGTACACGATCCCATTCCGCAGATGAGTATATTTATGTAAGCGAAATTGAGGAAGGTATAGATTTATATATAAAAATTCTAGATAGATTCTTAAACTAAAAACCTTGGTTGTCCATTCCGGCACCGTTGAGAAATAAAACATTAGATTCCCTTTCGATAGCTATCGGGATTTAAGGAAATAACAAAAAGGAAAAAAATGAAACTCTGGGACAAAGGATTCAGTACGGATAAAAAGATAGACCATTTTACGGTAGGCAATGACCGCGAATTAGACCTGCTTTTGGCTAAATACGATGTTATTGCCTCAAAGGCACATGCAAAAATGTTGGGGAAAATAGGATTGTTGACTACAGTAGAAACCGAAGATTTGATCAATGAACTAGATGCTATAGCGGATAGCATAGAAAAAGGAACTTTTACTATTGAGGAATCTTTTGAGGATATGCACTCCAAAATAGAATTTCTACTTACCGAAAAGCTGGGAGATACCGGTAAAAAGATCCATACGGCACGATCTAGGAACGATCAGATCCTGGTAGCCATGCATTTATACTTAAAAGAAGCATTGAACGAGATCAAAGAACAGACCAAAACGCTGTTCGATCTACTTTTGGAACTTGCAGAAAAACACAAAGCCATATTGCTGCCAGGTTATACGCACCTACAAATTGCCATGCCCTCCTCCTTTGGTTTATGGTTTTCTGCCTATGCGGAGAATTTAATAGATGATATGTACTTTATCAATGCCGCCTACAAAGTGGCCGATCAAAACCCTTTGGGCAGTGCCGCGGGCTATGGCAGTTCATTTCCCCTAGATCGAAATTTTACGACGACCGAGATGGGCTTTGAAACCTTAAAATACAATGTAGTGGCGGCCCAAATGGGCCGGGGAAAAGTAGAAAAAGCCACGGCTTTTGGTATGAGTTGTATTGCAGCCACGCTTTCCAAAATGGCCATGGATATTTGCCTGTACATGAGCCAAAACTTTGATTTCATTTCATTTCCGGATGAGCTTACCACCGGTTCCAGCATTATGCCCCATAAAAAAAATCCCGATGTGTTTGAATTGATACGGGCCAAATGCAATAAAATTCAGGCAGTTCCCAACCAATTGACGGTAATGACGAATAACCTTACAAGTGGCTATCATAGGGATTTTCAATTGGTAAAGGAGGTGATTGTACCTACTATCCAAGATATGAAGGCCTGTTTGGAAATCCTGACCTTTAGTTTAAAGGAAATACAGGTGAATACCCATATTCTGAACGACCCCAAATACGATTATCTCTTTAGTGTAGATACCTTGAACGAATTGGTATTGGGCGGGATGCCCTTTAGGGATGCCTATAAAAAAATGGGGCAGGAAATCCAGGCCGGGACGTTTACGCCCAAAAGAGATATTGAACATACCCATGAAGGTAGTTTGGGGAATCTTTGTCTGGATGAAATCCGGGCGAAAATGAAAAGTGCTTACTAATGCACAATGGGTTTAGGCACCGTAAAACCATACCAAATGTTCAATTTGCACATTTGAAATTATTTGCGTAATTTTACGTTATTGAATACGCAATTTTACTTAACACTATGATGTTAGCGGAAAAAAAAATATTCGAAAGTATCCCTAGTGAGCTAGAGGCCTCATGGGTGGTAAATTATTTGATCAGTGAAAAATTTACTTCTTCCCATGTAAGGGTGCTACGCTCAAAAACAAGTGCCAGCGATAAAACGCTTTCTTGGGTACTTAACATTGCACCCAAAACACTAAGTACCTATACAAAAGATGTCTCCAATGCCAAGATAGATACCAAGGAACATATATTGATGCTCATTTCACTGATAAAGCATGGGATAGAGATATTTGGTACCTCCGATGATTTCAATAAATGGCTGGAAACACCTAATATCTTTTTGGACAATAGAAGGCCTCTAGATTTTTTAAATACCATTAATGGTATTCGAATGATCGATAATCGTTTGATTGCCATGGAGTACGGTGATAATGTCTAATGGAGGCATACCGAATCTCTTCCGAAAAGTACGCCAATAAACTTCAAGCTTCAGGCGCCCCCAACCGATGGAACAAGGAAAATCAGTATGTAATCTATACGTCCTCTGCCCGATCATTGGCCACTTTAGAAATGGTAGCTCATAGAAATGCCATCATGGGAGGGCTGCGCTATAAGATGATGGTAATTTTGATACCGGATGGAGAAGATTTTATTCAGGAATTGGCATTGTCATCATTGCCCAAAGAATGGCAGACATTAAAAAAATATACCCTAACCCAAAATATAGGAAGTAAATGGTATGAAGGCAACGAGAATCTTGTACTTAAGGTACCCTCGGCAATTATACCCCAAGAATACAATTATATCATCAATACCAAGCATCCTAAATTTTCCCGTGTAAAACTACTGTCATTGGAAAATTACAATTGGGACAAAAGATTGCTGTAGTTTAAAAACCTGAGTTCGACTATTAATTCACTGATTTAAAATTGATTACATGATGACCTGCAAGGTTTCGGACACCTTGTAGGTCTTTTCGAATTTATGTACCATACCTACAAGGTCAAAAAAGACCTTGCAGGATAAACGAAAAAAAAGTAACCAATGGCCAGACAGTTACATCAAAAAACATTAATCGAACCGAGGTTAAAAACATTTGCCCCTCCAGGAATTGCGAAAAAGGCAATTCCTATCCGCCCTTGTTACAGGCATCGGGAAATTTCTTAGCGTAGAAACACGATAGGGTGTTGCCCTATGTGTTGAAAATTATTTAGACATGCCCAAATTAATAAGCTCCTGCTTTGTTAAATAGCGCCAATGTCCGCGAGGAAGATCCTTTTTGGTAAGTCCACCATATACCACGCGATCCAATTTGATCACTTCATACTCCAAATGCTCAAAAATACGACGGACAATATTATTTCTATTGCTACGGATTTCAATCCCGACCTCTCGTTTAGGGGCATTTTCTATATAACTGATTTCTTGGACTTTGACAGCGCCATCATCTAAAGTAAGGGTGTCCTGGATTTTTTTTAGGTCGGCCTGTTTTAATATCTTATTTAGTTCTACATGATAAATTTTACGCAGACCATTTTTGGAATGCGTTAGGCTTTTTGCAAAATCCCCATCATTTGTAAACAACAATAAACCCGTTGTATTTTTATTCATTTTACCTACAGGGGACAATTTGGCCTTAGAGGCATTTAAGATAAGTTGGTTGGCCGTACGTCTTCCCTTTTCATCATTGGTAACCGTTACAAAATCCTTTGGTTTGTTCAACAATACATATTCCCTTTTTTCGGGATTGAGTAATCTACCATCGAACTTTACGGTATCCGTTAGTCTTACTTTATAGCCCATTTCGGTAATGGCCTTTCCATTTACGGTTACATTACCCGCTGCAATGTAGATATCCGCATCCCGTCGGGAACATACCCCCGAATTGGCTACATATCTGTTCAATCGCATTAGGTTAGGATCAGAAGCTTGCTTAGGTACTGTTTTCTTTGGTACAGACGTATTTCTATCAGTAGCACTCTTCTTTCTAAAATTGCTCCCTGATCCTTTTCTATCCTTTTTATGATCCGACCTGCCCATTATTCTTATTTTTTGCAAAGGTAGGGAATGATTTTAGACCCCTCCGTGTTTTATGTTGAACTTTAAAGATCAAAATTCACCCTTCTATTCCGAAGTAATTCATTCAAATAGTGCCATCATCAAAGGTTACCGAAGATTGCCGTTCCCTATTTACCGATAATTTAGTGACATCCGGACGGGAATAGTGCCCCACGGGGTCAAAGTTCTGTCGCTCTTCGTACACGCTATTAAAGTCCAGGTTTTGGTAAATCAACCCCTCCTTGTGCAGCACAGGTTCCACAATCCATTCCCCGTCCGGGCCAGCAATACAGGAACCTCCATTGGCCAAAACGTCAGGCGCCTTTTTTAATAGCTGATCTATATGCGGGGTGTCCTTTGGGAAATCTTCTTTTTTCATTAATGACGAGACGGAAACTACGAAGCTTCTGGATTCACGGGCGATAAACCGGGTAATATCCTTGGTGTTATTTTTATTTCCGGGCCAGACGGCAACGTGCAAATTCTCACCTTGCCCATATAAAGCGGTCCTTGGCAATGGCATCCAATTCTCCCAACAATTAAGTCCACCCACAGTGAATTGTTTTAAAGGGTGTACCCGTAATCCGTTCCCATCGCCGGGAGCCCAAGTCAATCGCTCATCATAAGTGGGCTGTAACTTTCTATGCACCGATTTTATCTCTCCGTTCTCATTAATATAGACCAAGGAACAGTACAAACTATGCCCTCCCCTATTTTTGGCACGTTCCATCATACCCAGATATATGGCGATTCCATTTTCCTTTGCCAATTGACAAATGCCGTTCAACTCTCCCGCTTCAATTTGAATAGAATTACGCATATAATGCGCATGAAGTTCCTTATTCGCCTTTAAATCCCATGCCGCGCCATTGGTCAAAGCCAACCAAAACGGATAGCCCGGCAATAATGCTTCACCGAACACGAGCAATTCCGCCTTCTCTTTGGAAGCCTCTGCGATGGTAGCTTCAATTTTTTGTACCGTGGCCAATTTATTCAACCACACCGGTGCAATCTGGGCCATGGCCACTTTTACAAGATTATCCATTATAAAATTCTATTTAGAACAAGATCAATATCAATCAATAAGATACTGAAAACCCCACCGACAATGATAAGTTTCAAAATATTATGCAACCAAACATAATGCATTTTTGTCTTGGATTTCCATAACAGTACTACAAATAATAGCAGCAGAAAAATGCATCCTATAAAATAAAGGTACATATACCCAACATCAAAATTATAGATCAATAACAGTGCGGGGAACAAAGTCAATACTATTAACACACTTATAAGTGCCTTTGATAGCACAGCGCCGTATATAATAGGAATAGTCTTATAATTTTGTGACAGATCCCCAGCAATATTTTCCAAATCCTTAATCATTTCACGGGCCAAGATCAATAGAAAAAGGAACATGGCGTGTACAAAAATAACCGTCTCAAAATTTTTATAATAAACGAATACCACAAAGAAAGGGGAGATGGCCAAAGTGGCCGAAACAAAGTTCCCGATAAACGGAATTTTCTTTAGTTTATGGGAGTAGAACCAGATGCCAAAAATATAGGCCGAAAAAAAGACGACCGCTCTGAAAGACACGTAACTGGCAAATAAAACGGATAGAAAATTCAGTATGAAGTAAGTGGTCAATTTGGTTCGCTGACTTACCAAACGATCCAACATGGTCTTCCTTGGTTTGTTGATCAGATCTTTTTCCGCATCGTAGAAGTTATTAATGATGTAACCTCCGGCTATGACCACAGCGGATGCGATCACTATAGCAAAAAGGTTTAGATCAAAAACAACTTTCCGCAAAGGCAAATCAGGGGATAGAATGTAAATGGACGCCAAATACTGGGCCAAGGCTATCATGAGGATATTATATCCACGTACAATAGAAAATAGGCTCAGAAACTTTAAAAGTAAGAGCTTATTTTTTCTACTAAGCATTTTTGAAGTTTTAGAAGTTGTATACCACTTCTAAATTATACCCTTTAAGCGCAGCTTTTGCTTTGCCGATGTCCTGGGTAAACCCTAAAATATAACCGCCACCGCCAGATCCGCAAAGTTTTAAATAGTAATCATTGGTATCGATTCCCTCTTTCCAAAGTTTGTGGAATTCTGCCGGAATCATGGGTTTAAAATTATCGAGAACAACATTTGAAAGTTGTTTTAGGTTGCCGAAGAGCGATTTTACATTTCCATTGATAAAATCTTCCACACATGCATCCGTATGTTTGATAAATTGATGTTTTAACATAGTCCGAAAACCTTCCTGCTTCATATTTTCCATGAAAATCTGGACCATAGGAGCCGTTTCGCCCGTAATACCGCTATCCAATAAGAATACGGCACCCTTACCCTCGGTATTTTGTGAAGGAATACTGGTAGATTCTATATTATCCTTTGAATTTATCAGGATAGGCAAACTTAAATAACTGTTCAAGGGATCTAATCCCGATGATTTTCCGTGGAAAAAAGATTCCATCTTCCCGAATATCGCCTTTAATTTTAAAAGTTTTTCCCGGGTCAGGTTTTCTAAAACAGTGATTTTGTCCTTAGCGTATTTGTCGTAAATAGCGGCCACTAAAGCTCCACTACTGCCTATACCGTATCCCTGGGGAATGGAGCTATCAAAATACATTCCCTGGGAAACATCTTTCTTTAGGGTGTCCAGATCAAAAGTCACCAATTGTGGTTCGGTCTGCTGTAACGCTTCCAAATGCGCAACAAAAGCATTTAAGCCCTCATTTGACTTTTGCGCTACTTCCGAAAGGTTTTTATCTCTCTTTAGCGCTCCTTTAAAAAAGTTATATGGAATGGAAAGCCCTTTGGAATCTTTAATGATACCATACTCCCCAAAAAGTAGGATTTTAGAGTAAAATAACGGTCCTTTCATTTGCTAATTAAAAGTGGATAAGGAATAATTAAAAATCATTGTTTGGATGATTTTACGATACTTACCAATAATTTTAATATTTCCTGTATTCCTTGTTTACACTTAATATACGCTTCTTTATTGATATAATCAGCTTTATATAATAAATCCAACCAATAATCTGTTTCGTTTGCCTCTTTTAGACTGATGGTCATCTTGTTGATGAAATCCGATTTACTGGCCGCAAATTCTGCTTCTCTAACGTTTGCCCCAATGGAAGTTCCTGATTTCAAAAGCTGCCTCGACATAACAAACTCTTTGTGTCCTGCAACCAACTGCTTATAAAGATATACAATATCCAAGGCAAAGTCGAAACTTTTGGTCTCAATAATATTGTCCTTCATAAATAGGGAACGAAATTATCCGCTATTAATTATTCACTCTTCATTTTTAATTTCTCCGCTCCAAAACCAATTCCGTCGCAAATATACTGCCCGTTTTCGCAATATGCAACCAACTCATCCTTAATAAATTGGTAAACTTCTTCCTTCTCATTTTCTGGATAAAGTACATGAACGTTGGCCCCTGCATCCAATGTAAAACAGACATGGGTTTTAGAGGTTTCCCTAAACGCCCATATTTTGTTGATTATTTCCAGAGTATTGGGTTTCATCAACATAAAATAGGGTAAACTACACATCATCATCGCATGCAATGTAAGTGCCTCGCTTTCTACGATTTCAATAAACCCTTCCAAATCTCCTTGGGCAAAAATTGGACGTAGTTTTGATAAATTTTCATTGGCCTGTTTAAACCGTTGTATGGCAAAAGGGTGACCGTGCATTAGGTCATGGCCTATTGTACTACTTACTTGTTTTTGGCCCTTATGTACCAACAATATGGTATCCTGATAATTTTTAAAGACGCTGTGAACGGTATCCGGATACTTTACGGCATATAGATCCGAACTGTTTTCTATCTCGGTATGTGTGCCCCATTGCATAATATCCCCTTCAATGCTTCGGCATGCACTCCCGGAGCCTAGGCGAGCTAAAAATGAAGCTTTCCTTTTATAGAAATCCATAGACATTTCCGGATTCAACTCTTTTTCCATTTCCATAAGACAAAGTGCCAAAGCGGCCATTCCACTTGCCGAAGAGGCAATCCCGCTGCTGTGCGGAAAGGAATTTGAAGTCTCGATCGTAAAATGATACTCGCTTAGAAAGGGAAGATATTGCTTGACCCTACTAAAAAAGGTCTTTATTTTAGGTTTAAAATCCTCCTTGGGCTTTCCTTCGAACAACAAGTCGAAAGAAAAATCCTCCGATTTTTCGGAAAGCTTCTGATAGGAAATCGTGGTCGTAGTAACGGAAGAATCCAAGGTAAAACTGACGGACGGATTGGCCGGAACCTGATTTTCTTTTTTTCCCCAATATTTTACCAGGGCAATATTACTTGGGGCTTTCCAGGTTACCCTTCCTTTTTCCATTTCTTTTGGATAGCCTGATGGAACAAAGTCTTTTTCCGTCATAAATGCTGCGATTTGGACAAAGATAGTTTTTAAGCTCTTTTGCTGTAGTACCAAAACAAATTAATTACTATTTTAGTTGACTTACACCAAAAACTTGAAAAAGAAAATAACCTATATCGCCATTACCGTAAGTATCTGCCTACTCATTGGGTTTCTATCTGGATTTGCTACACAAAGCTCGGTTAACGATTGGTATGTAACTTTGAACAAACCAAGTTTTAACCCTCCCAATTGGATCTTTGCCCC
>JBATTK010000041.1:0-72638 GCA_049670505.1 Saonia sp.
GGATATTAGAAAAGCGGTCGTAGAAGCCTATGGCAATGTGTTATTGGCACAAGAAAGTGTAACCATATTTGAAAACAACAAAGCCACTCTGGAGAAAAACCTGTTCGAGACCCAAAAAATATTTGAAAATGGATTGGGAGAGGAAGAAAGTGTTGAACAACTACAGATTACGCTGTCCACCATAGAAAATCAACTGAAAAATGCCATACGGTTAAAAGGAATAACGGTGCAAATGTTGAATTTGGTCATGGGAATACCTATTGATTCACAAACCTTGTTAACCGAGAATCTGGACAATCTGGCCCAAAAACAAATTGACTTTGACCTTTTGCAAGATGGTTTCAATATGGAAAACAATGTTGATTTTAAATTGGCCTATAATCTAAATGAACAGCGATTCTATGAATTAAAATTAGCAAAAAGCAGGGCACTGCCCACTTTAAATGCCTTTGTAAACTATGGGGCATCCGCTTTTAGCGATAACTTTGATTTTTTAAGTAACCAAACATGGTTTGAATCCTCCATATTGGGATTCGACCTTACTATCCCAATTTTCAGTTCCTTGGGCAGAAGTGCCAGTACGCAACGTGCCAAAATTGCTCTGGAACAGGCAAAGACCCAATTATCGGAGGCTAGGGAGAGTATCCGTTTACAATTGGAAAGGGCAAAGAGCGACTATATCCTTGCTATTGAACAGTATGAGACGGCAAAAGAAAACCTTAATCTGGCGGAACGTATAGAACAAAAGAATCAAGTCAAATATTTTGAAGGCATTGCTACCAGTTTTGAACTCAGGCAGGCCCAAACCCAACTCTATACCACCCAACAGGAATATTTACAATCCATGGTGGATGTTATCAATAGGAAAACGGACTTGGAAACCATATTGAACAATTAGTTATGAAGGTTTTTTCATTTGAAAAATTCAATATTCGACTCAAAGCCACGGAATTCTTGGCTATGCATTATGGGATAGCAACATTGTTTCCCGAGAGAGAAAAATTTCAATGTGTTACCATAAAAGATTCCCTGTCATCTGGAAACGAAACCACAGTTCCGCGCTTAACCAGCTGGACCTATTACCCTTATGTAAAACACATCAACATATAAATAGATTAGCATGAAAAAAATAATTTACTTCTTAACCACGGCCGTGTTACTTTCCTCTTGTGGAAACGATGGACAAAAATCTGTGGAAAGTCTTATTTCAGAGGGAAATCTAGAGGCCGTAAGGGCAAAAAAGAACGAAATCTCTCAGCAGCAAAAAGCGTTGGACAACGAAATAAAATTGCTGGACTCCGCCATAGCGATGATGGATACGAACAAAAAGTTGCCTTTGGTAACCGTTTTTGAGGCCAAGACACAGCAATTTGATCACTATCTGGAACTCCAAGGAGATGTAATGACCAAACAGAATGTGTTAATCTATCCCGAAATGGCCGGTACGTTGTTACGAGTCTATGTAAAAGAAGGTCAAGAAGTACGTAAAGGTCAACTATTGGCGGCTATCGATGATGGTGGTATGGGCAGTCAATTAGCCCAATTGGAAACCCAAGCGGCCTTGGCCAAAACTACTTTTGAACGCCAAAAAAGACTATGGGACCAGAAAATTGGTTCAGAAATCCAATACCTACAGGCGAAGGCGGATTACGAAGCCCGAGACAATACCGTGAAACAATTGCAAAGTCAATTGGCAAAGTCGTCTATTAGGGCCCCTTTTTCCGGTATTATAGATGATGTGATTAAAGATCAGGGAACGGTAGTGGCCCCTGGGCAAAATTCCGAAGTTTTTAGGATAGTAAACTTATCGGATATGTATATTGAGGTAGAGGTGCCTGAAAGCTATCTAGGAAGCGTAAGCCCCGGTAAAGAAGTAAAAGTGTACTTCCCCGTCCTTGGGGATAGTCTAACGACAAAAGTACGCCAGACCGGGAATTTTATAAACCCGAGCAACCGTTCTTTCCGCATAGAAATTCCGGTACCGAATAAAGATGGGGCCATTAAACCTAATCTAACGGCAAAAGTGAATATCAATGATTACATCAATGAGAACGCCATATTGATTCCGCAAAGTGTTATCTCGGAAAATGCGGAAGGAGATCAATATGTATATATCGCTGCAGAAGTTAATGGGGAAAACACCGCTAAGGCCAAGAAGAAAATTATCCAGACTGGGAAAACCCAAGGCGATTACGTGGAAATTCTAAATGGTATTGAACCGGGTGATCGTGTTGTTAAGGAAGGAGCACGTAGTGTACGCGAAGATCAAGAAATAAGGATAATAGAATAATAATCCCATGAGTAAACAACAAAAAAACGCGAACAAGGAGTTCAGATTATCCTCTTGGGCCATAGATAACCCTTCGGTAATCTATGTAATGATAGGAATTTTCCTTTTCATTGGCCTGTCGGCCTATTTTAATATGCCCCGAGAGGATTTTCCCGAGGTGGAGGAAACCAAGATATACATAAGTACGGTCTATCCTGGAAACACGGCCGAGGATATTGAGCGTCTTATCACAGATCCCCTGGAGGACAAACTGAAAAACGTAAGTAATTTGGTAGAGATTACTTCAACTTCGGAAGAGGACTATGCTATGATAGTGGTGGAGTTTGATGAGGATATTACCGTAGAGGCGGCAAAACAAAAAGTAAAAGATGAGGTGGATAGTGAAAAAGCAGGTGAGGATTGGCCGATATTTAATGGGGCCAAAGTAGAACCGGACGTTTTTGACCTAAGACTTTCAGAGTCCTTCCCTATAATGAACGTTAACCTTACCGGTGACTACCCTGTGGAAAGGCTTAAGGAGTTCGCAGAATATTTGGAGGATGAAATCGAAGATCTACCGGAAATCAAGGAAGTAGATATCCGTGGGGCACAGGAAAAGGAAGTTGAGGTCGCCGTAAACATTTATAAGATGATGGCGGCAAAAGTGAGTTTTGAAGATGTCCTAAACGCCATCAGAAATGGAAACATGACCATGTCCGCCGGGAACCTGAAGACCAGTGGACAACGAAGGACCATCCGTATATTGGGCGAAATAGAAAATCCGGCGCAACTCTACAATTTTGTGGTGAAGTCGGAAAACGGCAATGCGGTGTATCTTAAGGATATTGCCAATGTTTCGTTTGAAGAGGAGGACAAGACCACCTATGCCAGAGAACATGGAAGTAGTGTAGTAATGCTGGATATTAAGAAACGGTCGGGGAAAAACGCAATTACCGCGGCCGATCAGATAAGGGATATCGTAAAAGAGGCAAAAGCCAATTATTTCCCGGCCAATTTAGAGGTAAGTATTGCAAACGACTCCTCTAGCAAAACATTGAACCAAGTTGATGATCTGGTGAACAACATCATCTTTGGGATTATTTTGGTCGTTACGGTCCTTATGTTCTTCTTGGGCTTTAGAAATGCCCTATTTGTGGGTTTTGCCATTCCTATGTCCATGTTTATGTCCTTTATGATCTTATCCGCCTTGGGCTATACCATGAATACCATGATCCTTTTTGGATTAATTATGGGCTTGGGTATGCTAGTGGATAATGGTGTTGTAGTTGTTGAAAATGTATATCGTCTTATGGACCAGGAAGGCATGTCGCGCATTGAAGCGGCCAAGAAAGGTATCGGTGAAATAGCCTTCCCGATCATCATTTCCACGGCCACAACGGTGGCAGCCTTTGTACCTCTAGGGATGTGGCCCGGAATTATGGGAGAGTTTATGATTTTCTTCCCTATCACCCTTTCGGTAGTTTTGGGATCTTCCCTGTTTGTTGCCATCTTTATGAACTCTATGTTAGTGTCTAGTTTTATGGAAGTAGGAGAGAAGGAACTAACACTAAAACAACTGATCCGTTTAAGTTTGATCTTAGGAGGTTTCGGAATCTTTATATTAATTGTAGGGGGTTCCGTGCGCGGACTTGGCACACTTATGATCGTTGTAGCGGCCTTGTTCTGGATTTACAAATATGTGCTTAAGAAGTGGGCATTGCGATTTCAGAAAAATACTTTGGTCCGTTTTGAAAATTGGTACGAGCGGCGAATAAAGCACGCTTTACGGGGCCGTAACGTATATTGGTATTTTGGTAGCACCGTGCTATTATTGATTGTAGCTTTTATGGCTTTTGGTATGTCATTAAGTAGTGGCCGTACCAAAGTGGAGTTTTTTCCGGACAATACCCCTAACGAGATATTTGTCTATATAGAATATCCCCAGGGAACCGCAATAGAAAAAACCAATGGGATTACCAAGGATATAGAAGCAAGGGTATATGCCATTGCAGATGGGGACGAATATATGAAGGGAAAGGATAATCTATTGGTAGAATCTTCGGTATCCCAAGTCGGTAAAGGGGCGGAAAACCCATTCACGGAAGGTGGTTCGGCGGCAGAGATGCCGCATAGGGGAAAAATCACTATTTCTATGAGGGAGTACAAATTTCGAAATGGAAAAGACACTGAAATCTTACGCAAAAAAATACAGGATGGCCTAAAAGGCATCTACCCGGGCATTGCCATTTCAGTAGAGAAGGATGCTGTAGGTCCTCCGGCAGGATACCCCATCAATATTGAGATAGAAGGGAGCAACTATGATACCTTGATCAATACGGCGGAACGCATGCGGAACTTCATTAACGGCAAAAATATTAGCGGTATCGAAGAATTAAAGATCGACGTAAACAAGGGAAAACCCAGTATGCAGGTAGTGGTAGATCGTGAAAAGGCAGGGGAACTGGGAGTGGCCGTAGGACAGGTAGGTACCCAGTTGAGGCGGTCCCTGTTTGGGGACAAGGCCGGTATTTACAAAAAGGATGGTGATGATTACGACATTAATGTGCGTTTTAACGAGGATATCCGTTACAATACCAGTGCCTTGTTCAACCAGAATATTATTTTCAGGGACCCGGCTTCAGGGCAAATCAAGGAAGTTCCGGTTTCCGCTGTTGCTTCCAAAAGGAATACTTCCTCTTTCAGCGCTATTAAGCATCGGGATACAAAACGGGTGGTTACCGTGTATTCCGGATTGCAGCCCGGATTTACGGATGCCGGAGCCATTGTAGCGGAAATCCAAAAGGAGATGGATGGTTTCAAAGACCTTCCAAAGGGAGTGAAGATAGATTTCACCGGACAGATAGAGGAACAGAATAAACAAATGCAATTTTTAATGGGGGCCTTTTTTTCCGGCCTGGGATTGATCATGTTGATTTTGGTATTCCAATTCGGGGGTATTTCAAAACCTGCCATTATCATGACGGCTATCTTTTTGAGCTTTATCGGAGTCTTTGGCGGATTGATGCTTACGGGATGGCCTTTTGTAATCATGATGACCATGATGGGAATCATCTCTTTGGCGGGAATCGTAGTGAACAATGGGGTGGTACTCTTGGACTATACCCAAATCCTTATCGACAGGAAAAAGTTGGCCTTGGGCATGGATGACAAGGATTTATTGTCTAGGGAGCAGGTAACCGAAGTAATTGTAAAGGGAGGAAAAGCAAGGCTACGTCCCGTTATCCTTACGGCAATAACTACGGTATTGGGCCTTATTCCACTTGCCATCGGTCTTAATATTGATTTCTTTTCCTTATTCTCCCAATTTGATCCCAAAATCTATATGGGAGGAGACAATGTGATATTCTGGGGGCCTTTGGCTTGGACCGTAATCTTTGGTCTTATCGTAGCCACTTTCCTCACACTGATTATTGTTCCCGTGCTGTTCAATATTGTTTATCGTCTTAAACTTTGGATCAGAAGTAAAAGTAAAAAGCCGGCACAAAAAAAACAGGAATTGGATATCGCGGCATAACCTGACTATAGCACATAAAAAAATCCCGACGATACAGTCGGGATTTTTTTATGTATACGGAACCATTACTTGTTCACTACAACGGGTTTCGAATTGTTGCGCTCTACTAAATGGGCAATTTTACTATCCTCATAATCTACTTCCTGCAAAGCTTCTCCTTGCCAAAAAAACCATTTCCCGGTTCTCTTTCCCTCCGCATATTTGCCCAGAGCTATTTTTTCACCCTCCTTATTGTACATCTTCCATTCACCATGTAATTTTCCATTAAGAAAATACCCGGTTTGGGCAACCATACCATCTTCATGAAAGTAAGTGGCCTTTACTAGATTACCTTCTTTTTCAAAAGTGGGTTTATGGTCTTGTGCATATATCGCACTGGAAAATACGAGTGCTAAAAGTATTGTTATTGTTTTCATTGTATTTTGGGATTTAAATTACTATTTATTTACATTAACGTTACAAATGTATGTTTATTTTATAATATACCAAACATTAAAATAACATTTTATTTACATTAATTTTACATTAACTCCGTAAAATGTTTAATTTCAGTAATTTATATTTTTTAAAAGTAATTTAAAATTAAAAAAATCCCAAGGGCATAGCTCGTAATAGTTACTTTACACCTATGCCAAGGCGTTGATTTCTGTAAGGGGCAAAGCTATATAACCATCTGTTATCATAAAACACTACTAAGTTGACCCTTTCTATACTATAAAGGAAAGGGGTATATATAAAAACATCCCGTCTTAGACGGGATGTTTTTTAAAAGGTAAATAATCAGTTATTGTACTTCAAACGGAGGAATCGGAAATTCGGTATGAATAATATCCCCAGGCCGGTCTATAGGCAAGAAAGTATCATTTAATCTGCCGTATCTTCTTAGATCGAACATTGCATGACCTTCTCCCCAAAGCGAATAGGCCCTGTTATACAACAACTCCTCTATTAAATCAGCTTCGTTAAGGAGTCCCCCATAATCACCAAGACCGTAAGCGTTTCTTATCGCATTAAGTGCAGTCTCGGCATCGGTAAAGCTTCCTTCCTGTATACTCGCATCTGCATAGATCAGCACCAGTTCCTCGTTTCTAATATGGTCTATTGGAGAAGTGGCGGATGCGTAAAGAGCCGTCTCATGGGTGCCATTTAAGTCATCCCTGGCTACGGGATCATCCCTAAGTCTAAATTTTTCAATTCTAGTATCTCCCGCTTGAATATCGGTAATGAATCTATTGTGAACAACAAATTGATCACCACTTTGCTGCGGAGTTTTAAAATTAGGATTTAACAGCTCTGTTCCTCCTTGCGCATAAATCCGCTTTGGTCCAACCGTTAAATCGCCATCAAGCGCTAGAAAAGAATCTTCTAGCAAGGTAAGGGCTCCGGCATAATCCTCTTGATTAATAGCTACCTTGGCAGCAACGGCCCTGTTGAATTGAGCAAAAGTCGCGGGCGTATCGAATCCATCGAATCCCGAAGAAAGCTCAAAGGAAAATTCTGCATTCTGTAGTGCCGTAAAACCGGTATCAAGAAAATCCCGTAGCGCCTGAAAGCTTTCCGTTCTGCTAACAAAGGGGCCTAAGTTATTAGGATCGGAAACATCCAACCGTACGCCATTCTCCCCAAGTAAATTAAGTACATCTAAAAGCATTAATGCCCTAAAGGTAAGCGCTACCCCTCTATAACCATTTTTTTGCGCATCGGAAACAGGTGAGGCGTCCAGGGCGTCTAAAATAAAATCCGCACTCTTCACCACTTGATATCTGGCAAATATGGTTCCGGTCAGTTGCGGCTCCGAACCTGTTAATGGAACTCCATCCCTACCTAGAAGCGTTGCCGTTGTTGTAGGGTCGGAAGCATTAAAATCATATAACTCCCGGGCAATAGATCCCGTTGCCGTGATAAACCCTCCTTGGGCGTTGATAGCCCTGGACTCCATACCTTGTACTAAAAAATTCAAGGTTTCCTCGGTAGGATTGCCTAAAACTCCGTCTATACCAGGCTGATTGGGATCAGGTACCTCATCCAATGAACACGAAAATAGCAACAGTGCTACTCCAAATATTTTTAAACTTTTAATAGTTTTCATAGTCTCTTATTTACTGAATGTTAAAATGTGAATGATAAATGAAAGTAATACTGTTTCGCACTGGGAAACGGAGCTACTTCAATACCTTGCGATAAGCCCGACGGGCCAAAAGCGGAAGTTTCTGGGTCATAACCTGAATAATCGGTAATCGTAATCAAGTTTTTTCCGGAGACCCCTATTCTCGCCTTTTGGAATAGATTGGTCTGTAATGGAATGGTGTAAAACAACCCCACTTCGCGCAAACGAAGGTACGTACCATCCTCAATATAATCGGCAGCACCGTTGGGTCCAAATCTTGGATTGGCCACAACGTCCGGGTCATCCAAATCCGCGGTTACACCACCAAAATCGGATAAAAGTTTGGTGAGGTTCAGCACATCCCCCCCTTTTTTCCAATGCCAAAGAAATGTAAGGTCCAAATCTTTAAAAAGCTTGATCTGGTTGAACCAGCTCATCTCAAAGTCGGGAGCCGCATCTCCAATAATCGTGGTAACCCCGGCTATATTTGCTGCAAGAGAGGTTGCCGTTTCCCCTTCTCGAATAAAAGAACTTCCAAAAGTAAGGCTAAACCCTTCTCCGGAGGGTTGAAACTCCCCTACTCCCAATCGTTCTACATCCGCTACGTTCCTCCATGCATTAAGGGTGGTACTCCAATTCACTTTTGCACTATTGATAGGATTTGCATTCAATGAAATTTCAAATCCTTTATTACTTAGGTCAAAGTCGTTTCGAATGGTATTGGCAAACCCGGATGATAAGGGAATGGAAGAAAAGGGATAGATAAGATTTTTAACATCCCTAATGTAACCTGTTAATTCCAACCCTATTCTACCGCTAAGAAATGAGAAATCGGCCCCAAACTCTATTTCTTGGGAGGTTTCCGGTTCCAGATTAGCATCTCCCAGTTGGGCAGATTGGTTGTTCTGTCCTACAGTGGGCAAAGCCAATCCCGGGACACCACCTATGGAAGTAGGCCCCAATGGAGTGTATAGCGAACCGAATCTTGCGCTACTTCCAGTTTCTCCATATGCAACTCTTAGTTTAAATAAATTAACGGCATCCACATTCCAAAAATCAAAATTGGCAACATTTATGGCTAAAGATGCCCTTGGAAAGGCGAAGAACTTATTGGGATCTCCGTTCAAATTGGATTTATCGAATCGTACTCCGGCGGTCGCAATAATTTTATCATCCCAGTTTACCGTACTCTGTCCAATAAGACCAAACTCCTCCTCTTCCGTTAATCGCTGGAAAACGGCAAAGGAATTTCCTTGTGCCAAATTCTTTTGGGTAGGAAATAATTGGGTCGTCTGATTAATGACGGCATCACTCTCGAAATTGAGATACGAAAGACCGAACTGGCCATTAATGCTTATGTTGCTATCCGTAGTATAATCCAACAAGGCAAACGCACTGTAATTGAGTTGTAACGAATTGGTATTTCCGGCACTTATAAAACCGTCCGTTGTTGCCCGTTGTGTTTGTTGGAATTCCGGAATATAGACAAATGTCTTTGCCTGAAAATAATCCAACCCGCCGTTGGCCGTAAACTTTAGTTGAAAATTATCATTGGTTATCGCTTTGAATTCCACATTGGCCCCTTGGATATATCTGTTGATATCTTCGTAGTTATCTATTAAATCCCGGTTTAAAATGATATTGGTAGCGGCAAACCTGCCATCGGGATACACTCCATCCGCATTTGGAAACAAATTTTCCCAATCCGCCGTAGTCAGTGCTAGGTTATACCCTACGCTGAATCCGCCATTGTTTTCGTTACCTACAGGGCCCCTATCCGAACGGCTGTTCACATAGTTGGAAGAAAAACCTACCTTCAACTTATCGTTAAAGACATGGTCTAGATTTAACCGCAAGGAATTGCGCTCATACCCGGTCCTTTGCATGATCCCGTCCTCATTTCTGCGACTAGCATTAAAATAAAACTTTGTTTTGTCGCTCCCTCCGGATATGGATAATCTGCTATCTACAATAATACCTTCCTCCCCATACAATTCTTCTTCATAATTAAAAAGCTGTCCGTTAGCGACCGCTTGTTCAAAAATTGGGACTTCATCAGCTCCAAAAACAGATGCAACCGTCGCGGATGTAAATTGCCTTCGCCCCGCAAAATTTTGAATGGTATTAAAGCCCACATCCTGATCAAACTTAACAACGGTCTTTCCCGCGGCCCCTCTTTTGGTTGTAATGATTACAACCCCGGCATTGGCCCTCGTACCATAAATAGCGGCAGCAGATGCCCCTTTAAGTACTTCTATGCTCTCTATATCATCCGGGTTAATATCCGAAACCCTATTGGAGCCACCTTCTTCCCTACCGGCATTGGCGCCAGAGGCAACGGAAGATCCATTGGACAATTGAATATTACTGATATAAACGCCATCGACGATAAACAGGGGTTGGTTGTTTCCTGACAGGGAGGAAATTCCCCTTAACCGCACAGCGGTCTGCCCACCAGGAGCGCCACCGGCAGAGTTGATATTGACTCCTGTTAATTTACCATACAACGCCCCGTCCAAAGTAGCGCCAGTTGTTGTTCCCGTAAGCGCTTCACTGTCTACGGTAGAGACACTATTGGCCAAATTGGATCGCTTGATGCTCGATACAAGCCCGGTTACGACCACCTCATCCAAATTGGTAACATCCACGTTCATTTGAATGTCTCCCGCCCCCGATGCAGGTACTTCTACAGTAGAATACCCTATAAAGGAAAAAACGAGTGTGGCTCCTTCCGGAGCCTCCAGGGAATAATTTCCGTCAAAGTCGGTAAGCGCTCCAATAGCCGACCCCTTTACGGTAACCGAAACCCCGAACAAGGGTTCACCACTACTTGCATCCGTAACAGTTCCGCTTACCATGTCCTGAGAAAAGACAAGTAACGGAAGTACGGAAAACAATAGTAAAAATACACTTTTGAGTAAAGTTTGTTTCATTTTCATATGTGTTAGAATTAGCAGTTTAACTCTTTGATTTAACAAAGAATTTACCCAATTTATGCTTTTTTTTTATTTTTCCTAACATACCCTTAACTAATTAACATGTATTTCTGTTAAAAATCATCATAATTTTTTTTAGCGGGTACAAGCTTATCTTCTTAACTTTGCCCCTTATATCATGACATACCAATAATGTATAGAGACCATACTTGCGGGGAATTAAGAGCATCGCATATCAATACAGAAGTCACCCTTTCCGGATGGGTACAAAAAACAAGGGACAAAGGTTTTGTAATCTGGATAGACCTTAGGGACCGCTATGGAATAATTCAGCTTGTTTTTGACGAAGAACGCAGTTCAAAGGAGCTTTTGGGAAAAGCAAGATCCGTGGGAAGGGAATTTGTTGTACAGGTTAAGGGAACAGTGATTGAAAGAGCCTCCAAAAATGAAAACATCCCTACCGGGGCCGTTGAAGTCTTGGTTTCCGAACTCCATGTCTTGAACGATGCTTTGCTACCCCCTTTTACCATTGAGGATCGAACGGATGGTGGCGAGGATCTTAGGATGAAATACCGCTATTTGGACATCCGCAGGAACCCCGTAAAAAATAATCTGATTTTTCGTAGCAAGGTAAGCATGGAAGTACGAAAATATCTTTCCGAGCAGGGTTTTATCGAGGTAGAAACCCCGTATTTGATAAAGTCCACTCCTGAAGGGGCCCGGGATTTTGTGGTGCCCAGCCGTATGAACGAGGGGCAGTTTTATGCCCTTCCACAATCTCCACAGACTTTTAAGCAACTGTTGATGATCGGTGGCATGGATAAATACTTTCAAATCGTTAAATGTTTTAGGGACGAAGACCTTAGGGCGGACCGGCAGCCAGAGTTTACACAAATAGATTGTGAAATGGCCTTTGTGGAACAAGAAGACATCTTAAATGCCTTTGAAGGACTTACCAAATATCTCTTAAAAGAAATCAATGGCATCACTACTTCCAAATTCCCTAGAATGACCTACGACGAGGCAATGCGAAGATTTGGCAACGACAAGCCCGATATACGCTTTGCAATGGAGTTTGGGGAATTGAACGAAGTTGCCCAACATAAAGATTTCAACGTTTTTAATTCTGCCGAGTTAGTTGTAGGAATAGCTGTTCCTGGAGGAGCATCCTATACTAGGAAAGAAATAGACGCCCTCGTAGATTGGGTACGCAGACCTCAAGTTGGGGCCAAAGGAATGGTCTATGTAAAATGTAATGAGGACGGCACCTACAAATCTTCCGTGGATAAGTTTTACGACCAAGAAGATTTGGCGCAATGGGCCAAAATAACACATGCTAAATCCGGAGACCTTATTTGTGTGCTCTCCGGTGATACCGCCCCAACCAGAACACAACTTAGTGCACTCCGTATGGAAATGGCGGAACGTTTGGGATTGCGAAAAGCGGATGAGTTCGCTCCGCTATGGGTCTTAGATTTTCCCCTATTGGAACTCGATGAGGAAACCGGAAATTACCATGCCATGCACCATCCTTTTACATCGCCCAAACCCGGACAGTTGGAACTTTTGGAAACCGATCCCGGTGCCGTTAAGGCCAATGCCTATGATCTGGTACTGAACGGAAACGAAATAGGGGGAGGGTCTATCCGTATCCATGATAAAGAAACCCAGGCCACCATGTTCAAACATTTGGGTTTTACCCCGGAAGAGGCAAAAGCGCAATTTGGCTTTTTAATGGATGCCTTTCAATATGGCGCTCCTCCCCATGGTGGAATTGCATTTGGATTGGATAGATTGGTAGCTATTTTAGGAGGACAGGAAACCATTCGGGACTTTATCGCCTTTCCCAAAAACAATAGCGGACGTGATGTTATGATCAATGCGCCGGCACCTATTGATAACAAGCAGTTAAAAGAGTTGAGTTTGAAGTTGGATATGCCATCCTAACCATAATCCTCCAAGTGCCGAGGCAGTTTTCGGTATGCTGTGGGATTTTTTAATACTTTTAGAAGTGTAATAGTCCATATGCCGGCCCCAAAAAAAAATATTGTTACCAGTTTTTTAAAATGGCGGTATAAGCATATCTCCAATAAGACCTTTACCCATATTTTAAGTGTAGTAGTTGGCCTATTGGCGGGATTGGCATCGGTTACCTTAAAGAACCTGACTTATTTTATTGAGGCCCTTTTGGAAAAAGGTGTTATTTTCTCTAATAACCAATTGTACTTTATTCTGCCCATTGTAGGGCTTACCCTAGTGTATTTATATGTAAAATATATCTACAAAGAGCCCTTGGAACATGCCATATCCTCTATCCTTTTCACCTTGTCCAAAAAGAAGGGCATTATGAATCTGAAAAAAATCTATGTTCCATTGATTACCGCTCCTTTAACTGTAGGTTTTGGAGGTTCGGTGGGACTATTAGGCCCCGCGGTAGCGTCCGGTGCGGCTATAAGTTCAAATTTCGGAAGGCTTTTTCATATTGATACCAAAACACGCTCCTTATTAATCGCTTGTGCTTCCGCCGGTGCAATTGCCTCCATTTTTCAATCACCCATTGCAGCCATTATCTTTGCCGTAGAGGTCTTTAGTCTGGATTTAACCATGCTTTCCATGCTTCCCCTTTTATTGGCCTCTATTTCAGGAGTCCTTACCTCTTACTTCTTTTTGGGCAATCAATCGCTTTTTGATTTCACGCTTACGGATAACTTTGAGGTAAAAGACACTTTATTCTATATTCTTTTAGGCGTAGGGACCGCTATTGCATCTATCTATTTTACTAAAATGTATTTTACCATACTCACATTCTTTAAGCGGTTCAGAAGCCCTAAATACAAACTTTTGGTAGGCGGACTCTCCATTGGCGCAATGCTTTATTTTATCCCCCCGCTGTATGGTGAAGGTTTTGGTTTTATCAATAATCTACTGGAAGGAGATCACATACTGGCCTTGGGGAAAACCCCTTTTGACAGCTATACGAATAATATCTGGATAGTGATAGCCTTGCTTTTCGGCATTACCATTTTTAAAGCCGTAGCCATGACCACGACCTTTGCCGCCGGTGGTGCGGGAGGCATCTTCATTCCTACCATGGTTATGGGCAGTGCCTTGGGCAATGTGGTGGCCAAGGTTATCAATAACTCGGAACTGGGCTTCCATGTTTCGGAAAGTAATTTCACTTTAGTAGGTATGGCGGGCCTTATTTCGGGAGTAATCCACGCACCGCTTACCGCTATATTTTTAATTGCGGAGATTACCGGAGGGTATGACCTATTTGTGCCGCTTATGATTACCTCCGCCATCTCTTATCTGATTACCAAAAACACGGTAGATCATACCATTTACACCAAGGAATTAGCACGCATAGGAGCGCTACTCACCCATAACAAAGATCAAACCGTGCTTACCCTAATGCAACTGGATGATGTTATTGAACAAAATTTTAAGGCGGTGGAGCCGCATATGACCTTAGAGGAAATGTTGCATAGATCGGTCGCAAAATCCACACGGAATATATTTCCTGTCATTGATGATAAGCAGGTGCTGGTAGGTATTGTTTTACTGGATGACATTCGGGAATTTATGTTCGACACCTCTTTGTATAAAAACACAAAAGTGGAGACCTTTATGCATCATGCCCCTGAATATATATTTTATAAAACGGATACCATGCAGCAGGTAATGCAAAAATTTCAGGACAGCGGGGCTTGGAACTTGCCCGTTATTAAAGAAGGAAAATATTATGGCTTTGTTTCAAAATCCAAATTACTGACGGCCTACCGTAGAAAGTTGATTAACTTTACAAAATAATTCCCAAGATGCGAATACGATATATTATCATCATAATAGTCTTACTCTCTTTTGGTTCCATTATCTATGGATTTACCATTAAAGAAGACGACACCGTATTTGCCAATAAATGCATCGGAGTAGGCACCATAGGGCTTTTTCTCATTGCCATGCCCATGTTCCTGATCAAAGAAAGCAAAGGCAAAAAAGTAAAGGATTATATGCTTACCGAAGAAAACATTAGAAAAATGAAAGGAAAAGATGGGAAAAAATCCGAAAATCAATAATTTTTCCAAGATTTGATTATCGATTTAAGTAAGTCTGAACAAAAAAATATAACTTAGTATCTCAAATTTTTATTTTTTTAATTTTAATTGAATGACTGGAACAGTAAAATTTTTCAATGGATCTAAAGGATACGGGTTCATTACGAACGACGACACCGGAAAAGACATCTTTGTTCATGCTACCGCATTAAACGGTGTTGAACTGAACGAAGGAGACAAAGTAGAATATCAGGAAGAAGAAGGAAGAAAGGGAGTGGTTGCCGCACAAGTGCAGGTAATCTGATCATATTATTTTATTTTGAATGGATTGCGACCCTGACGTTTCTGTCAGGGTTTTTTAATTAGAGCCTGTTAACACTAGGCCAAAAAAAATGGGATTTCCATTTTCTAAAACTTAAGATTCTAGTTCAGATTTCGTTTTTGAATAAAGAATTTTTTCAATAACTCGGAGGCTTCCCCTTCCAAGATACCACCGATAATTTTTGATTTGGGGTGCAATTGGGTCCCCATTATACCACAACCCCTTTCCGGGTCTTTCGCCGCATATACTATTTTTGGTATCTGGCTCCAGTATAATGCCCCCGCACACATTTGGCAAGGCTCCAAAGTAACATAGAGTGTGCAGTTATGCAGATACTTTCCACCCAAAAAATTAGCGGCCGCGGTAATGGCCAACATCTCGGCATGGGCGGTAACATCGTTCAATTGTTCCGTTAAATTATGTGCCCTTGCAATAACCCTGTCCTTTACCACAACTATAGCTCCAATAGGTACTTCTCCTTTATCAAAAGCGGCTTCCGCCTCCTGCAAGGCTTTCTTCATAAAATAGGTATCATCGAATTTCAAAACCATAAAATCAAAAATACAATTTTAGACGTGTACATGTAAACATGAAAAAATGAATTTAACGTACATTTGTCCCTTACTATGGCAATATTACATAAAATTGACTCTCCGGCGGATCTTCGTGAGCTCATTCCAAGCGAGTTACCCCTGCTTGCCAAGGAACTCCGGGATTTTATTATAGACATCGTTGCCACAAAAGAAGGGCATTTAGGAGCCAGCTTAGGAGTAGTAGAACTTACCATTGCCCTACACTACATCTTTGATACTCCAAACGACAAATTGATTTGGGATGTAGGCCACCAAGCTTACGGACATAAAATAATAACGGGCAGAAAAGAAATTTTTGATACCAATAGGCAATTAGGAGGTATCAGCGGTTTTCCAAAACGCAGTGAGAGTACCTATGATGATTTTGGGACAGGACACAGTTCTACCTCTATCTCGGCGATATTGGGTATGGCCATAGCTTCCAAAATAAAGGGAGAATTGAATAAGCAACATATTGCGGTCATTGGCGATGCCTCCATTGCCAGTGGTATGGCTTTTGAAGGATTGAACCATGCAGGGGTTACTGACGCCAATATCCTGATTGTCCTAAATGACAATGCTATAGGGATAGATCCTAGTGTAGGTGCTTTAAAAAAATACCTCACTAACGTAAAAAAGGGCACTGCCAAAGACGAAAATATTTTTGAGTGTTTAAATTTTGACTATACGGGGCCCTTAGACGGACATGACCTAAATGCGTTATTGGAAGAATTAAAACGGTTGAAATTGGTAAAAGGGCCTAAGTTTTTGCATGTTATCACCACCAAAGGAAAAGGATTACGGAAAGCAGAAGAAAACCAAGTTACCTATCATGCACCCGGAAAATTCAATAAACTTACCGGGGACTTAATTACCAAGAACAATGTTGGGGAATCTCCTAAATACCAAGATGTATTCGGGCATACCCTAGTAGAGCTCGCTGGGCAGAACAAAAAAATAGTGGGTATCACCCCGGCCATGCCCACTGGAAGTTCTTTAAAATATATGATGCAACAAATTCCGGATCGTGCTTTTGATGTGGGTATCGCAGAGCAACACGCAGTTACTATGGCGGCAGGTATGGCAACTGAAGGATTGGTACCCTTTTGCAACATTTATTCTACTTTTCTTCAACGCGCCTATGATCAGGTAATTCACGATGTTGCCCTACAAAATTTACCTGTCATATTCTGTTTAGATCGTTCAGGGTTGGTCGGCCAAGACGGGGCTACCCATCATGGGGTCTTTGATATGGCATTTTTAAGATGCATCCCCAACCTCATCATTTTTTCACCTATGAATGAGATCGAGCTAAGGAATATGATGTATACGGCACAGTTGGGATTGCCGCATCCCATTGCCATTAGATATCCAAGGGGCAGGGGAGCAATCAAGGATTGGAAGCTCCCTTTCGAAACTATTCCTATGGGGAAATCACAGGAGTTGAAAAAAGGCACAAAAATTGCTGTGCTTACCATTGGTCATGTGGGCAATATGGTTTTAAGTCTTATACAAGAATTAAATCACCCTAAAGAAATAGGTCATTACAATATGCGTTTCGTAAAACCTTTGGACATAAATTCCCTTCAGCATATTTTTGATACCTACGAATATATAGTTACCCTTGAGGACGGTTGCAAAATGGGCGGGTTTGGTAGTGCCATCTTGGAATTTGCCAATGTATCGGGATATCGGAAAAGCGTAAAAGTTTTTGGTATAGAAGACACTTTCATCACCCATGGAACTATAGAAGAACTCCATAAGAAAGCACAAATAGATTTTTTATCCGTAAAGAAATACCTAAAAAGTATCCTCAATGCAGCATAGTAGATTACCAAAAGCCCTAGTTATTTTTTTCTTATTTTTTTGCTTCAGATCAATTATCGCCCAAGATACCGTTCCCCCCTCTGTGGATACCGACACTACCTTTGTGGATACCATTGTAGTGCGTTATCCCCAACTTAAAATAAAAAATATACCAAGGGGGGCAAACCTCACCAATCCCAAGATTTCCTTTGCAAAAACAAAACCGCTGGCACAGGCATTCAAACGATATAGAGTACCCTCTTTTTGGGAAAAAAAGAACAAATTGGGCCTCAACCTCAGCGAAGTTGCCTTTGTAAACTGGAACGCGGGCGGCAATAACTCCATTTCGGCCTTGGGGAACGCCAAATTTGTGCGCAACTACAAGTTTAGATATATTCAATGGGACAATGACCTGGACCTCAGATATGGCCTTAACGCACAAGAGGGGCGTAAGCTACAAAAAACGGATGATGCCATACGGCTGATCTCTACCTTCGGGTATCGCAGGGATACTGTCAGCAGTTGGTACTATTCGGTTAAGGCCAGTTTTAATACCCAGTTCGCCAACGGTTTCCAAAGTGTAAACAGAAATACAGTAATCTCTAGCTTTATGGCTCCTGGGTACCTGTTCCTAGGTGGAGGTACCTCCTACATTCCGGAAGGCAAGAATTTTAACCTATATATTTCTCCAATAACCCAAAAATCAACCTTTGTATTGGACCAAGACTTAGCGAATCAAGGAGCTTTTGGGGTGAAGAAGGCGATTTTAGACGATGATGGGAACATTTTGAAAGAAGGGGAAAATGTTTTTGTGGAATTGGGTTTCTTGATCACCAACACCTGGGAAACACAGCTGTATAAGAATATGCTGCTTAACCATAGGGTAAGTCTATATACGGATTATCTGCGCAGTTTTGGAAATGTGGACGTAGATTGGGAATTGATGCTGAACTTAACAGTGAACGAATATATAAATGCCAATATCGGCACACATATTATTTTTGATGATGATATTAGGTTCGATGAAGAAATAGCGGCAGATGGTACCATTGTACAACCCGGAAGGTCCCGGATACAATTTAAGCAGCTATTGGGTGTTGGCCTTGCCTATAGTTTTTAGAGTTGTTTGCCTATAATCTTATTATGGATATGTACTGCCGTACCATCCGATAAGCTGGCCAGGTAACAACAGGTATTCAATAATACCGTATACAAGGATACATCCGTTCTTTGATAGAATTCCGGTAATGTACTGATGATAAGTCCGTCATAATTAGAGGCTTTCCCTTCTCTCTTACGGACCAACGCCCCGGTATATACTTCTAAAATATCAGAAATTATTTTATACCCCGCTATTTCCTTTTCTATAACTTCTTGGGAGCGATAGATTTTCGCTACGCTCAATTGAATAATATCCGATATCTGCGCTTTATACCTGCTCTTATCCATTAGGGAAACCGTAAAGCTTCCTTCCAAAATAGCAGATTCGTTCTTTACAAAAATAGCCGCTGCATCTGTAATCAATGTATTTATAGCCAATGCCCGTAGATAGCTTAAACGATCTTCCATATAGACCATCGCATTATACTTCTTGGTATTAATACTGTCCTTTACCAACTTTATTAAATACTCCAATGCAAAATCCTCTGAGATAAGCCCTAGGTTGATGCCATCCTCAAAATCGATTATAGTATAACAAATATCATCGGCGGCCTCTACCAAATAGGTAAGCGGGTGCCTTGAAAAACTGATATCCCCTCCTTCGCGGGTGCGTATGAGTCCTAATTCATGCGCCACATCGGCAAAAAATTCCTTCTCGGACTGAAAAAACCCAAACTTCTTATCGGCAATATGCGGGGTCGGTTTTTTAGGCAGGGATTCCTTTGGATATTTCATAAAGGCGCCCAGTGTGGCATAGCTCAGACGAAGTCCGCCCGAAACACCTTCCCTAGATTCCGATAATAGTTTAAATCCGTTGGCATTGCCTTCAAAATCAACTATATCGTTATACTCCTTTTTAGAGAGTACCGATTGGTATTTTTTCCCGTCTCCTGTTTTAAAAAATTCTCCAATAGCCTTTTCCCCACTATGTCCAAATGGAGGATTTCCAATATCATGTGCTAGGGAAGCGGCAGCTACGATAGCCCCGAAATCATTGAACCTATATCCATAAATCTCCTGGAGATGTGGATGTTTTTCCAACAATTGTCTTCCCACAATCCTGCCCAAACTTCTTCCTACGACCGAAACTTCTAGACTGTGCGTTAGCCGCGTGTGCACAAAATCAGTTTTGGACAAAGGGATTACCTGTGTCTTATCCTGTAAACTTCTAAAGGCAGCGGAAAAAATCACTCGATCATAATCCACTTCAAACCCTAAACGGGCCTCGTCCTGTTCTTTGCGTAATCTTTTATGGGTGTCGCCAAAGCGTTTTAAGGAAAGGAGTTGTTCCCAGTTCATCATAGCATTAAATATGGCGCAAGATACATTTTTTCAACTTCAACATCCTTATAGGAAATTACCGCTTGTTCCCTTCCGAACTTTTTTAATAACCTTTTTATTACCAATTTTTAACCTCCCAATAACCTTAACTTTACAATGTAAAGTTTTCTTTGCCAAAGAAAACTAACGATTAAATGAAAAAGTCTTTTTTGTTTTGTTCTTTGCTCTTCACAACACTCTTGTTTTCTCAGCAACAAGGTGCTATTAGAGGTAGCATATCGGATAAGGAAATGAACAACGAACCCCTGTTATATGCCAATGTCCATGTGAAGAATACCACTAAGAGCACCCAAACAAATTTCCATGGCAATTTCGAAATTCCGGATATAGATCCCGGCAATTATACTTTGGTCATCAGTTATCTGGGCTATGAATCCTTGGAAGTTCCTGTTAGCGTAGCAGAAAATGGGGTTACGGAAATCTACCAAGGGCTAAACGCAAAATCGATAAGTTTAAGTGAAATTCCATTATCCGATACCGAAGCAAAGGCTCTAGTAGGTACAAATACCCAAAGAGAAATAGGCAGTTCACGTCAAAAATAATTTAACGCCAATACGGCTGCTACACTTCACCAGAAGATAAAAAAAGACATCCGCTACCGAATGGTCCGTAGCGGATGTCTTTTTTATAGTATATGCTGAACCGGAGCATCAATCTTTGATGACCACCCCTGATTTGCTTTCTTTATTAACTACGTTGGCAATCGCATTATTGCTGTATTCAACTTCTTTTAGGACACCATTTGCCCAAAACAACCACTTTCCCGTTTTGGCACCGTTTTCATAGGAACCTACCGTAACCTTTTCCCCTTTTTCATTAAAACTAATCCATTCCCCATGTAATTTGCGTTCTAAATTAAAGGTTCCTTTCTGGCTTACTATCCCGTTGTCATGATAATAGGTGGCTTCTATCAGATTGGTTTCTTCGTTCAACGTTAGCTCCTTTTCTTTTTGGGAATATCCAAGGGTAGTAATCAAAACCAATGCTGAAAGTATAATTGTATTTTTCATGATGACAGATACTTTGGTAGTATAAAGATACTTATTTTTTACAATTAAAAAACTATTAATTTACATTAAATTTACATTAAAACATTTGATACCTGATTTTCAGTATATTACATTCATTGCTCTTATAACAAAGCTCAATGGGTATTTTATCAATTTACTTCCAATAGCTTATCTTTAAAGCTAAGCTCCCTTAATTCCGAATGTAATATATTAGCGGGCGTTGTTTGTTAGGAACAGTTTCTGCTTCCATTGCTATGTTACTACAAAAGTTTGGAAGCCCTTTATAAAGGCTTTCATAACCTTATTTTAACTTAATTGATAAATTATAATGGCATTTTTGTGCTTATTTAAAATTTGATGGGGGATACTATATATGTTTTTATGATTGCCGCCCTGGCAATCCTTGCCGTTACGGACTTAGTGGTCGGCGTTAGTAACGATGCCGTAAATTTCCTAAACTCCGCCATAGGTTCAAAAGCCATTTCTTTTAAGACCATAATGATCATTGCCAGTCTGGGTATCGCATTGGGTGCTATGTCTTCCAGTGGTATGATGGAAGTTGCCCGAAAGGGTATTTTTAATCCGGGTGAATTTATGTTCTCGGAAATCATCATCATTTTTATGGCGGTAATGATAACGGACATTTTGTTGCTGGATTTTTTCAACACCTTGGGAATGCCCACTTCCACTACCGTGTCCATAGTCTTTGAACTTTTGGGAGCAGCGGTTGCCATCTCCTTGTTAAAGATTGCCGATACCGGGGGAGGCTTTGCAGAACTGGCAACTTATATCAATACTGAAAAGGCAACGGAAATTATTTTCGGGATTTTACTTTCCGTTGTAGTTGCATTTACCATAGGTGCCATAATTCAATTCGTTTCAAGGATATTGATTTCCTTTAAGTTCGAAGAAAGGCCCAAATGGGTAGGGGCCATTTTTGGGGGATTTGCCATTACGGCCATTATGTATTTTATCGTCGTAAAAGGATTAAAGAGTGCTGCTATTCTAAGTGGGGAGGTCAACGAATTTATTGCGCTGCATACGGAACTGCTTTTATTGGGGAATTTTATTGTTTGGGCGTTATTATCCTGGTTTATTACGGCGACTTTTAAATGGAATATCTATAAAATAATTATTATACTTGGGACTTTTGCCCTTGCCATGGCATTTGCCGGAAACGACTTGGTAAACTTTATAGGCGTTCCCATTGCGGCACTACAATCGTTCGAGGCATGGCAAAGTTCCGGAGTTCCCGCAGCGGAATATACAATGGAAGGATTGTCCGCCGCAGTACGCACCCCGACATTGTTATTGTTGCTTTCCGGAGGTATTATGGTGGTTACCCTTTGGTTTTCTTCCAAAGCCAAGAACGTGGTAAAGACCAGCGTAGATCTCTCAAGACAGGATGAAGGGGATGAACGGTTTCAGCCCAATTTTTTGTCGCGTCAAATTGTAAAGTTTTCAATAAGGGCCTCTGAAAACCTCGCAGGAATAATACCACGGGATCTACAAAAAAAAATAGATTCCCGATTTGAAAAACCTTATATCTATGTTCCCAAAAACAGGGTTCACGATATGCCCGCCTTCGACTATGTGAGGGCATCGGTCAACCTAATGGTGGCCAGTGTACTGATTTCCATTGCAACATCCATGAAACTGCCCTTATCCACAACCTATGTAACTTTTATGGTAGCCATGGGAACTTCATTGGCAGATAGGGCATGGGGGCCCGAAAGTGCGGTATATAGGGTAGCCGGTGTACTTAATGTAATTGGAGGTTGGTTCTTTACCGCCCTAAGTGCCTTTACCGCGGCGGCCGTTATTGCATATATCATTCATTTAGGTGGTTTTGTTGCCATAGTCATCCTATTGATCATTGCTTTCTTGCTCATAGGTAGAAATTATCTGTCTCATAGTAAAAAGGTTAAAGAGACCAAGCGGGAAGAAAAATTACAGAAAGCCGAAAGTAAATCCATTATTGGACTTATAGAAGAGAGTGCGTCCAATATCTCGTTGGCCATAAGTAGGGCAAATAAAATCTATACATTAAGTATGGACGGTTTGGCGAAACACGATATGGACATTCTTAAAAAGAGTAAAAAAGGAATAGGTAAATTAGACAACGAAGTAGAAGAACTCCGAAACAACATTTTCTATTTCATCAAAAATTTGGATGAGTCCAGTGTGGGAACCAGTAATTTTTATATTACCGCCCTTAGTTATTTACAGGACATGACACAATCCTTGGACTATATATCCAAAGCCGGACACAAACATGTAAATAATAATCACAAGAAACTACGCTTCAACCAAATAAAGGATTTAAAGGAAACCGATCAATATATTGATGATCTGTTCGTACAGATACAGCATATTTTTGATACCAAGGATTTTTCAAAACTCACTCCTATTATTATGAACAAAGAAAAATTGTTCCATAAAGTGGATGAAAAAATTCAAAAACAGGTTGCCCGTACAAGGGCTGACGAGTCCAGCCCAAAAAATACGGCGCTATACTTTAGCTTACTTTTGGAGACCAAGGATTTACTGGTGGCCACTATGAATCTTTTGGAGACCTATGACCAACATGCCAATGTTCCGATTGTATAGCCAACATCTTGTAATGAACGTCAAAAAGATATTACAAATCTGTTTCCTATGTCTAGGCCCGTTTGCCTTCTCGCAACAGTTATCTGGCGAGCAGCTTCTTGAAAAAACCATACGTTACCATGACCCCAAAGGAAACTGGGGCACTTTTAAGGGAAAATTTTATGTCACTATGAAAACGCCCGATAGAACGAATAGGATAAGTGCTATACTACTAGACCTCCCAAATGAGTACTTTAAATTGGTCGCAAGGAAAGATACGGTCATTACTGAACAGACTTTGGACAAGGGCGACTGTACTTTGGCTTTAAACGGAAATACCGGTTTCTCCGCTGAACAAGCCGAATCCTTCAAACTCAGTTGTGAACGAGCTAAACTGATGAAGAATTATTATACCTATCTATACGGCCTCCCCATGAAGCTGACCGATACAGGTACTATTATAGACCCCAAAGTACAGGTCAAACATTTTAAGGGCAAAGAATACTTGGTGATGAAAGTAACCTACGAAGAAGCCGTAGGGACCGATATTTGGTATTTTTATTTTGACCCCCTCACCTATGCCATGGAGGTGTACCAGTTTTTCCACGATGAATCTAAAAATGACGGGGAGTACATTTTATTAAATGGAGAGGAAAGCATCCAAGGGATAAGAATGCCTAAGACGAGAACTTGGCATTACAATGCGAACGATACATATCTTGCAACCGACATACTCACTAAAACAGCTCCTCTCTGAATTTTATTTAACGTAAACCTACCTTTCATCGAAAAAGGTATACGCCCGCCCCGATTCTTACGTTATGTCTTTTAAATAACAAATAGCCCCTATGCGTATTCCTATCAAAACATTCCGTTCGGCTTTGCCGACCCTAATTATAGTATCTTTTGTATTAGGCTCCTGTAGCAACGATACTTCCCAAGAGCAAGAAGAACAGGGTACAGTGGAAGATTCGGTTATCACCGCCAACAATGCGGCAAGACTGACCGCCAAAAAACTTTATGAAGATTATTATTTACCTGCTACAAGTACTTCTTCGGATGCTGCTTGGAACGGTGACGAGCCTTCTTGTAACGCAGGTAACGTATCACAAGGGACAAAGGATAAAATCCTGATGCGTTTAACATATTATAGAAAAGCGGTGGGGCTAGAGAATGAAATCAGTGAAGACCCTACAAAAAGCGCCAAGGCACAACAAGCCGCCCTGATGATGAATTCCAATAACGCCTTGAACCATTTTCCTCCCGACACTTGGAAATGCTATACATCCGAAGGTGATGAAGGTGCCGGAAACTCGCTCTTGGCATTGTCAAAAAATGCGGAAGCCATTAATGCCTACGTACGCGACCAAGGCGCGGCCAATGGTCCTGTGGGCCATAGGAGATGGTTGTTATGGCCCAGGTTACAAGAAATAGGTATAGGGAACACAGATAGATCAAACGCCATTTGGGTACTTGGCAATGCGGGTGCCGTTCCGGCAGACGCTCCGGAATTTATAGCATGGCCCCCAAAAGGATATGTCCCTAATGACCTAGTTTTTCCAAGATGGTCTTTTTCCATTGCCAATGCAGATTTTAATTCCACTTCTATTGTGATGAAAGATGGGAACGGTCAGAACATTTCTATCTCCATTGAAACCTTGAACAATGCTTTTGGAGACCGCACTATCGTTTGGGTACCAAGGGGTATTGCTACAAATACTCCTACCGACACTTCCTATAGGGTTACTTTGGATAATGTTATTGTGGGCGGGGAATCCAGATCATATGAGTATGAGGTAATCCTTTTTGATGCTTCCAATTAGTCCAAGACACCCTGCAAGACTTTTCCTTTGAGCTATCTGAATCGTTATTTCAAGATAAACAGGGTCATAATGAAGGAAATTTCCACTTATTCCGTAGTATTTCAATCGATATTTACAATTTCATTTTGTATCTTAGAGAGTATGAATTGCTGTTTATAATGGTCCGATCAATTGATAAAAAACTCCTTAAAAAACATGATCTTCCCATAGGATCCTTTTATTTCTATGAAAATTTCGTTGTTTCGGTAATAAACGAAGGTGTTACGATTACTTTCGAAAATGCGGGCAAAATGCTTGAACTGAGCAAATCCTATTATGGCAACACCACTCCGTTCGTCTACATTTCAAACAGGATAAATTCCTATTCCTTTCATCCTACCTCCCATTTTAAATCTACTGCCATGTTCCCAAACCTAAAGGGCTATGCCGTGGTAGTCTATGATGAAATCAACGAAAAAATAGCCAGAATGGAACAATCCTTTATGAATAAACCAACCCATGTTTTCCACAGTTTGGAAGATGCCGTTGGTTGGGTAGATAAATTGATTCTTAAGGACTAGGGCCTGTTAACACTAAACGGAAATCATGGATTTTTTATGGTTTTGAGGCGAAATTTTGTTCACCTAGCGAGCTAGGGGGTGAAATTTTAACGAAAAAAGACGGAAAAAGGGCGGAAAACACACTTTTAGGCTTAGTGTTAACAGGCCCTAGTTCAACTTCTATAGAAATTCATGTCATCCATATATTTCCACACCGCATCGGGAAGTAAAGCCCTGATATTTTTACCCGCCTTATGTTGATTCCGTATAAATGTGGCCGATATTTCCATTATCGGGGCATCAACGTAGTGAATGTTATCATGATCTTTAAACTGGTGCTCAACAACTCCGCCGGAGATTCTAGGATATACATAGATTACATGGTTCTCCAGAATAATCTCATAGTTCTTCCATTTGTGAAACCCTTTTAAATTATCCTCGCCCATAATTGGACAAAAAAGATACTCGGGCCCATGCTTTTCACCTAAGTGTACTAAGGTATTTATGGTATAATTGGGTTGCGGCAAATTAAACTCTATCTTACTAGCTTTTAGCTTGGGATATTCCTTGGTAGCCTCATAGACCATTTGATATCGGTGATAATCGTCCAGAAGCGTTTTCTTGGCTTTAAAGGGGCTTTGAGGTGTAATTACCAACCAAACCTCATCTAGATCCGAAAACTCCACCATATGATTGGCAATAATCAAATGCCCAACATGAATAGGGTTGAATGTCCCAAAGTATAGTCCTATTTTTTTCACACCGGATTTGTTTCAGAAGTTGCTAAATTGATTTCCTGTGCAATTATAGACGATACTTTTCCAAATACCGATAAAACATTCCCATAGTGGACCATACCCTTGCTTAATCATTACTTGCCAACCCGATAAAATCCGCTACCAGTTGGTATGATTCTTTTAATGCCGTATCCAAATCGTAATTTTTAATAACTTTATCAAACTGGGGTGCCGTGGCCATTTCAACGGATGCTTTTGCCACCCGCATGTTGATCTTATCCTCACTTTCCGTACTACGCTTTTTTAGACGGATCTTTAATTCATCTACACTGGGAGGTTTTACAAAAACAGCCAAAGTTTCTTTTGGATATTTCTTCTTGATCCGTAGTCCCCCCACAACATCAATATCAAAAATCACATTTTTGCCTTCGGCCCACAAACGTTCTACCTCGCTCTTAAGCGTACCGTAAAAATTATCACGGTACACTTCTTCCCATTCCAAAAAGGCATCATTTTTTATACATTTCTTAAATTCAGGAATGGACATGAAGTAATAGTGCTTACCGTCTTTTTCCTTTCCTCTTTTGGGTCTGGAAGTTGCCGAAACGGAAAAGGCCAGGTTTAGCTCCGGCTGCTTTAACAAGTGACGAACAATAGTAGTTTTACCGCTTCCGGAAGGTGCCGAAAAAATAATGAGCTTACCCCCTTCCATTAAAGTACGTTCAGCATTTGTTCCTTAATTTTTTCCAGTTCATCTTTCATCTGTACAACAAGCTGTTGCATAGGGGCATAATTTGCCTTGGAACCGATCGTATTTATCTCTCTCCCTATTTCCTGTGAAATAAACCCCAATTTTTTTCCATTGGAATCGGCGGAATTCAGCGTAGCGGCAAAATAATCTAAATGGTTTGCCAAACGGACCTTTTCTTCCGTGATATCATATTTTTCCAAATAGTAGATAAGTTCTTGCTCAAAGCGGTTAGCATCGACCTCCGCTTTCAAATCGGCCACTGCCTTTTCCAGACGCTCACGTATAGTAGCATTGCGTTCGGAATCCATTTGATATACCTGTTCCAGTAATTCTTTTAATTTTTCTATCCGCTCCAAAAAATCCTTTTCCAAAACTTTGCCTTCTTCACTTCTAAAAGCATTAATTTCCTTCAAGGCTACCCCGAGTGCTTCTTCAATCTTTCTGTACTCTTCCGCATCAATATCCTCACGATCCGTTTTTAAGGCATCTGGCAGTCTCACCGCCATTTCCAATAACCTTAAATCATCTCCGGCGACAATATCCCCTAGTTGTTTCATATATTGTCGTACCACACTATCATTAATCTTAGAGGAAGTTTCGTCCCCGGTAATCTCCATATACAATCCAAAATCTATCTTTCCCCTTACCAAAGAACTCGCTATTGTTTTCCGTAGCTCCAATTCCTTGTCCTTGTATGCAGATGGTATCCGGGCATTTAAGTCCAAGTTTTTGCTATTGAGGGATTTGAGTTCTATGGTGATTTTTTTCGTAGGAAGCTGTATCACATGCTTCCCGAATCCTGTCATGGATTGAATCATAAATTCCGTTTAAGTTTTGGCAAAGATAACCAAAATTAAAAGCTCATTTTTTCAAAACTGCTTTAAGGACTTACAGCTCCCGCACCCAAATATTTCGAAAACTTACCCTACTATTGTCCCCATGATCTTGAAGACGGATGGGCGCCTTGCCATGGGGCTCGTTCGTTGGCCATCCAATATACATGGTCTTCCCTTGTATCTCGTAATGATCTTGGATAAGAATACCATTGTGCAAAACGGTAATGGTTGCCGATTTAATCTTGTTTCCCTCAGTATCAAACTCGGGAGCGTGGTAAATAATATCATAGGTATTCCATTCCCCTGTGGGTACGGAAGCCTTTGCCAAAGGAACAGCCTGTTTATAGATGGACCCCACTTGACCATTTACATAAGTGTCATTATCATTATTGTCCAATATTTGTACTTCATACCTATTCTGTATAAAAACCCCGCTATTTCCCCTATGTTGGCCATTTCGTTGTACATCTGCCGGGGATTTCCATTCCAAATGCAATTGTATACTGCCAAAATTCCTTTTCGTTTGAATATCCCCGGCACGGTCTTTAACGGTCATACTTCCATCTTCATTTAAATACCAACTTACGACCGTACTATCCTTGGTCATTACCCACTCCTTCATATCGGATCCATTGAACAATACGATAGCATCACTGGGGGGAGCGTTATTCTCACTCGTCACAACCACTTTTGGCACTGGTTCATAGCGTTCGGTCTCTTCCGGTTTGGTAGGTTCGTTGGCCGTTAGTATTGTGCTTTTGGTTTTATCCTTTTTAATGATTTCGGTTTGTGCGCCGCAGGAAAAACATATGAACAAGGCAATAGTAAAATAGATAAGCCGCATACTAAAGTTCTTTTATTTTAATATTTCTGTAGGCCACAATATCTCCATGGTCCTGCAGCCCAATTTTCCCTGTTGTAAATTTTCCAAATCCATTCCAGTCCGAAAACTTGGACCCATCAATCATGGCGTTCCATTGCTCACCATTGACGGGAAACGTTACGATCTCTACTCCGTTCAAACTTACTTTTCCCTCATTGGTCACATGGTTTACCATAATGATGCAACTATTCCACTCACCCACCGGTTTTACCATGTCTTTTGACGGTGCCACCATATCATATAATGCACCTGCTTGATGGGAAGTCCCATTTTTTGCATCAGGATGCTTCAAATTGTCCAAAACCTGTATCTCCGGACCGGTCTGGTAAGGCTGGGTGTAGGCTGGGTCCTCGTTAACACCCCAAAAGATTCCACTATTTCCGGCATCGGAAATCTTCCATTCCAAGGACAGTATAAAATTGGTATACTCGTTATCCGTCACAATATTGAAGCTTTCACCCGGTTTTCTTTCTATTGGAGGATAAAAGACCATGGCCCCATCTTCTAATTTCCATACGGAAGGAACACTATCCAATAAATAACCATGCCAACCTTTAAAGGAAGAACCATCGAACAGCACCGTCCAATCATCTTCTATCATGCCTTCTACATTAGGTTCGGCAACGGTCTCAGGTTCTGTTTCCTCCTTTTTACTATCTGCCTTATCCTTACAGGATATAATGAACAGACCTAATAATAGTGTTATTAAAAATACTTTTTTCATAATCCAGTCGATTGTTTTAAAGTCCCAATATTTTTTTTAGCTCATCCTCGTTGGTTTGCGAGCCCGCAAAATCGTCAAAGGTTTTTTCAGTTGCCTCTATAATATGATCTTGTATAAACTTGGCTCCTTCCCTTGCCCCCTGTTCGGGACTTTTAATACAACATTCCCATTCCATTACGGCCCAGACATCACAACCATATTGGGTCAGTTTGGAAAAAATGGTCTTAAAATCTATTTGTCCGTCCCCTAAAGAGCGGTATCGCCCTGCCCGATTTCCCCAGTCATTATATCCGCCAAAAGCACCTTTCTTTCCCGTTGGATTAAACTCGGAATCCTTCACATGAAAAGACTTTATAAATTCGTGATAATGATCTATATATTCAATATAGTCCAATTGCTGTAACACAAAATGACTTGGGTCGTACAGAATATTCACTCGTTTATGGTTACCTGTGGCTTCCAGAAAACGTTCAAAGGTATCGCCATCATGTAAATCCTCTCCCGGATGTATTTCATAACAGACATCTACACCTTCCTTATCAAAATGGTCCAATATGGGCATCCAACGTTTCGCCAATTCCTCAAAACCCATTTCCACTAGGCCTGCAGGACGTTGTGGCCAAGGGTGCATGGTATGCCAGAGCAAGGACCCGGAAAAAGTTGCATGTGCCGTTATACCCAATCTTCTACTTGCCGTAGCGGCTTTTTTAACGATTTCAACCGCCCATTGGGTACGCTCTTTCGGTTTATTCTTTAAGTGGTCTGGCGCAAAACTATCGAACATGAGGTCATAAGCCGGATGCACAGCCACCAATTGCCCTTGCAAATGCGTAGACAGCTCCGTGATTTCCAAGCCGTATGAATTCACCTTCCCTTTCAACTCATCGCAATAAGTCTGGCTTTCGGCCGCTTTGTCCAAATCTATTAAAAAGTGCTCCCAAGTAGGTATCTGTATCCCTTTATAACCCAAATCTGAAGCCCACTTGCACATGCCGTCCAAAGAGTTGAAGGGGGCCTTGTTATCTACAAATTGTGCCAAAAAAACCGCAGGTCCTTTAATTGTTTTCATCTGTTTGCTTTTATTGATTTTCAAATCCCGGATACCACCTCGGGTGATTAAAATTAGTATTCCCCATGTGTTTTAATCGAGTTGATTTCATTTTTATTCTGTCATGCATCGATCAGATGTACATGTTGCTCCCTAATTTAAGAATTAACACTATATTTAAAGGGTATTTTTTTAACCCATCCTTCGTTTAGGTGAAGTTATAAATATAGGAATAACCAAAGAATTAAAACAAATATATACACATGAATCAAGATGTTGAATATGATGCCATTGTTGTTGGAACGGGAATCAGTGGCGGTTGGGCGGCAAAAGAATTATGTGAACAAGGGTTGAAAATCCTTGTTCTGGAACGCGGCCCAATGGTAAAACATATTGAGGATTATAAGACCATGAACGATGATCCTTGGGATTATCCCTTCAAAGGGGAACTCTCAAAAGAGGAGTTAAAAAAATATTCCGTACAGCGAAGATTGAATTGGGCACCTAAGGACGATGTGAAACATTTTTTTGTGAACGATCTGGAACATCCGTATGTAGAAATAAAACGTTTTGATTGGATCCGGGGCTATCAGGTGGGAGGACGTTCCTTGACTTGGGGACGCCAAAGCTACCGATGGAGCGATATTGATTTTGGGGCCAATAAAAAAGAAGGTATTGGAATAGATTGGCCTATTCGCTATGGGGATATCTCGCCTTGGTACGATAAAGTGGAAGCGTATATTGGTGTAAGTGGGGAAAAATTGGGATTGAAACAATTACCGGATGGTAAATTTCTGCCACCAATGGATCTTACATGTCCAGAAGAAGATTTTAAAAAAGTTATGGCGGAGAAATACGATGATGGTCGTGTATTGACTATTGGCCGAGTAGCCCATATCACCGATACGGGCGGAAACTTTGAAGGAAGAAATCCTTGCCAGTATAGAAATCGATGTTGGAGGGGCTGCCCTTTTGGAGGATATTTTAGTAGTAATTCATCTACTTTACCAGCGGCCGAACGTACCGGAAATATGACCTTAAGGCCAAATTCCATTGTGCATGGGGTTATATACGATGACCATACCAAAAAAGCTACAGGAGTTGAGGTAATCGATACAGAAACCCATGAAAAATTAAAATTCAAGGCCAAAGTAATTTTCCTTTGTGCTTCAGCAATGGCTTCGGTAGGCGTCTTATTACAATCCAAATCGGAGCGTTTCCCAAATGGTTTGGGCAACGATTCCGACGCTTTGGGCAGAAGTATCATGGACCATCATTACAAACTAGGGGCATCGGCAAAGGTTCCAGGTCATCTGAACAAATACTATAAGGGAAGAAGGCCCAACGGTTTCTATATTCCACGTTTTGTCAACCTTGATAAAAAGACCGAACGAGAAGGGTATGTAAGGGGCTTTGGTTATCAAGGTGGTGCAAGTAGGGAAAACTGGTCGGAATCCGTTGCCGAAATGGGTTATGGCAAAGCACTAAAGGACAATATCCTAAAACCAGGTGGTTGGCAGATAGGAGCTACCGGTTTTGGGGAATTTTTACCCCATGATAGTAACAAGGTAACTTTAAGTCCTACCGAGAAGGATCAATGGGGACTTCCGCAATTGGCCTTTGATGTTGAGTTCAAGGAAAATGAATATAAGATGCGTGAGGATATCATCAAAGAGATCGTAACTATGTTTACGAACGCAGGATTTAAGGATGTACAACCTTTTGAAGAATCTACAGGTCCCGGCCTTGGAATTCACGAAATGGGTGGTGCCAGAATGGGTAGAGATCCCAAGACATCCGTATTAAATGAAAACAACCAGATACATGCCGTGCCCAATGTATATGTAACCGATGGCGCATTTATGACCTCATCTAGTTGTGTTAATCCGTCACTGACCTATATGGCATTTACGGCACGTGCGGCAAACCATGCGGCCCAACAATTTAAAGCAGGTAAATTTTCTTAAAAAGTATATAATAATGGACAACGCTACAGCCAGAAATATGTGGGGTGATTATTTGGACACCCACTTGGAGGATGCCTTTGCAAAGGCTCCAAAAGTGATTCATTTCTGTGATAATCAAAAAGATGCGGATGAATGTGCCGCTCTAGTTTCCAAAGGGATAAAAAAGGCTACCTCCCATTCTTTACTGGGTCTTCAATATAGAAAAGAACCCTTACCTAAACTTGGGGACTTTATGGTGATTACCAATTGGGCCGGAAAGGCAAAATGTATCGTTAAAACCACTGCCGTAAAACTAAAACCTTTCTTTAGCATTGATGAAGCATATGCCCAAATCGAAGGCGAAGGCGATAAAAGCCTGGATTATTGGAAAAAAGTGCATTGGGATTATTATACTAGGGAATTAGAACCCTTTGATCGTGTGCCCAGGGAGAGTATGATCGTGGTGTGCCAAGAGTTTGAGAAGGTATTCGGGAGATAAAGACGCAAAGTTTTTGTTTGCCTTGGACAAGTAAACGTTTAAGCATAAAAAACCACAAGATTTTAAAATCCCTGTTGGTCTTTGCCATATATCTCAATCCAAATCTACCCAAACATTCCCTTTTTTGTTGGATTCAACGGTAGCTTCAATAAAGTTAAGCCCTCGTACGCCGTCCAAAATAGTAGGAAATTCGCCATCGTTGTAATTTTCACCGCGTATGGCCCTGGCAGCCCCTAAATATATATTGGCCATGGCATCAAAAATACCTTCAGGATGTCCCGGTGGAAGTTTGGTACCGTCCAAGGATAATTCGGAATTATAGGCATGTCCGGGTTTATAGATTTGTACAGGCTCCGTATCACTCAATTTATAAAGGAAGTTTGGTCTTTCCTGTTCCCAACGAAATCCGGCTTTATCACCATAAATGGTGATGGCCAATCCGTTTTCTTCACCCGTTGCTACCTGACTGCTACGGATGACTCCTTTTATATAGTCATTGATCCGTACAAGCACTGTACCATCCACATCCATCTTGTTATCCTCGTATAAATAATTGAAATCTGCCAATAAGGATTTTATCCGAAGCCCTGTTGTATATTCTATCATATTAAAGGCATGCACCCCAATATCTCCCATGCAGGAACTTATGCCCGCTTTTTTAGGGTCCAAACGCCATACCGTAGAACGTTTTTCCTTATCGTGAATAATACTGTTTATCCATCCCTGATAGTAACGTGCATCTACCCTATGGATTTTTCCCAATTCGCCCGCTTTGATCATTTCGCGCATCTGACGCACCATGGGATAACCGGTATAGGTGTGGGTAACTACAAAGACCGTTCCTGCCTTTCTTTGCGATTCTTGCAGTATTTTTGCCTCCTCATAAGTGGTGGTCATGGGCTTTTCACAAATCACATGAAAGCCATTGTCCAACAATTTTTTGGCCATTGGGAAATGAAGAAAGTTTGGTGTAAGTACAGAACACACTTGTATCCGTTCATCTTTCGGAAGTTTCATTTCCTCGGCTATCAAGGTATCGAAATCCTTATAAATACGATCGGTAGCAATGTCAATTTCCTTGGCAAAGGCCATACTCGCGTCAAAATCCGGGTTAAAGACAGCGCCCGTAATTTGATAATTATCATTGATATGTGATGCCACTCGGTGTAGCACCCCAATAAGCGAATCTCCACCGCCACCTAAAATTCCTAATCTTATTTTTTTAGCCATAAATTAAAAATATTGTCTACGTTATGTTTTTTTTACTTCTTTAACTTCTCTTTTCCTCATGTATATATTAAGTCCTGCGAAGGCCACAATAAGAATAGCCGGCAATATGGACATTGTCCTAAGTGCCTCGCCTGCGCTTGCATTATCCATAAGATTTCCCATAATGGGCAATACCAAGGATACTGACAACATTCCCGCAGCCCCCATGATAGAAAGTCCTAAAGCACCGGTTTGCGGTAAATATTCGGCGACAAATCCGAGCATCGTAGGCCAGAAAAAGGTTACGCCAACTGCAAAAACAGCTGCAGCGGCAAAGGTCATACCCCCACTTGTAATGGTCAATAGCCAAAGTCCAATAAATGTAAAGATTGCGGAAAACAATAACATTCCTGCCGGTTGCAATTTATGTATTACCTGACCCGCAAATGCTCTTCCCAAAGCCATTATACCATTTATGAAGGCCAATACCAACAAGGGAACCGAAACGGATTCCTTCAAAAGAGATTCTATCCGCTGGGTAGTTCCCAATTCTGATGCCGCAGTAAGAAACATACAAAACACCATAAAAAGAAACAGTGGCCTACCAAGACTTGCAAACATTTTTTTAGTACTTACCCCTAGTTGAACCCGTTCGGTAACCGGAAAATGCTGACCCAAAAACATAGCGCCATAAATAAACAATGGGATAAACAAAATGCCCACCATTATCTGCCAATCTAGGCCCATAACATCCATTACCAACCACCCTGCCACGGACCCTACTACAATGCCCCCGGGGAACCATACATGAAAACGATTCAACATTTTGGTCTTCTCTTTAGGATACATTGAGGCTATCATTGGATTCAAAGCGGCCTCTACCATACCATTGCCTATTCCTACAAATAGCGTGGCAATAAATAATGACGTCATATCCTTGGCCAAGATTGTCCATATTATTCCAATGGCGTGTGTAGCAAAAGCTATCCAAGTTATCTTTTTTATTCCCAAGGAATCTACCAAAGGGCCGCCAAATAACATAGCAAGTGTAAAACCCCAAAAAGCAGGTGTAAAAGCATAACCTATCTGTTCTAAAGTCAGCCCCACCCCCTCAGGCCCAAAAACAGTTTCTAACCTTGCCCGTATGGCGAAAGTCATTGCCGTAACGAGCAATGCCACGCAAGAGGCGATAAAAAGTCGATTCTTATGTACTCCGTTCATACTATATTGATTTTTTTGGTTGTTTATAATTGGTATTGATCGGCCTATGTTTTATAGGCAATTTTTTCATCCTTAAAGGCCATTACAAAGAAAACAAGCACTACAAACGCAAAGCCGGCGGGGTACATCCATATGGTTTGCCAAGCATGGCCTCCCTCTGGTAAAATATAGGTGTCCGCAATTTTTCCCGCTATCCAAAAACCTATGAGCATACCTACCCCATAAGTAGCCAAGGTAATAAGCCCTTGAGCGGCGCTCTTAAATCTTTCTCCTGCTTTACTGTCCGTGTAAATCTGTCCCGAGACAAAGAAAAAGTCATAACATATACCATGTAACGCAATTCCGATAACCAACATAAAGAACAAATCTCCCGCATTGCCATAGGCAAAAAGCAAATACCGCACTGCCCATGCAAGCATACCTGCCATTATAGTTTTTTTGAAGCCATATCTTTTAAAAAAGAAAGGAAGCAATAGCATAAATGCTATCTCGGAAATTTGACCTGCCGAGGCCCATGCCGTAGATCCCTCTACCCTTGATTCCGTTAAAAAAGGACTTATATTCTGATAATAAAAGGCCAGTGGAATACATATTAAAACGGAGGAAATGAAAAATATCAAAAAATTCCTATCCGTTAGCAACTTTAAAGCATCGAGGCCCAAAATGTCCGAAAGCGTAATTTTTTCATCCTTTCCCACACTAGGAGGGGTTTTAGGAAGTGTAAAACTAAACAGCCCTAAAATGGCCGAAGCGATCGCGGTCATTAAAAACGTATTGGACAACATCCCGTTTTCAATACTTGCAAGAGCGTCCCAGTTAAATGCCAAGCTTATCAAGAGCCCGGCAACTATCCACCCCAGTGTGCCGAAAACCCGTATCAACGGAAATTGCTTTGCTGGATCTCTCATCTGATTAAAGGCCACGGAATTCACTAGGGCAAGGGTGGGCATATAGGCTATCATATATCCTAATACATAGGGATAGAAAACGGAAAAAGACGTGGTTTGGGACATTTGATACATTAAAAATGCCCCTATCAGATGTAATATCCCCAATATCCGTTCTGCATTAAAAAATCTATCGGCTATCAATCCTATAATAAAAGGTGCAATAATAGCTCCCCAGGATTGTGTAGAGAAAGCTTGTGCAATTTCACCATCGCCTGCGCTTAGGTTGTTCCCTAAAAAAGTTCCTAGGGTAACAAACCAACCACCCCAGATAAAAAATTCTAAAAACATCATCACGGAAAGCTGCGCCTGAACCTTTAACTTTAATTTCATCCGAGTTTACCCTTATCTTTTATAGTGTATGTAATCCATTGATATCGGGTTCAGATCATTATTCCTAAAATCCATGGAAATTTGAGCCCTATGATGAGTAGAATGGTTTACAATATGAAACAGCATGTCCCGCAAAGTATTGGTAAATAGGCGCCCTTCGGTATTTTCATAATCGATCCGCCTATCAAAATCGTCCGTATTGGTCGTAATTTCAAAGGAACTTCGTTGATTTTCATAGTGAATATCCCCCCAATCCTTTACAGCATGTATTTGCCAGACCCCATAGTCCGACTCTTTGCCCAAAATCCTTGCATTCCATAAGTGATGGGCATTAAGGATATGGCTAAAAAGCTTTACACTATGCTCGGGAACCTCTTTTAAACTATTACATTCCTCAATAAGTTTTTTATTGCAGTAGTAGTTGTAATCAAACAATTGATTAAAAAAAACTTTCATCTAGTTATATCGTTGTTAACCAAGCTTTTTGGCAGCGTTTAGTAAGAGGTCCTTTGTGGTCAGAATACCTTCTTCTTCCCCTATTTCATTTCCTTCATATTCCACACCGATATATCCAGAATAACCGGCATCCTTTACTATTTGAAGCATTTTTACATAATCTATTTCCGTTTCATTGCCCTTGGCATCAAAATCGTGGGATTTTGCGCTTACCGCTTTGGCATGGGGCATCAATTCTGTTACTCCCTTGTAAATATCATACATTTCTGCACAGCCGGCGCCATGGTCTTCCGGATCTTTTCTCTTGATACAGAAATTGCCGAAATCGGGCAAAGTGCCACAGTTGTCCATATTTACGATGTCCATGACCTCGGCCACCAGACCCGCGTTAGAGGAAAGTCCTCCGTGATTTTCGACAATTACATTAATGTTTTTGTCCTGGGCGTAGGTGGAAAGCTTTGTAAGTCCGTCCACGGAATTCTTTTTCCAATCTTCAGGAACGTCGCTACCGGCAAGGTTTACCCTAATGGCATGGCATCCCATGGCCGCGGCGGCATCGACCCATTTGTAATGTCTCTCCACGGCTTCTTGACGCTCTTTGGCATCGGTCACAGCCAAATTGCCCTGCCCGTCGATCATGATAAGTACGTTTTCTAGACCGTGTTTCTTGGCTTCTGCATTTGATTTTTCAACAAAGGCCGCCATGGCTTCTGGAGCATAGTCTGCACTTTCCAGTTCGGGATTGTACAACTGGCTCACATATTCCAAACCTGAAAAACCCCAATTTTTGGCTTTTTCGGCAAAAGAATACGGGTCTGCCCCATCCTCTCGAATCATTCTATGTATACTCCATTGTGCCAAAGACAGTTTAAAGAAAGGGGCCGTGGCTTCTGTAATAATTTCGCGTTCTACCATTTCCTTTTTCTTGGTTTCTTTACAGGCATATATTCCCAAAAGTGAAACTGCAAGACCAAATTGAGAACTGTTTTGTATAAAGCTTCTTCTTTTCATCCGTTTAGATTTTTTTTAATCATTTGGATATTAATTAAAAAATTGAGAACGTATGTAATCGCTACGTTCCCACATTAAAAATTCTGGGCATTACCTTATGCGAAGAAATTTTTGAAATCCGTTAATATTTGTTTCATATGGGAGTAATTTGTTCGGTTTTTGAAATCGACACCTACTATAACGTTATAGTGCGACTCTCTCAATAATAATCGTGTTTAAATGTAAAAAATTAATTCTATATTTAATGAATTTACGAAATAAACAATTTTAATACATGGGTAAATTTTTTTATAATGATGAGCAGGAATCGTATGATGCGATTGTTGTAGGGACAGGAATCAGCGGTGGCTGGGCTGCAAAAGAATTATGTGAAAACGGATTGAAAACATTGGTCTTGGAGCGTGGTAGGATGGTAAAACATATTGAAGATTACCCGACCGCCAATTTGGATCCTTGGGATTTTCCGAACAATGGAGAACCTACTAGGGAAGAACAAGCTAAACAATTGGTCCAAGCAAGAACAGGATACACTACAAAAACCCCGCATAACTTCTGGTTCGTAAACGATCTGGAACATCCTTATAATGAAACCAAGCGTTTTGATTGGATGCGAGGTTACCATGTTGGTGGACGCTCCATAATGTGGGGGCGCCACAGCTATCGTTGGAGCAATCTTGATTTTGAAGCTAATAAACGTGACGGCATAGCCGTGGATTGGCCTGTTCGATATAAAGATATTTCCCCTTGGTATGATAAAGTAGAATCCTATATTGGGGTAACTGGTGAAAATCTTGGTCTTCCCCAATTACCCGATGGGCAGTTTGAACCTATGATGGAACTGAACTGTGTAGAACAGCATGTAAGGGAACAAGTAGCCGAGCATTTTGATGGCAGGGTCATTACCGCAGGACGGGTTGCCCATATTAACAGCAACAAGGCCTTTGACGGCCGTAGTAGATGCCAATATCGGAACCGTTGTATTAGGGGTTGCCCGTTCGGAGCCTACTTCAGCAGCAACTCATCTACTTTGCCGGCCGCGGAACGCACCGGCAACATGACCCTACGTACGGATGCTATTGTACATGAGGTTATTTATGACGCGGATACAAAAAAAGCGACAGGTGTAAAGGTGATTGATAGGGTAACCAAAGAAACTTTTGAATTTAAGGCCAAGGTAATTTTTCTTTGCGCATCTTCCATAGCCTCAACTTCTATTTTGATGCAATCCAAATCCGATCGTTTCCCCAACGGTATGGGCAACGATTCTGATCAACTCGGTCGCAATATCATGGATCATCATTTAAAAGTAGGAGCTTCCGGAAAATTTGATGGTTTTGAGGACAAGTATTATAAAGGTCGTAAACCTAATGGGATCTATGTTCCAAGATTTAGAAACTTGGGCGGAGACTCCAATAGAAAAGATTTTATCCGTGGTTATGGCTACCAAGGCGGTGCCGGTAGAGGCAACTGGGAGGAAACTATTTCCGAAATGTCCTATGGGAAAGGTCTTAAGGATGCTATATTAAAACCAGGTGGATGGCAATTTGGAATGGGCGGTTTTGGAGAAGTATTACCATATGAAGATAATAGAATGACACTGGATTATGATACCTTGGACGCATGGGGATTACCAACGGTAACCTTTGATGCCGAACTCAAGGAAAATGAGTGGAACATGCGCAAGGATATGAAAGAGCAAGCGGTCAAAATGCTTGAAAAAGCGGGAGTACGTGATGTGGAACCCTTTGATGATCCCGGAGCGTTAGGCCTTGGAATTCACGAAATGGGAACCGCACGTATGGGGAGAAACCCCAAAACTTCTGTAGTAAATGGATACAACCAAGTACATACAGTGCCCAATGTCTATGTGACGGATGGTGCTTTCATGACCTCCGCTGCCTGTGTAAACCCGTCATTAACCTATATGGCCTTCACGGCCAGAGCCGCTGACCATGCGGTGAACGAACTTAAAAAAGGAAATATATAATGGATAGAAGAAAAGCGCTTAAGAATATGGGATTAACGTTGGGGTATGCTGTAGCGACACCGACTTTGATCAGCATAATGCAAAGTTGTAAAGAGCAGGCCGTTCTGGAGTGGACTCCTGATTTCTTTACCAAGGACGAAGGTAGTGTACTTACGCAGTTGGTAGATATCATACTTCCAAAGACAGATACTCCTTCCGCATCAGAAGTACAGGTACATCTATTTATTGACAAATTCGTCAATGAGGTAATAGAAAAAGAACAACAGGAATTCTTGAAAATGTCCATGGGCAAGTTTATGGACAAGGCCCTTGAGGATTCAGGTAAAGAGAAAGCCGAAGAACTTCTTCCCGAAGATTTAGAGCCTGTTCTGGCAAATGCGTTAAAAAAGACCAAGGAAGAGGAAATTAAGCTGTTGGAATCCATTACATCCTATCAAGAAGCAATCGCCGAAGGCAAACAAAGTGAGCTGGACGACAGTACCTCCCGGTTTGCTTTTGCCAACAACCTTAGGGGAATTACCATCTGGGGATATAAGACCTCCGAATATGTAGGTGAAGAAGTTTTGGCCTATTTACCGGTACCCGGTGAGTACATTGGTTGCGAAGATGTTGAAACGCTTACAAGTGGAAAAGCATGGTCCTTGTAGGTACTGTGTTTGAAAAATACTTTTTACAAAAGCCGGTTGCCCTTCCCCATGTAATGATTACATGGGGAAGGGTTTTTGTTTGTAGCAATATGTAGTACAATAAGTTCTTCATCTAAAAATGTCCAATGTCCCTTCACAGAGGAACCTCACCCTACCTTCCCACCTAGTTCTAGAATGGAAAAAGGTTTTACCTCTTCTGAGGTCCATTTCCGGTTTAAAAGAATGATCTTTTTCACAAAAATAAACGCTAGTCTATTGTTCAACCCGGTCATTTGAAATGACCTCACCGATAGAAATCTTAGTAATTTTTTCTTTTAAAGGTAAGATTTTTATTACTTCTACGTTAATACTGGACATGGATTCCTACTTCTACCTTCTTTTTGTGTATTGTATTTTAGCTATGCTTGCTAAAATTGCCTACCATTATCATATGGCGCATAAGCAAAAATCTATGGAAATAGAAAAAAAAACAAATCCGCCATACCGTATGCGGCTTACCATAAATTCGCTCCGCAATAGCCTAAGAGACCTAAAGTTTTAAGGGCCTTATAACAGAGTTTAACGATTCATTTAGACAGTTTAGTCCGTTTATCACGTCTAAATCAGTATACCAATATTATTTATGGATTACTATATATACATCCTTGCTTTGTATTGTATGCTTTTCTTAGTGGCCAGAATCGTATATCATCAACATTTTAAAAAGTGAGATGTTCGTTAATCCGGACTTTAACATCTACTAGGATAATATTTAACATTTTCTCAAAATCTTTTTCGCTATTGGTAACGTAAATATAACATAGCCCTACATTGTTGAGAACACACCTATGGATAATTACATCATTTTTTTGGTGATTTATGGTACCTTATTATTATTCTCGTATGGAGTAGTAAGAACTTACCTGAAGAAATAAATTTTTATCGCCGTAAAAGTTCCCTGGAATCCCGATTCATAAGTTGGGTGTTTTTTTATTGCCCATTTCGAAAAATAATAGGTCATCCTAGCTCGCTTGTTAATATATCGTATATATCTTATCTAAATAAAATGTAAAAACCCAAGTAAATACTTGGGTTTTTAAAAAAATATCTTACTTCCTTAATCGATACCTACGCTAAGATCCACACATTAAACAGTCATCATCCGCTTGGCCTTCCTTGGCGCGTGCAATCATTTCTTTCATTTCCTGTGGGGACATTGGCTGTACATCCGCTTCCTGCTGTTGAGCCATAGGCGTAGTCTCCACCTGTATAGCTGTTGCGGCTTCCACACTAGGCGGTTTCGCCGCACTTATTTCGGCTTCCGCAGCTATACTAATAGGTACTTCCTTTTTCTTTGTATTGTCCAAAGTAAATTTAATTGCATCAACGGCTGCCTTGGTACGTAAATAGTACATCCCCGTTTTTAGGCCACTCTTCCATGCATAAAAGTGCATAGAGGTCAACTTACCATAATTGGCATTTTCCATAAACAGGTTAAGGGATTGACTTTGATCGATGAAATATCCCCGTTGTCTACTCATGTCTATAATGTCCTTCATACTCAATTCCCAGACAGTCTTGTATAGTTCCTTTATATCTTCCGGTATGATATCTATATGTTGTATAGAACCGTTGGCCCGCATCAATTCTTGTTTTAAGTTCTCGTTCCACAGTCCTAATTTCACCAAATCTTCCAACAAATGTTTATTTACTACAATAAACTCTCCCGAAAGCACCCTGCGGGTATAAATATTGGAAGTATAGGGCTCAAAACATTCATTGTTCCCTAATATTTGGGATGTGGAAGCTGTTGGCATTGGGGCTACTAGCAAAGAGTTCCTTACCCCGTTCTTCTTAACGCTTTTACGTAATTTCCCCCAGTCCCAACGTCCTGAAAGTTCTTCATCCTTGATTCCCCAAAGGTTGTGCTGAAACTCACCTTGGGAAATAGGCGAACCTTCATAGGAAGAATAGGTTCCTTCTTCCTTGGCCGCTTCCATAGATGCTGTAACGGCGGCAAAGTACAGAGTTTCAAAAATTTCCTGGTTCAACTGTTTGGCCTCATCGCTGGTAAATGGCAAACGTAGCATTATAAAAGCATCGGCCAATCCCTGTACACCCAATCCAATAGGCCTATGTCGTATATTGGAGTTTTCGGCCTCTTTTACCGGATAGTAGTTTCTATCTATTACTTTATTGAGGTTTTTTGTAACTCGTTTGGTAACCTTAAAAAGTTCCTTATGATCAAACTCCCCGTTCTTTATGAACATAGGTAGGGCAATAGATGCCAAATTACACACGGCCACCTCGTCTGGAGAGGTATACTCCAATATCTCCGTACATAGGTTGGATGAACGGATGGTCCCCAAATTCTTTTGATTGCTCTTACGGTTGGCGGCGTCTTTGTACAACATATATGGCGTACCGGTCTCTATCTGGGATTCCAGGATTTTTTCCCAAAGCTCACGTGCTTTAACGGTCTTACGCCCTTTGCCCTCCGCTTCATACTTTAAGTATAGTTTTTCAAACTCTTCACTGTGATTGGAGAACAATCCTGTACATTCGTTAGGACACATTAAGGTCCAGTTTTCATTGGCCTCTACTCTTCTCATAAACAAATCGGGAATCCACATGGCATAAAACAGATCGCGTGCGCGCATTTCTTCCTTCCCATGGTTTTTCTTCAGATCCAAGAAATCGTAGATATCGGCGTGCCAAGGTTCCACATAAACTGCAAAACTGCCTTTACGTTTTCCACCGCCCTGATCTACATAACGGGCAGTATCGTTAAATACCCGTAACATGGGCACGATTCCGTTAGAGGTTCCGTTGGTCCCTGCAATATATGATCCTGTAGCCCTAACGTTATGGATAGATAATCCTATACCACCGGCAGATTGCGAAATCTTGGCCGTTTGTTTTAATGTATCATAGATACCATCGATACTATCGTCCTTCATGGCCAGCAAAAAACAAGAGGACATTTGTGGTTTTGGTGTACCTGAATTGAACAGGGTTGGTGTGGCGTGGGTAAAATATTTTTTGGACATAAGCTCGTAGGTCTCTATAACCGAATCCAGATCGTCCAAATGAATCCCTACGGAAACCCGCATCAACATATGTTGGGGGCGTTCTACTATCTTACCGTTCAATTTTAGAAGATAGGAACGTTCCAAGGTTTTAAAACCGAAATAATCATAGCCAAAATCCCGGTTGTATATAATGGTAGAATCCAGCTTTTCCGCATTCTCTGAAATCACTTTGTAAACCTCATCGGATAAAAGCGGGGCTTTTTTACCCGTTCTTGGATTTATGTACTCAAATAAATCCTTCATGGTCTCCGAAAAGGATTTTTTGGTGTTTTTATGCAGATTGGAAACGGAAATCCGAGCTGCAAGTTTTGCATAATCCGGATGACTGGTGGTCATAGTTGCGGCGATTTCGGCAGCCAGATTATCCAATTCAGATGTAGTAACCCCATCATACAGGCCTTCTATGACCCGCATAGTGACCTTTAGGGGATCTACCAGCTCATTGAGGCCATAACATAACTTTCTTACCCTAGCGGTAATCTTGTCGAACATTATCAGCTCTTTTCTTCCGTCTCTTTTTACTACATACATGTGCTACGCTTATTTTAGTGATTTGTTGGTTAAATGAAGTTTCTTACTACTGAAAAACTTAACAATTTGCTTTTGAAGAGGTAAAAACTCTTCGCACAAAGATTGGATAGGCCAAATGATGCTTTTCCTAGAAATCGGCGTCAAAACTTATTTTCTGGGAGTCCGTATCTTTTTCCTTGTTCAATACTCCTGCCTTTTGATATTCAGAAACCCTTTTCTCGAAGAAATTGGTCTTGCCCTGAAGGGAAATCATATCCATAAAGTCAAACGGATTCGTAGAATTATAAACTTTATCGCATTCAAGTTCCACCAATAAACGATCCGTAACAAATTCCAGATATTGTGTCATAAGCTTAGAATTCATACCGATAAGACTTACAGGTAACGATTCCGTAATGAACTCTCGCTCAATATCCAAGGCATTGGTCAAAATTTGAGTGATTCGTTCCTTGGGCACTTTATTGACCAAATGCTTGTTATGAAGATGCACGGCATAGTCACAGTGCATACCTTCGTCCCGGGATATCAACTCATTGGAAAAAGTAAGTCCGGGCATCAAACCTCTTTTCTTTAACCAGAAAATAGAGCAAAAAGCTCCTGAAAAGAAGATACCTTCTACAGCGGCAAAAGCGATCAAGCGCTCGGCGAAACTTGGGGAATCAATCCAATTTAAAGCCCAATCCGCCTTTTTCTTGATAGCCGGAAAGTTTTCTAAAGCCTTGAACAGCACGTTTTTTTCCTTTTCGTCCTTCACGTAAGTATCTATCAACAGGGAATACGTTTCCGAGTGGATGTTCTCCATCATTATCTGAAAACCATAGAAGAATTTTGCTTCTGCATATTGCACTTCGCTCACAAAATTCTCCGCAAGGTTTTCGTTGACAATTCCGTCCGATGCCGCAAAAAACGCAAGTATATGCTTTACAAAATAACGTTCGTCCTCGCTGAGCTTGTTGTTCCAATCCGATAAATCCTGGTGCAGGTCTATTTCTTCAGCCGTCCAAAAACACGCCTCGCATTTTTTGTACCACTCCCATAAATCGTGATGTTTAATAGGGAATATTACAAATCTATCTTCATTCTCCTCTAAAATGGGCTCTACTGCTGTTGACATGGTTTTCTGTAGTTTTAAAATTAATGTGTCGGGTGAAAATTACCTATTGGTAGGGACCCACAAAGATTGGAAAATGTGGCCAATTTCTAAAGCATGTTTTATGTTTTAAATCACAAAGTTTTTAACACAAGGTGTTGAAATCTAGCTTCGCAAGTGATGTTCATTGCCATTGCCAAAGAATTGGATTTTACCTTAATTTTACATTGAAGTTGAACAGAAAAAAACAAACCAAGAGGTATAAAAAAGTATACTTCTTGGTTTATTAAAATATGATGGGATATACCCCGTTCTTAAGATAATTATGATACCGCCAAACCTGTACGGCCCGTCCAATGAATCAAAATTTATAATCACTAAAATTGAACACGCTGATTTAGGTAGTTCCCCCGAAACCTAGTAATCGAGCAGATTTCCCTAACAAACAAGTTGGTAAGGTCGTTCAAATTTAGTAGTAATTTCACCGGTTAGGACTGTTTATTGAACAGTGGCGTGCCTTATCTTTAACACGCCGCTCCTTTGACCGTACTGCGGTCCGGCGGTTTCCATAATATAGTTACTGGTTACTCATCATATTCATGTTTTTTGTTTAGCATTTGAATCCATAACACCAAAACAACATAACTGGCGTATATGTAAGGATAAACGCCTAATAACGGGGGAGTATAGCAAAAATAGGTTTTTTTTATTCATTAACCGACATTAAACAAAAAAAGACATGCCCGTTAAAAAGCTTCAACAAAACGAAAGCAACCCCCCATATTATTATTCATTTCATTTAGACTCCTGTTTTTGTTTCAATGCTATAAAATTGCCGCTCATATATACGCGTTGTCCTTTTGAATTCTTTAGATTAACCTTTATATTACCGCTCATGGTATGCTTGTCCAAATACGTAATAGCCAGTACTCCTTTATCCGCAAAGAAAGGTAGTTCGCCCATTCTCTTCACATTGGCAAACCCGAATACCCCATCGAAATAATTTAGAAATCCATCGATATCCTTTGCAACCTTATATCTCCCTAATGCTATTTTTTTGGATTCGCCTTGTTTGGACACCAAAAATCCCATAGAATGTTGAAAATCCTTCTCCTTATTTCTTAGGTCCAGCTTTAAAGTGGCATAGGAAGTTCCATTACTAGAGGTTTCCGTAGCGGTTTCAAAATAGATTTTTCCTTTTAGTTTTGAGTTAAAGTCACCTGTCAGCTTAATTTCATAAGTGCCGTTAGACAATTCCGATCCCGAGTTTTCCAATTGTCTTGAATAGGGCGTATACGAAGTACATATAAAAAGAACAGCTGCCCAAAAACTCTGTTTTACGATCCTAGTGGTTAGATATGACATGGTGTGGTAGGTTTTAGATTTTTTAAGCATTTCTATTCCTTAATACGGGTTTCTTTGGAAATCTCCCCCTCCGCCAATAAATCAAAGTTTTCGTTTCCCTCAATGGCAAACTTATTATCGGCTCCGGGAATTGTCTGGTTGGTTTTATCCGTTAAAACCGCTAAGAGTATCGTAATGACCAAAATGGCAAATAGAAGTATACATTTTTTCATAACTCTGGTTTTTAGTGTTCTCCGAAAATTACCTTTAAGTGAAAAAGTTTTTAGACTATCCATGATTCTTAGGCCATATCTAGTTTTAAACGCTATCAAAGCATGTACTAAATTAGAATGATCGTTGCCATCCTAATTCGGTAGATGTATGGATGGTAATAAAAGTTGTGTAAATGGCACGAAAAAAATAAGGCCTGTTAAATACAATACATATAACTGATTATCATAGTGTTACATTTTAGAATTGTTGCTGATTTTTGTAAAATAAAAGCTACATAACCGTGAAAAAATACTACATCACTTCTTGTTTTACATATTTTCCTACCAATTATACGTGAAATTACCCCATCGGTACATTTTTTTTGAACGAGCCCGACCATTACTATTATTTTTGATTAACTTGACCCTTTTAGTATATGTTAGAAGCTGTAATAGTAGATGATGAAATTAAGGCCCTTCAAAGCCTTTCTTGGGAGTTGACGAATTTTAGCGATGAAATTAACGTTGTTGCCTCTTTCACCGACCCATTTGAAGCCTTGGCCCATCTGGAAAAAAACTCACCGGATTGTCTTTTTTTGGATATAGAAATGCCTACTATGGACGGTTTTCAGTTTATTCAAAAATTAACGAATAAAAACTTCCCCGTGGTCATTACCACGGCATATAACCAATATGCCATAAAAGCGCTTAAAAACGAGGCTATCGATTATCTTCTAAAACCGATTGACACAGACGATTTAAAGGACACTATAGTTAAGATAAGAAAATATAATTCCCGAAATTATACTGCAGAAAAATTGGAGAAAATTTTATTGAATTTCAATTCCAATTCCATCCACAAGAAGATAACCATAAATACGGATGGCAAGCTTATTTTTCTGGAGAGCGATGATATTCTTTATGCCGAATCGGACGGAAACTACAGTACTATTTATTTGGCCGACGGACATAAAATTGTACTTACCAAGAAGCTGAAAGAGGTTAACGAGCTCTTGCCCAAGGAGTCCTTTTTCAGGATACATAATTCCTACATCATCAACCTTAACAAAATAAAAGAATTCCTTAAGACAGATGGATATGTTATTTTACAATCCAATCACAAAATACCGGTCTCCAGACAAAAAAAGTCCGATTTTTTGGATATGCTATAACCGATCTTTATGCAATTGTCCCGAATCATTAGGATATTCTTTCAAGAACAAAAATTCTCAACACTTTTCAGGGAAATTTTCCTTTGCATAGCGTTATTTACATTTTACTACACCAATTCACAGCAAATTCCCGAAAGCTTTAAAAAAACGACCGACAGCCTTATACAGGCAGCACCAAAGACCTATAAGGAATTGGATGCCGCCCTTAGGCCGAATCGAAGGGATACCGTTCTAATGCAATATTTCATCGAAACCTCTACTAAAAAGAAATATCTAGACGGGCTGGCCTATGCCTTTAATCAGTTAGGAACAAAATACCGTAATATTTCAAAGAATCCAGAGGCCGTTAAGATGCACAGAAAGGCCCTTGATATTGCCACCGAAGCCGATAATATTGAGTTTAGGATTTTTAGCCTAAACATGTTAGGTGTGGTCTACAGGAGGAACGATGCCATAAAAACGGCCTTGGATTATAACCAAGAAGCCTTGGAGTTGGCAGAAACCATTGAAAACCCCTCCGAAGGCATAAAAAGAAGCATCAATGTATCCCTTAACAGTATTGGCAATATTTATCACAGCCTGAAACAATACGATCTAGCGATCGAGCAGTTTAGAAAGTCTTTGAAATTGGAAGAAGAGCTGGGAAACACCCGAGGTTTGGCGATAAATCATCAAAACATTGGGGAATGCTATGAAGAACTGGGTCAATTAGAGGAAGCATTACAAAACTATAAGATCGCTTTGGCCTATGATGAGGAAATAGATTCCGAAAGGGGAAAGGTCATCTGCAAAAATAGTATTGCCCAAATTTATATTAAGCAGGCCCGCCCCAACGATGCCTTGGAAATTCTTGATCCTACCCTAGTAGCATCCCAAGCTACCGGAGATATGCACATCACTTCCCTTGTATATATAAACCTGGGCTGGGCATTGATGCAAGTTGAACAATATAAGCAAGCCGAAAATAGGCTTCTTAAAGGCTTGGAAATAAGCAAAAAATATAATTTCCCAAGAAATATTTCCAAAGCGTATACGCTCTTATCCGAATTATACAATCATAAAAATGATTATAAAAAAGCCTTTGAATACTACCAACAAGCCGAACTGTTCGATGAAAAGGTCACCAACGAACTCAATTTGCGTTATGTGAACGATATGATCATACGATATGACACGGAAAAAAAGAGCGGTCAGATCGAAGTACTCGCCAAGGAAAATGAAATTGTTAAACTAAAGCTTCGCAAAAATAGGACTACCTTACTTATTAGTGGCATTGCTCTTGCCCTACTCGCCGGAATCCTATATATCCTATATCGCCAATACCAACTTAACAATGAAAAAAAATTGTTGACCTTGGAACAAAGTATGTTGCGTAGCCAAATGAACCCCCATTTTTTATTCAACTCCTTAAATTCCATCAAACTATATATCATTAACAATGAAAAAAAGAATGCGGTACATTATTTAAACAAGTTTTCCAAGTTGGTCCGAAAAATCCTGGAAGCGTCCTCCCTAAAGGAAATACCCCTTGCCGAAGAATTGGAAACCGTGGAACTCTACATGAACATTGAGAATATTCGTTTTTCAAATGAAATTAATTTTCAGATTTTGATCGATGAGGCTATCGATACGCACGCCATAAAAATCCCATCCCTAATTTTGCAACCTTTCTTGGAAAATGCGCTATGGCATGGCCTCTCTTCCAAGGAAGGGGAAAAAAGTATAACGCTTCACGTAAACAGGGAAAACGATCGGTTTATAGAAATTTTGATTATCGATAATGGCGTTGGAAGGGAAGCTGCCGAAGAAATTAAACAAAGAAAGGTGTTAAAACGAAAATCCGTAGGGATTGAAATTACCAAGGAGCGTTTGACCAATTTCTCCAAGGATTACGAGAATTCATTTGATGTTCAAATAGTAGATCTGTACGATGAAAACCAAAAAGCCTCCGGCACAAAGATAGTCCTGCATATTCCTACGGTCTAGTATGTGCGTCCGCTACCTGTTCCAGTTCAGCGTACCAATGCTTCCCGAACTTGCGAATCAGCGCTTCTTTTACAAACTTATAAATAGGCACCTTTAGTTCTGCCCCTAAACTGCAAGCGGGATCACATATTTCCCATTTGTGATAGTTCACCGCGGTAAGTTCGGTATATTCCCGCACCCGGACCGGGTAAAGGTGGCAAGAAACCGGTTTTTTCCATGTAATGGCTCCCTTATTATAGGCCTCCTCAATGCCGCATTTGGCCGTACCATTTTCGGAAAATATGACATAGGCGCACTCGCTGCCTTTTACCAAAGGAGTTTCCCATTCTCCATCTTCCCCTTTAACAAAAGCTCCTTGCTCCTCTATAACAGTGATACCTTCTTCCCTTAAAAAAGGCTTTATGTAACTGTAGATATTTACTAGGATCTCTGTTTCCTTGTCCTCTAAAGGTGCTCCGGCTTCGCCATCTATACAGCAGGCCCCTTTACATGCGCTTAGATTGCATACAAAATCTTTCTCTATAATCTCTTCGGATACGATAACTTTTCCTAGCTGGAACATATGCTTTGTCTAGGGACAAAGATACTTTTTTGATCCGTATCCAATGAAATTATTTTGTTATTAAAAGCGTATAATAAACCCATCTTTAAACGTAAATTTGCCCCGAAATTTAAACTACTTTGGATGAACTTTAATTTTAAGGAGATTATTACCGCCAGCATGGTTCTCTTTGCCGTAATAGATATTTTGGGCAGTATCCCGGTCATCATAGGCCTGCGCAATAAGGTTGGGCATATTCAATCCGAGAAGGCATCCATTGTCGCCGCCTGTATTATGATCGCTTTTTTGTTCGTAGGAGAACGTATTTTGAGTTTGATTGGAATCGATGTAAATTCCTTTGCGGTCGCAGGGGCATTCATTATTTTTTTCCTGGCCATGGAAATGATTCTGGGAATTACACTATATAGGGATGATGTGCCCGAAAGCGCATCCGTAGTCCCTATAGCTTTTCCCTTAATAGCTGGGGCAGGAACCATGACATCCATCCTTTCACTACGGGCGGAGTATTATGTAGAAAACATTATTGTTGCCATTGTTGTAAATATTATCTTTGTATACCTGGTATTGAAATCATCCAAACAGATCGAAAAAATATTAGGTAAAAGCGGCCTCAGTATTATCCGGAAAGTATTTGGCGTCATTTTGTTGGCGATAGCGGTAAAACTGTTTGCTACCAACATCGACCAACTTTTTTAGGAGCCTAAAAAGAATAATCGTATACTATTATGAACAAATCACTTTCTATACTACTCATAGTATTGGCGCTGGGTCTTATTGCCTATAACGTAACCATTATCGATTTTGAAAATCCGTTCGAAGGAAACAGTATTATAGCCCTTATCGGAATATTGGCCTCCCTATGCGCTATTGTATTGTTATTGATATTTATCGCTTCGAAAAAAATACAGAAGAAAATAGAAAAGGACTAGTTATTGGCCTCTATCCCCTCCGCTTCTTGTTGATTGATGGTGGGGCGATCCAATTCCAATACTTTTTGAAGCATGCTATCCCCTGATCCTTTGATTTTGGCATAAGTATTCGGGGAAAACAATTGTTCCGCCAAAGCGGCTTTAAGATATAGTTTTATCTTCCCCTCAAAGGCATAGAAATCCATTTTTAATTTTCGGGCAATAAAGTAGTCGACAAAAGCTTCGAACAAAATATCGTCCACTCTAAAATCATCCACAAACTCCTGTTTGGTATAACCGGTATATCTGGTCCTATCCTGCTCTAAATGATCAAAAATGAAGCGTGATAGGTAACCTCTGCTTTCCATGCTTTCCACGGCTTCTTCCTCGTTAGTGCCGATGGGAACAAAAACATCGGGTATGATACCCCCTCCGCCATAAACGATTTTTCCTTTAGGAGTGGTGAATTTTAGTGAATCCGCTACTTTAATACTATCTACGGAGATAAGTTCCCCGCTATGATAACGGTCCGTGAATTTTTGGTAGTAATCCTTGTTACCGTTTTTATAGGTTTTTTGAATAGAACGCCCCGTAGGTGTATAATATCTGGAAACTGTTAATCTTACGGCCGAACCATCTCCCAGTTCCATCTCGCGCTGAACCAATCCTTTTCCAAAGGATCTTCGGCCTACGATGGTACCGATATCGTTGTCCTGTAGCGCTCCTGCAATAATTTCACTGGCCGATGCGGAACGCTCATTGATCAAAACATATATAGGTTTATCTTCAAAAACCCCTTTTTCCGTGGCATAAATCCTATCTATTTTTCCTTTCTTGTTTTTTGTGTACAGAATAAGCTTGTCATCTTGTAAAAACTCATCACACATCTGCTCTGCAATACCCAAATAGCCCCCAGGATTATCCCGCAGATCTAAAGTAAGCTTCTTTGCACCTTGGCGCTGCAAATTTCCCAACGCCGCCCTAAACTCTTTATAGGTGGTTTCCGCAAATCGGTTCACCTTTATGTACCCCATATCGGAGGTAAGCATATAATACGCTTCTACACTTTTAATGGGAATACGGTCCCGCTTCACGGTAACTGTAAATACCTTGTCTTCATACTTACGGTACACTTTAAGTTTTAAGGAAGTTCCTTCCTTTCCTTTGAGTTTATCTATGATTACATCATCGGGCATCCTTTTCCCATAGAGTGTGTCATTATTCGCCATTAAAATTCGATCTCCAGGTTTGATTCCCTTAAGAAAACTAGGGCCATTTTCTATGGCACGTATGACGGCAATGGTATCCCTGAGCTTATAAAAACTGATGCCGATACCTACGAAATCGCCTTTCATATTCTCGGAAACCTTGTTCATTTCCTGTTTTGATATATAGACAGAATGGGGATCCAGCTTATCCAGGATATTGTTTACGGTAACATCTACGATACTATCGGTATCTATTTCATCTACGTACTCGTAATCTATATAATCTATTAGTCTATTGAGTTTGTCCTTTTTGGAGTTGGTTGTAAAAAGTTTTTCGGGCGAGTCGTTAAAATGAAGTTTTCCCCCAATAAAGATACCTATGGCAAGTGCCAAAGCAATAATTGTGGGCCAAATGTAATTGTATCCTTTTTTCATTTCTGGAATGGTATTAAAAAATCTGTTCCTGCAAGGGCATATAGGCGATAGCTACTCCCGCCTTTTCCAGGAATTCCAACCCTGAGTCATCTTTATAAGCTTTTTGATACACCACACGTTTTATGCCAGACTGATGGATCAACTTACTGCATTCCCTACAAGGAGACAGTGTAATGTACAGGGTGGCCCCTTCACAGGATTGTGTGGAGGAAGCTACTTTTGAGATAGCGTTCGCCTCGGCATGCAGCACGTACCATTTTGTATATCCTTCTTCATCTTCACAAACATTTTCAAAACCTGTAGGCGTACCGTTGTAACCATCGGAAATAATCATCCGATCTTTAACGACAATGGCCCCTACCTGTTTGCGTTTGCAATAAGAAAGTTTTCCCCATTCCTGGGCCATGCGCAAATACGCCAAATCGTATTTTTTTTGTTTACTTTCCTTCATCCAAAATTGGCAAACCACTAAGATACCTGCTTTAACAAATCCCTACAACCTTAAACGGTTAATTTTTAGTGAAATTCTATAAAGGGAACGTTTTGATTGTCATCGGTATTGCTATACCTATAATAATAATGGAAGCCACCGTTATAAATATCCGCTGTTTTACCCCAAAAATGGATTGCAGCATATAGCCCAGTCCCAAGACACAAAGGATAATAAGTACCTGCGAAAATTCTATGCCCAAGGCAAAGCCCAACAATGGATTTAATTTTTCTTCCTCTTCCGCCATCAACATTTTAAAGTAATTGGAAAATCCGAAACCGTGGATAAGCCCAAAAAAGGTCGTAGCCAACAAATGCCATCCTATTTTAATATTTTCTACGCCGCTTTTAACATAGAACAAATTGAACATTGCGGTCAATATAATGGTAACCGGTATAAGAAACTCTATCCATGCTACGGCTATGGTGACCGTTTCGTAAACCGATAGGGCCAAAGATAAACAGTGCGCCACCGTAAAAACGGTGGCCAAGACCACTACTTTTTTCCAACTCCTGAACGTAAAGGGAATAGCAAGTGCCGCTAAAAACAGAATATGGTCATAAGCGCTAAAATCCAGCACATGGTCGAGACCTAATTTAATGTAAAACCAGAATTCCTGCATACTTCTCGATGTTTGGTGAAATTAAAAAATTGTCCGGACTATATTCGTCATTTATCCTATTCCCCGCTCTTTCTGAATTTGTTCATAGGCCTTTTGCACCTCCTTGAATTTTTCCTCGGCTCCCCTTTTGATTGCCTCGTTTTCTGTATTCACCCGATCTGGATGGTACTTTTTTGCCATGGCCCTATAGGCTTTTTTAAGTTCGTCATCGGAAGCGGTCTTATCGATCTCTAAAATCTTATAGGAATTATCCGCAGATTTGATGAACATGGCCTTTATGCTTTCAAAGTCATTGGTGCCAACCCTTAGATACCCTGCTATCTCTTTTATTTTGTTAATTTCGGCGGTACTTACGCTACCATCTGCCTGGGCAATACCAAATAGAAAATGCAATAACTGTAATCTAACCTCGTACCGGGTGCGTTGGTTTAGATAGTTGCATATGCGTTGGGCAGAAATCTCTCGGGCCTTTATAACATCGTTAAATGTTCTGAAAATTGCATTGGCCTTTTCTTTTCCATAGGTACTTAGGAAGTATTGGCGTACATAATCCAACTCGCGCTGACTTACTTTTCCATCGGCCTTTATGACAATGGAACACAAGGATAACAGATTAAGTTCAAAATCTGCCGGGGAAACCCGTTGCTGGGTCATATCCCTAAAAATGGTCCGCGCACCTCCCTCATTTCCACTTGAAAGATTGTCCAAAAAACTGCCCAATAAAAACCCTACTATGGCACCGGGAAACCTAAAAACAAAATATCCCAGTATAGCGGCAAACCATTTAATCATATCGAATTTAGAATTTAATACATTCGCGGTTCAAAGATATAATTTTACCTGCAAAGGGCTTAGCTAAGGAAAAGTTAAGGCAGCCTGTAAAAATGCGACAAATTAATTACCTTTGTAACATATAAAATTTAAAAAAGTAGACTATGTATCCTGCGGAATTAGTTAAACCTATGAGAGACGACTTGGCATCTGCCGGGTTTGAAGAGTTATATACGGCCGAAACGGTAGAAAATGCCATTAAACAGGAAGGTACTACCCTGGTAGTAGTAAATTCCGTTTGTGGTTGTGCTGCGGCCAATGCCAGACCTGCGGCAAAATTAAGCTTGCAAAATGATAAAAAACCGGAACACTTGGTTACCGTTTTTGCCGGCGTAGATACGGAAGCGGTAGATGCCGCAAGGGATTTAATGGTGCCTTTTCCACCGTCATCCCCAAGTATGGCCTTGTTTAAAGACGGCGAATTAGTGCATATGATAGAACGTCATCATATCGAGGGCAGACCTGCGGAAATGATCGCCGAAAACTTGATGGAGGCCTATAACGAGTTCTGTTCATAATACACCAGTCGCTTGCGTAAGCGTGTACAACTATAAAAAACTAAGAAAAAACCGTTCTTAAAAGAGCGGTTTTTTATTTTTGTACCATGCAAAAAATTCTGGCATATCCGCTAACCGTACTTTACTTTGTTTTTTTTGGACTGACCTTGTTGGTGTTTCACCCTATCGTATGGATCGGTTTTAATGTATTCGGATATGAAGGGCTCAAGCGAAGTATAAGTATCCTTAACTGGTTTTTAATGCGTTGTACCAATATTCTGGGTACGCGATATACTTTTCACAATCCCCATAAAATTCCAAAAAACAGACCGCTGATCATTGTGGCCAATCACCAGAGTATGAATGATATTCCTCCAATCATTTGGTATATGCGGGCGTATCATCCAAAATTTATAAGCAAAATTGAATTAGGTAAGGGCTTTCCAAGCGTCTCCTACAATCTGAGACATGGAGGCTCCGTTTTAATCGATAGAAAGAATAGCAAACAGGCCTTGGCCGAGATTTCCAAGTTGGGAAAATATATAGAAAAAAATGGTCGTAGTGCTGTTATTTTTCCTGAGGGCACACGAAGTAGAAATGGACATCCCAAAAAATTTCAGACCATGGGCCTAAAAATGTTGATAAAAAAAGCCCCCTCTGCGCTTATCGTTCCCATTAGCATCAATAATTCATGGAAAATGTTGCAGTACGGCAAATTTCCCTATGGTATAGGTTCCCACCTCAGGTTTGAGGTGCATCGGCCTATTGAAAACAACTGTAATGTTGAGGAATTGATTTCAGAAGTAGAGCATAAAATCACGTCCGGTATAAATTCTTTTAAATGACTGATCCCGATATTGTTGAACATACTATTGCTTTCGTGAAAGAAGCTTTGAAAGGAGCCGAAGGCGGACATGATTGGTTCCATATAAAGCGGGTACATGCCAATGCGCAACTCATTGCTAAAACGGAACAGGTAGATGCACTTATCGTAAGCCTTGGTGCCTTACTTCATGATATTGCCGACGCCAAATTCAACGATGGGGATGAAACCATAGGGCCAAGAATGGCCAAGGAATTTCTAATCTCCAAACAGCTAGATGAAGCAATAGTTGATCACGTAGTTAAAATAATTGAAAACATTTCCTTTAAATCCAATTTGAGGTCTGACAGTGAAAATGGGAAGGAAACCAGATTTTCTTCCAAGGAATTGGATGTTATCCAGGACGCGGATCGCTTGGATGCCATAGGCGCCATAGGTATAGCCCGTGCATTTAATTATGGCGGTTTCAAGAATAGGGAGCTTTATAATCCTGATATCGAATTTAATCTGGGCATGACCAAAGAACAGTACAAAAAATCAAAGGCACCCACTATAAACCATTTTTACGAAAAACTACTGCTATTAAAGGATTTGATGAATACCGAAACCGGAAAAATTCTCGCAGCGGAACGACATCAATTTATGTTGGTTTATTTAGAGCAGTTTTATAAAGAATGGAATGGAGTCGCTTCGTAATTTCAATTCGGAATAAAATCCGCTTTCGTCCTTTCGTATTCGTGACCCGACTTTTCTTTTTTTTGTATCTTCCTGCTTCATTAAACAAACCTTACCCAAATGCAGCGAAGGAAATTCATTAAAAACGTAGCGGCTACTTCGGCCGCATTTTCAATTGTACCTAGTTTTGTTTTAGGTAAGGGCCATGTTCCCCCAAGTGATACGCTCTATATTGCCGCTTTTGGGGTTGGCGGTCGTGGCTCCGGGGTAATACGTGAACTTACCGATACGGGAAAGGTGAAATTTGTGGCATTCTGTGATGTAGATAAACGAATGGTGCAGGCAAGCCGGGAACTGCACCCCAACACAAAATTGTACAAAGACTTTAGAAAGGTTTACGATAAGCATCTAAACGAAATAGATGCCATTATGGTGGCCACCCCGGACCATACCCATGCCTCTATTTCCTTGCCGTTTATGCATGCCAAAAAACATGCTTATGTAGAAAAGCCTTTGACCCACAACATCTACGAAGCTAGATTAATGACCAAAGTCGCCAAAGAAAACGGAATCGTAACCCAAATGGGGAACCAAGGTGCTTCCAGTGATGGGAGCCGACGAGCCAAAGAATGGATCGATTCCGGTATTATCGGTACTATAGAAAAAGTGGATTGTTGGACCAATAGGCCTGTTTGGCCGCAGGGTGTTCCCGTACCGCTAAAGAAAGAATCCAAACCCAAGGAACTCAATTGGGATCTGTGGTTAGGTCCCGCTGCTCAACGCGATTATAATTCCGCATACCTTCCCTTTAAATGGCGTGGCTGGTGGGATTTTGGAACCGGGGCCCTTGGTGATATGGGCTGTCATATTATGGAAACCCCTTTCGGGGTACTAGATTTGGGCTACCCTACCGAAGCGGAGGCCAGTTGCACCACCAACTGGGTAGGGGATTTTGTAGAAGCGGACTATAATGCATCTTGTCCACCCTCTTCCATTGTGCGTTTAAAATTCAATACGGATGCACATGGGGATATTGCCCTGAATTGGTATGATGGGGGACTAATGCCCGACTTGCCCGATGAGCTAATGGGCGATGAAAAAATAGGAAACAACGGAGGCGGTACCGTTTTCTATGGTTCCAAAGGAATACTGGTCTGCGATACCTATTCCAAAAATGCCAGATTACTTCCTTCCAAAACCATGAGCTTGTTCAACGCACCGGAACCCTATTTACAACGAATACCGGGCGATACGGCCGGCCATCAAAATAATTGGGTAGAAGGTTGCCTCAATGGTACTGCGACTTCGTCGGATTTTTCCAAATCCGGCCCCCTGACGGAAGCTGTGCTTATGGGAAATTTAGCTATCAAGGCTTATCAGTACAAAACCCTTAAAGAAGGTAAAAAATTGGGGGATTGGGATCCCTTTAACTACCCCGGAAGGCGTAAACTGCTATGGGATGGGGAACAAATGAAGGTAACGAATTACGACAAGGCCAATGAATGGGTGAAACGCGAATATCGTAAAGGTTGGGAACTATAACCGCTGATTGGCGTTGTGATTATCCAACGTTCCATTTTTTTAACTTCTTTTCCATATGCTTTTTCTCCAATTCATTTTTTGTGTTTTCTATTGCCACCTTTATAGCTTTTTTAGCACCTTCCTTATCTTTCCCTTGCGATAATATTTCGGCTTTAATAGCATAATACAATCCATTTGGGGTAAAGTGCGGCTGTTTCTCGATTTTTTTTATTTCCTCCAATGCCTTTATGGCACCATAAATTTTAAAATAAGGTACTACCCTGTTCAGCTGTACAATAGGGGAGTATTGTTTTTGCAATTGAAGGTCGTATAGGCGCAGAATGCTTTTCCAATCCGTACTTTCAAAAGATGGGGCGGTACAATGGTAGAAAGACACTGCGGCTTCCAAATGATAGTTTGACGGTTGACTGTCCGTTGTACCGGAATGCTCCAAATGAAAAACTCCTATTCGGATCAGTTCCCGAGAGTATTTTGAACGATCCTGATGTTCTAGATCTACCAATTCCATTTTCTCGTCCAAACGTGCATCGAATCTCGCCGCATGAAAACACATCAAGGCGATCAAAGCATCTAGGTTGGGATGTTGGCAGTAGGGATTCCCATGCAGAATCAAGGACAGGCGAATAGCTTCATAACAAATATCCTTTTTGATCATCTGCGCTCCGGAAGTTGCCGTGTATCCTTCCGAAAACAATAGGTAGATGACACGTATTACAACAAACAATCTAGATTGGAGTCCTATCGCTATAGGGGCTTCCAATGTTTTTATCTCTTCTTTTAATTTTTTCTTGGCCCTAGTAAAGGATTTTGCAATGGTTTCTTCCTTCTTCAACAATGCTTCTGCTATTTCACGATTATTGAAGCCACCTATTAATTTTAGACTTAGAATAATTTGATACTCTTGAGATAACGAGGGGTGACAACAAGCAAAAATCAGCTGTAATTGGCTATCGGAAATGGCATTGCCCAACGCTATTTCGTTAACTTCCGACTCGGAATTGTTCAGAAAAGGACTAATATCCTCAGAAAAATTTATTTTCTTGTCCTTCCTGAATTGATCGATCAACTTGTTGTTGGCTACCCGTAACAACCACCCGGTAGGATTGTCGGGAATAGAGGTATACCCCCAAACCTGCATTGCCTTTAATAGGCTATCCTGTACGGCATCTTCTATTTTTTCCAATTCGGAAGTTCCAAATTTGTAGACCAATGCGGACAGCACTTTTCCATACTCCGTACGAAAGAGATGGTCTACAACAGTTTTAGGGTCTTTTGGATTCACAAACTGAAGATAAAAAATCTGGGGAACCAATACCGCCCCAGATCTTTAAAAGTTTAGCTGTTTATGGATTCATGGACATAATTTCCCTTACTTCGATATTCCCACCATAGTCGAATATGGGACAGCCTTTTGAAATCTCCACCGCTTGATCCAAACCATTTGCCGTAACGATCAAATACCCGCCAACAACCTCTGCCCCCTCGGCAAAAGGTCCGTTGGTAACGATCTCTCCCCTGTTCTCCACTACCTTACCCTCTTCGGCCAGGGGCAAGCCGTCCAATAGCTGGCCTTTTTCTTGAAGTCCGCCCATCCATGCACCCCATACTTGCATGTGTGCCTGTTGTTGTTCTTGGGACAAGGCCTTATACGTTTCATGTCCGCCTCTGAATAAATACAAAAAATTGCTCATCGTGTTTGTTTTTTAAAGGTTATACTTTTTCTTTATGGTAAAGACGTTGTGTTGATAGAAATTTGGACAACAAAATAACATTTTTTAAAATAAGCTCGTTTGGCCATCCTTGTACTGCCTGTGCAGTTCCTTATTCAATTTAGGAAATACTTTATCTTTAAAATAGGTCTGCCGGGCCAAACGGACCAGATCATGGATTTGTTGTGCAATCTTTCCCTCTCCTCTATTTCGAAGACCGAACCGACTATCGTTCAAGGTTCCTCCATGGCAGGCTTCTATTTGATGTAGTACCTTGTCCGCCCTATCGGGTAATGTTTTCCTAATCCAATCCGTAAAGATTTGCCCAATAGCACCGTTTAACCGAACAATAGTAAAGGCAAAGGAAAGTGCTCCGTTGCCCGCAGCAGCTTTTGCCAAGCCCATAATTTCGTGACTGTTAATGCCCGGAATTATAGGGGCCAACATGGCATTGACCGGAATTTGGTTCTCGGATAATATCCGTATGGTCTCCAAACGTTTCTTTATGGTCGCCGTCCGTGGTTCCAAGATTCTTCTAGTTTCCTCCGAAAGGGAGGTAACGGATACGTTTACACCGACTAAATTATGTTTTGTTAATTCCCTCAGAATGTCCAGATCCCTCAAAATCAAGGCATTTTTGGTAATGATCCCTACAGGGTGTCTATATTTTAAAAAGACCTCCAAACACTTTCGCGTTAGCTCAAACTTCTTTTCAGCTGGCTGATAACAATCCGTATTGCCGGAAAGCACTATAGTGTTTGCCTGCCATTTTTTACCTTTGAGTTTTTCTTCCAGCAAAGAGGGTGCAGCCTGCTTCACTAAAATCTTTCGTTCAAAATCGAGTCCGGCACTATACCCCCAATATTCGTGGGTATTCCTGGCATAGCAATAGATACAGCCATGTTCACAGCCTTGATAGGTATTCATGGAATACATCATTCCCACATCCGGACTGGTAACCTTGTTCACAATGGTTTTCGGGAAAATGGGGATATATTGGGTCCTATTATTGTCCGCATCTTCCCCCTCTATCCTACAATATTCCAAGAAATCATCTCGGGTTTCATAAATATGTAGCAGAAACTTATTGGGAACATTTTGCTGTGCCCCACGCCCTTTTATATAGTCTTTTTTATACAAGATATTGGATTTAATCCAAATTTATGGATTAAATCCAATATCTTAGTGTTGTTTATGTTAATTAACACGAACTTCATCTGAGAAATAGCAAAGTGCAAACCCTTGTTGATTGGAGTAGTGCGATACTCCTCTTGGGATAGGAATTGAGTACCTCTATTAGAAAAGCGGGAGTGTAGACTAATAGCTATTATTTGAGGCTTTCCGAACCGATATGAACCTTTACCAACTGCTTTCTGGAACCACGTTTGGCGTAGAAAAGTAACTGATCATTATTTTTATCGATCAAGGATTTGGATACCATAATGGGTAAACGAACTTCCTTATCATCGATCAGTTTTTTAAATGTCATTTTACCCTGGGCATCCAGTTTAATGATGAACATATTAGGACTACGGCTGTAACCTTGTTTGAATAATATCCGGTCACTACTTAATTTTTGGGGATTCTCTCCAGAATTGATAAAAAAGTACATCTCGTCGCCCTTGCTGTAAGCCGTATAGGAGGCATAGGCGGCATCCCCTTGGGTAACTTCCGCTTTGTTAATATTCCGAGCCCATACCATGGTTCCATTGGCATCCAGTTTGGCACAAACAATGTCATTGTAGTGATATCTTTCAAGGCTTACATGGGCGCCCGTTGTGCTTTTATCCTCCCCTGTGGTAACAAAGTACTCCTCGGCACTGAACAAAATATCCTTATTTGGCGTAATATGGATGTCTTTAAAAATAAGGTTTTTGATTTCTGCATCTACTTCCCTTCCAAACTTATCCAACATAAACTCATCGGAAAAAGCGTTATACTTTTTGGAACGGATAGCCAATGTTGCCGGATCCAATTTAAAATAAACTAATCCATTATAGCGGTTATCCTTTCTATCGGCGTAAAAACCAACGGCAATCAATTCATCATCGATCAAAATAGGTTTTAGTGACTCTGGAAAACTTCCCGGATCGTTGAATTCCTGAAGGGAATGGCCGTCCTTGGTTACCCTTATCAATTCATATTGAAATCTTCGCTCTTTGGCATCAAAACGACGTTTTTTAAAATATGCTTTTCCCATGAGATAAAGTGTACTGAAGTCCTTGGATACCGCAATATTCTCAAAAGCATAATTCCTTTCTTCGATCTGTGCCGTAAAATCGTATTGTATCCGTTCCTTTAAATCCGTCCCGAACAAGTACATTTGATATGCTTGTTTACTTCCCTTTCTATAATGAACTGTTATTGCAAAGGCGGATTTTTCATCGTCAAAGAAAACAGTGGTTGAAAATCCATTGGAAAAACTACGATTAAACTTGTTTACCGCCAGAGGATTGATTACCTCTTTGGAAGGAACGGAGAGGATCGTACGCTGCGTAAAATTAAAATCCGATAACGGACTTCTATGTGCTACGTAATCATAGGTCTTCTCATCATAATTGTAGGTCAATTCTAAAAGAACAAGTTGTCCGTTCTTTACAAAGCCATCTACCATATGCTTCCCGGAGTACTTGTAGTTGTATTCGGCGATAAGCTGCAGATCTTTATCGTAAACTTCTATAAAATGGCCTTTGGGCCGTAAGACCATACCCCCATAGTACTTACGTACCAAAATGGTTCCTTCTGCCCCGGCATCGTCTATGGTCAGTACGGTGGAGTATTTATACCTATCATTATAATTCTCTCCTAAACTGTAATTTACCGGAATTTCCTGGGCCTTAGATCCACATAGGGCCACAAGAAAAAGTATAGGGAATAAACTTTTTCCAAACATCATAAGTAGGTTTTAAAGGTATGCTATGCTCCGGGGAAATTTGCCTTTCTTTTTTCTAAAAAAGCCATTGTGCCTTCCTTAAAATCCGCTGTTCCAAAACAGCTTCCAAAAGCTTCTATCTCGGATACATACCCGTTTGTATTACTTTTAAAACCGTCATTTACCGCTTTTATTGCATAACTAAGGGCTACGGGGGAATTATTACATATTTTGCCCGCTATTTTTTGACATAGGGGCAGTAACTCTTCTTGTGGGACTACATGGTTCACGAGCCCGTATTCCAGAGCTTTTGCGGCATTTATCATTCCAGCGGTCATAATGAGCTCCATAGCCCTGCCTTTACCGACCAATTGTGGTAAACGTTGCGTTCCGCCATAGCCCGGAATAACGCCCAAAGAAACTTCCGGCAGGCCCATTTTAGCATTGTCACTGGCAATCCTAAAATGGCAGGCCATAGCTAACTCCAGTCCACCCCCCAAGGCAAAACCGTTAACGGCCGCTAGCACCGGCGTGGAAAGATTTTCCACAAAATCGAATAGCAGTTCCTGTCCCTTTGCGGCCAGCTTTTTGCCTTCCTTGACCGAAAAGTGCGCAAACTCGGAAATATCCGCACCCGCTACAAAGGCTTTTTCCCCGCTTCCCGTAATTAGGATAACCTTTATTTTCGTATCATCATCCAAGGCTTTAAAGGCACTATGCAACTCCTTGATCGTTGCCTTGTTCAGGGCATTTAGCTTCGTTGGGCGATTGATCGTAATGGTTGCCAAAGCTTCTTCTTGATCTACCTGTATATTCTCGTAATTCATGATCTATTTTATTTTAATATTAACTTCAAATGGGACGGAAATAATTATTCTTTTGGAAACTTTACGGTAAAGACCGTGCCTTTACCCGGCTGTGATGTAAAATGGATACTTCCTTTATAGGTTTCCACAATGTTCTTTACCATACCCAGACCAAGTCCCATCCCACTGGATTTGGTCGTAAACTTGGGTTCAAAAATCTTGTCCTTGAATCCATCCGCAATTCCAATACCGTTGTCCGCAACAGAAATCTTCACATATTCTCCTTCCGAAGAAACGGACACCAATATTCGGGGAGATTCAACCGTAGGCATTGCCTGTATCGCGTTTTTCACCAGATTGGTCACCACCCTGATCAATTGCGTTCTATCTAGCTTGGAAATGATTTCTTTTTCATCCGCAATAAAATGGATATAATTTTCATTAAAAATATCCAAGGCCAACTTTACGATTTTAACCACATTTAGCGTTTCGTTCTGTTGGGCCGGCATCTGGGCAAAATTAGAAAAAGCCGATGCAATATTGCTCATGGTATCTATTTGTTGGATCAAGGTTTTTGAATATTCGGCAACTTTTTTTGTGATGTTAGGGTCGTTGGCATTAAATTTTCGTTCAAAGCTTTGCACACTGAGACGCATGGGGGTCAATGGATTTTTAATCTCATGGGCTACTTGTTTCGCCATTTCCCTCCAGGCTTGCTCCCGTTCTCCTCTCGCCAATTTTGCGGCGCTCTGCTCCAATTCGTCGATCATATCGTTATAGGAACTGATGAGTTTTCCTATCTCATCGGAGGGGTCGTCTATAATTATTTTTTCGTTCAGCTTCGTCAAATCCGTTTGATTCAGCTTATCCGATATGTTTTGAAGTGAACGTGTAATGTACTTGGATATGAAATAAGCCAGCGCAATGGCTATCAATAGCATTAAAAGATATACCCCTGCAAGCCGGAACAAAAACTCCCTTAGTTCCATATTATTAAAGGAGTTGTCCTCAAAATAAGGCAAATTCAAAATACCTATGGATTTGAATTTTTTATCCGTGATATAAGTGTAAGAAGCTTGGTATTTATCCCCTGCCGTAGAATTGTCCTCAATATAACGTTTGTCCGCACTCTCTTTCAATCGGTTCAAGACCTCAGCATCCAGGCAGATGGAAATGGAATCGTTATTGAACTTGGGTCGCGAACTTTTAATCAATTGCCCTTCCAAATCATAGATATTGAAATTTACGTTTTGCACATCGGCAATCTGGTAAATTTCGTCCTTGAAGATATACGCTAGGTTTTCGGTGGTAACCGGATAAGTGGTTTTTTGCAGCGTATAACTTATGCTCTGCTTTATCTGTCCTTCCTTACGCTCCAAACGGACCTGATGATAATCCTTGGATTGCTCTCCATATTGATAAATGGTAACCCCGGCGATTAAAACCGATGCTATGAGCACCAATAAAATCATGGAGATAAAAATCCGGGAACGGAGTGATAATTTTTTGAACAAGGACTACGAATTTGAAGTTAAAGATAGCAATAATGGCTACGACATAAAATTCCGAAAAACAAAATCCAAATCCCGATCGGAATCATTTCTTTTGCCGCAATTTATCCCCCTGCATGGGCATCAAATATCAGGCCAACCATCATTTCCAATAAAACTCAAAAAAGAATACGGAATTATTATGGAATAGTTTGGAATTTGCTTAAGCATCTGGATTTCTATGGCGGATACGCCTGTAGAGTTTTATCCCCAACATCAAAAGTATGGCCAGAGCCAAAATTCCGACTACGCCAAAAATCCAATTGAAGGCATTTTTAAGGGAAACCAAAAATACTACTGCAAAAAGGATCAACGTGGCCCCCTCGTTCCAGATGCGCATAAAATTGGAACTGTGTTTTACCTCGTCCCGCTGTAATTGCAAAAATATGCGATGGCTCTGCAGGTGATATAAAATTAATAGCAGAACGAACCCCAATTTAACATGCATCCATGGTTGTTGCAACCAGCCGGGCATTAGTACCAGCAACCAAATCGCAAATGAGGTGGCCAAAACCGCGGAGGGCCATGTAATAATATACCACAGCCGCTTGGTCATTAACTTTAATTGCTTGGTGAGTATTTCCCTTTCCGGCGAAGGCTTTTGCGAGGCTTCAATATGATAAATAAACAACCTTGGGATATAGAACAAGCCCGCAAACCATGTAATCACAAAAATTAGATGCAATGCTTTTATGTAGTTATAGTAGTCGGTCATTATCCTTTTTCTATATTTTCCATCCGTTGCGACCAAAACCTGATATCCCCACCGCGTGCGATATCAAGGTTTTTTGAGGGAATCATTTTTAAATTGTGCACCCTTGCTTCAAGGCTAGGCCCGATGCAAGGGTACAAAATGGTCAGCTTACTCCCCAACAAACAAATAATTCAATTTTAGGTTGTTAAAGGCCGTGTTGAATTCCTGTATTTCTTTATCGATCAGCGCATCAAAAGTTTTTAATTGGGTGTTGATTTCAGTGCTAAGTTCATTTTTTACGGCGATATCCTGATCGGTAGGTGGAAAGTCGTCCAAAGCCACTAAACTGTTCAAATGCCCTAATTTATTGGTAAGCCTAATCGGAAAATTCAAGGGATCTTGTCTACTCCGATTTTTAGTTTGATAGAGTGCCTTTTCTACTTTTCCAAAATCGTCCTTCATCTTCTTGGCACGCTCTACCAACTCCTTGGTCCGTTCATCCGCAGCATACTGTTTGCTAAAAGCATCCAATTGCGAAGTGATTTTCCTGATCTTTTTTATAGATTGATGCGCCCTGTCTACCATACCGTTCACATCGCTTACAAAATCATATTGCTTTTGCATATCGGCTATGGAGACTTCCGCCCTTGGGTCGGGAATGATTTTAAAGGTCTCGGAAACCGTATTTCCGTTCACGTTCAAATGAACTTTATACTCCCCCGGAACGGCTTTGGCGCCGTCTAAATTGGCCCACCATAAGATCATTCCCTCTAATTTCTCAGCACCCTTGCCACGCGTATCCCAAACAAAAGTATTCCCTCCTTTTTTTACGGTCAACTTCTTATCTTTTTCTTTGGCCGCCCTACTGAAAGTGGCCAAAGTATCCCCTGCCATGGAGGTATAGGTGAGGTTAATACTGTCTTTCTCGGCTATGTTCTTTAAATAAAAATGAGTAACCACGCCGTTTGGATGATTGGCGCCTTCCGTTTTAGAAGGTTCTTCGCTAACGCCGCCCTTGGTGCGGTAAGCATCTTTGGGCTTGTACAAATGCATTTCAGTAGTTTTAACAGCATTGTTCAATTGGTGTAAAACCGTTAGGTCATCTATCATCCAAAGACTGCGTCCTTGCGTGGCAACGATTAGATTGTTATCCTTTATCGCTAAATCGGTAATGGGAACAATAGGGAGATTTAACTGAAACGGTTGCCAATTTGTGCCGTCGTCAAAGGAAACATACATTCCTGTTTCCGTTCCAGCATATAACAGGCCCTTGCGTTTAGGGTCTTCCCGAAGTACACGTGTAAAATGTTCGTTATTTATACCGTTCGTTATTTTTTTCCAGGTCTGACCGTAATCCGTGGTTTTATATAAATAAGGTTCAAAATCGCCCAATTTATATCGTGTGGCCGCCACATAGCAGGTACCTTCATCAAAAGCCGAAGGCTCTATACTGTTTACCATGCTCCATTCGGGCATGATCGTTGGGGTTACGTTCTCCCAATTTTGGCCTCCATCTTTGGATACATGAACGAGTCCATCATCACTGCCTACCCAAAGTAGGCCTTCTTTCATAGGGCTTTCATTGGCGGCAAAGATGGTACAGTAATACTCCACCCCGGTATTATCCTGGGTAATGGGGCCTCCACTCGAAACCAGTTTGGATGGGTCGTTACGGGTTAGGTCTTCACTTAACAAGGTCCAGCTTTGTCCTTCATTTTCACTAAGATGTACATGGTTGGAAAAGGTATAGAGTTTTTTGGGGTCGTGCTTGCTGAAAATAATGGGGAAATTCCATTGAAAGCGATATTTCATTCCCTCTGCCCCATACCCCATCGGATTATCGGGCCATACATTAATACCACGTACCGTTCCGGTCTTGTGGTTCACACGGGTCAAAAAACCTCCATAACTACCGCCGTACACAATATCGTTGTTGTTGGGGTCCACAGCGATATGAGCAGATTCTCCACCCGCCGTTTCCTCCCAATCGTCTTCGCTAATGCTATTGCCATCACTCCGGTGTTTTACACGGATCGTAGAATTGTCTTGTTGCGCCACATAAATCCTATAGGGGAAATCATTATCGGTAGTCACCCTATAAAATTGTGCCGTGGGCTGATTGTAATACGTACTCCATGTTTCGCCACCATCATAGGAAACCTGAGCACCTCCATCATCCCCAATAATCATCCGTTTTGAATTTTCGGGAGAGATCCACAGATCATGATGATCCCCATGCGGCGCATTAAAAGTATTGAAGGTCTTGCCACCATCGGTAGATTTATGGTAGCGTACATTCAATACATAGACAATGTTCTCATCTTCGGTATCCGCGTAGAGTCGCGTATAGTACCAAGCGCGTTGACGCAGCTTTCGCTCTTCGTTGATCATGGTCCATTTTTTACCCCCATCTTCACTGCGATACAACCCCCCTTTTTCCTTGTTTTCTACAATGGCCCAGACACGTTCAGAATTTTTAGGGGATACCGCTACTCCTATGATGCCCAAGGTATCCTTGGGGAAACCCTCATTTTTCGAAATTTCCGTCCAGCTTTCCCCGCTATCCGTACTTTTCCAAAGCGCCGACCCATCACCACCGCTGCTTAAACTATAAGGGGTTCGTTTTGCCCGCCACGTAGAAGCGTATATAATCCGAGGATTATTGGGATCCAGTACCAAGTCTACAGCTCCGGCCTGATCGTTTACAAACAAGGTCTTGCGCCATGTTTTTCCACCGTCGGTACTTTTATAAATCCCTCGATCTTGGGTGGGCTTGTAAATATTTCCCAAAACCGCCGCATAAACAATATCGTGGTCTGTAGGGTGAATACGGATTCGGGGCACATGCCTACTATTGGTCAGACCGGCCGATTTCCATGTTTTTCCGGCATCCTCCGTTTTCCAGATGCCATAACCGGAGGATACATTGCCCCTTAGTGTCTTTTCTCCGCCCCCGACATAAATAACGTTGGGATCGTTTTTTGCTACTTCAATGGCACCGATACTCCCTCCGAAAAAACCATCGGAGATATTGCCCCAGGTACGACCGCCATCCACAGTTTTCCATACCCCCCCTCCTGTGGCACCAAAATAAAAGAGATTGGGTTCTCCCGGCACTCCGGTTACGGCCGCAGAACGACCACCACGGAACGGGCCTATAGATCTATACTCCAAACTGGAGTACAATTCCTCCGGAAATTGTACCGATGCGGCGTTTGCCTTTTTACGTTTTTGAGCAGTTGTGGAAAGTGGTAATAGGAAGATAATCAGCATAAAAACGCTGATTCTAGCAAATAGAGTTTTCATTTTTATCAGGTTGAAATTAGTCCACCCTAAAGTAGGGAAAAAGGATGTAAACAAAAACTCTTTAATCACACTTAAAGAAAATAGTTACCCCTTGTTTATTCTCTCGGATGTGGAAAAAAAAGATTTTTTTTGTTGGTATCGTTTACTTTTATATATTTGAAGTGTACTAGACAACTAATACACTAGTTATGATACGGATTAAAAACCTTCTGTTCCGCTATCCAAAAAGCAGAAATATCCTTGAAAATATTTCATTGGATTTTAAGGCCGGTAATATTTATGGCCTGTTCGGTAAAAATGGGGAAGGGAAAAGCACCTTATTAAAAATAATGGCAGGATTGCTATTCCCAAAGTACGGTTACTGCCAAGTCCTTGGAAAAAACTCCTCCGAAAGAGCGGTGAAATGTCTTCAGGATATCTTCATCGTCCCTGAAGACTTTGAGTTGGCAGCCCTTAAAATCGCTACTTATGAACAAGTGAATTCCGTTTTTTACCCTAGATTCTCAAGAGTACAATTCTATGAACTGCTCCAAGAATTTAAACTATCCCCAAATGATCGGATATCCAGCTTGTCCTTTGGGCAGAAGAAAAAGGTGGTTATTGCCTTTGGGATTGCTACAAATACCAAATTATTGCTCATGGACGAGCCCACCAATGGATTGGACATTCCTTCAAAAAGTCAGTTTCGAAAGATCATGGCCTCGGCCGTTGATCAGGGAAAATGTATCATAATTTCCACCCATCAGGTCCGAGATCTGTATAGCCTAATAAACCATGTGGTCATCTTGGACCATTCCAAGGTGGCATTTGATCAATCGCTTTCTCAAGTTTCCGAAAAACTATGGTTCGGAAAACCTGGCCCGGATGCCGGGGAATCCATACTGTATTCCGAAGCCTCTTTTGGAGGGAAAGCGGTCCTTGCGAGACAGGACAGGGAAGAAACGGAAGTGGATCTGGAGCTCTTGTTCAATGCTGTTATAAGCGAACCGGAACGGATTACCAAAGCCTTAAAAAATACATCTCATGAACGAACATTTTAGTATGCGCAGGATAGCGCTTTTTATCTACAGGGATATGGTGTTGCTCAAAGGAGCCATACTAACGGCATTATCCGTTGTGGGGGGCCTTATGGTCATCGCCTTTTTATTCAGTTTATGGGGAGATCGGTTGGTGACACCTACTGAGTTTAGTGGCCTATTTGCCAAATTTTACGTTCCCTTAGGCATACTGTTCTCTTTTGCTATTTTTAAGGAGGCCCACAATAAGAAAGCAAATCATTTTTACTATGCAATGCCCGTTTCGCCTATGGAAAGACTAGCGGCAACCTGGCTTGCTACCAGTATTATCTATACGGCCGTATTTACGGTCTTTGCATTTTTGGTCGGGCAGTTTACCATCATCTTGGGAAGTCTGTTTTCCAAAACCAATTTTCATCTATTACCCCTATTTTCGGAAGGCTATTGGCAAACAATCAAATTTTATATAGTGGCCCAACCTGTATTTCTGTTGGGGGCTATTGCATTTACCAAGAACAGGATCGGCAAAACCATCCTCTTGATCTTACTGATTGTTTTTGGTCTGTTTGTTTATAACGGTATCCTCTTTTCCATGTTCAACATGGGATATGATATGTTTTCCGGGAATCTATCGGTCTCCAATGCGTTTGATATGGCCGGCAAGGATTTTTCCGGATTCGGAAAGTGGTTTTGGGTTATTGTTTTGGGGCCTGTACTGCTTTTGGCCACTTATTTTAAGCTAATTGAAAAGGAAGTTTATTAATGGATTTTGATAATGGCAAACCTATTTACTTACAGATCGTGGACTTCTTCTATGAGAATATCCTCGCCAAAAAATGGCGGGAGGAAGAACGGATACCTTCAGTGAGGGAGATTGCCGTAATGGTAGAGGTTAATCCCAACACCGCGATACGGGCCTTTACCTATCTCCAAGAACAGGATGTCATCTATAATCAGCGGGGCATAGGATATTTTGTTTCAAAAAACGGTTACCATACCGTTCTAGAAATTAAAAGAACCGAGTTTAAAGAAGTAATCCTTCCCGATGTATTTAAAAAAATGGAGCTGTTGAATATAGATTTTGAGGCAATTAAAAACGCTTATAACCAACATATAAATAAGGCGGATCATGAAAAAAAGTAATTTGATCTTGGTAAGCTCGGGAATAGCGATTCTCATTTTTTTCTTCGCTTTTCAACTATCTGTGCATAGTCATATAGGAGAAAGTGAAATTGGGGAGGACGCGGGTGGTTTGATATCCAAGGCAAGAAACCTTTCCGACTTTAGAAAAGTATCCGTACAAGAGGGCATCAAGGTCTTTATTACCCAGGATAGCATCACTCGGGCAACCATAGAAGCTCCGGAAAATTGGATGGCCCATATCAC
>JBATTK010000042.1:0-38559 GCA_049670505.1 Saonia sp.
ACCAAACACTACGAAATTCTACCGATCTAGGCATTATGAATTTGTCCCCGGACGTAGAACAACTGGAAGGTGTAGAAGTAATGGCCGAAAGAACGACCGTGGAACTCCGCTTGGACAAAAAAATCTATAATGTAGGACAAGATCTTACCGTTCGTGGTGGAACGGTAAGCGACGTATTGGACAACGTTCCCTCTGTCTCCGTTGATGTAGAGGGCAATGTACAGTTGCGCGGAAACGACGATGTACGAATTCTTATCAATGGGCGACCTTCCGCAATTACCGGATTAAATTCTACCGAAGCGCTCCGCCAGCTTCCAGCGGAATCCATAGAAAAAGTTGAAGTTATTACCTCTCCATCGGCTCGTTATGATGCAGAAGGATCGGGAGGTATCATAAACATCATCCTAAGGAGAAGTAAGCTACAGGGAATCAATGGTGCACTCACCGCCAATTTAGGATATCCTGAACGTGCCGGTATCAACGGCAACCTTAATTACAGAACAGGAGACCTTAATTTTTTTACGAACACCGGATACAACTACAGGGTATCTCCCGGCAATTCGCTGAATGCCACCAATTTTGTGGACGAAAACGGAAATTTCACAAATGCTATCCGTGAAGAACGGGAGTTTGATAGGATAAGAAAAGGAATCAATTCCAATTTTGGTATAGAATGGTATATCAATAAAACCGCTTCCCTAACGCAAAGTATTTTTGTCCGGGATTCCGATAACAGTAGTGAAACTGTCAATAATTTTTCACAAATTGATATTGATGGTAACCAAACCAATGGTTTTAGGTTTGATCCGGAGACGGAAGATGACCAAACCTTTCAATACGCTCTTAACTTTGACAAACAATTCAATACCTCCGGTCATAAACTTACTTTTGATTTTCAATATGAAACAAGTGACGAGATAGAAGCATCCTTAATTGTCCAGAACGGTTTTGATAGTGAACGGGTACGCACCGCGGAAGAACAACGCAGGGTGTTTTTACAAACGGATTACGTCTTGCCGATCGGTGAAAACAGTCAGTTTGAAATGGGGTTTAGAGGCGATTACAATCTATTGAACACCGATTACGATGTTGATTTTATAAATCCTACCTTGGACGAGCTTGGTATTACCGATCCCAGTAATGTGCTAGATTACAAGGAAACCATCAATGCGGTGTATACGCAATTCGGAAGTAAGATAAGTAAGCTATCCTATCTCTTGGGATTACGTTATGAGGCAACCCGACTTATAATTAACCAATTGGAGACCAATGATCTGAATCGCAATAATTTTGATGGATTCTTCCCTACCGTAAACATGAACTATGAAGTTTCCGAGAAAGAAAGTTTTTCATTGGGCTATAATAGAAGGATAAGAAGGCCCAGATCTCGTTTTCTAAATCCTTTTCCATCGCGATCCAGCCCTACCAACCTGTTCCAGGGAAATCCGAACTTAACGCCGTCCTTTTCCAATCAAATAGATTTAGGATATCTAAATCGCTTCGATAAAATTACATTGAACGCATCGATCTATTTTCAACGCGCCACGGATGTCATTACCTTTATTACGGAGGACACGGGGGAAAATACCATATTTGATGGGCAGGAAGTCAGTATTATAAGGAGAACTCCCATAAACCTGGCAAAAAATGATCGTTACGGGTTTGAATTCACCACCAATTATAGGCCTACCAAAAAATGGAACCTGAACGGAAATTTTAATCTCTTCAATTTAATCACCCGTGGGGATTTTAACAATCAGAACTTTGATGCGGAGAACCTTAGTTGGTTCATTAGGGTGAATAATAAAATTACTTTGCCCAAGAGTATTGATTGGCAGACGAGGATAAATTATCGTGGACCTACGGAAAATGCCCAAACAAAAAATCAAGGAATATTCTCATTGGATCTGGCATTCAGCAAAGATTTCCTGGAAGATAAAGCTTCATTGGCCCTTAATATAAATGATGTTTTCAATAGTAGAAAACGCGTAAGCGAAACGCTTACCCCGGCTTTTGAGAACGATAGCGAGTTTCAATTTCGAGTGAGAAGCTATAATCTATCCTTTACCTATAGGTTCAACCAAAAGAAAAAGAGAGAAAGGGAAAGGGAATATGATGGTGGTGATGAGGAATTTGATGGTTGATCCAGAAAATCATATAAAACAAAAAAGAAGCCAAATGGCTTCTTTTTTTATGCTTCGCGTTTAGCTTTTTTTGCCTCACGCCTTTCTTTTAAAAATTCCAATAGATTTCCTCCCAACCAGTAAGGAATTACAAACGTCAATAAAAATATCATTAACCAAAACCCTATGGTAAGTATAGTTAAAAATGCCAAAAAGCCTAAATACTGGTCGAATTCAAACATAAGTGTATAATTTTACTATTACAAAGATACTTTGAAATGATTGAAATCAACAAATCAATTTTAAAAAATGCTGAAATTATTTCTGCTCAAGCGGAAATAATTCTTCAAAACAGTACCTTTGTTATGTTAAAACAGCTTTAAGGATGAGTTATAGAATAGAAAAAGATACCATGGGCGAAGTTAAGGTCCCATCCAATAAATACTGGGGTGCACAAACCGAACGTTCCCGAAATAACTTTAAGATAGGACCAGCGGCATCTATGCCTTTGGATATCGTTTATGGTTTTGCTTATCTAAAAAAGGCAGCTGCCTATACCAATCACGAATTGGGTGTCCTCGATGTAAAAAAGCGGGATTTAATCGCCCAGGTTTGTGATGAAATATTGGAAAGTAAACACAACGATCAATTTCCATTGGTCATTTGGCAAACAGGATCGGGCACACAAAGCAATATGAATGTAAACGAAGTCATTGCCAACAGGGCCCATGAACTGGCCGGAAAAAAAATAGGGGAAGGTGAAAAGACCATTCAACCGAACGACGATGTAAACAAATCCCAGTCTTCGAACGACACCTTCCCCACGGGAATGCATATTGCCGCCTACAAAAAGATTGCCGAAGTAACTATTCCGGGACTTGTTCAACTAAGGGACACCCTGGACAAAAAGGCAAAAGAATTTTCCGATGTAGTTAAAATTGGACGTACCCATTTAATGGATGCCACTCCCCTAACCTTGGGTCAGGAATTTTCCGGATATACCTCCCAATTGGACCATGGCCTTAAAGCCCTAAAAAACACCTTAGACCATTTAAGTGAATTGGCCTTGGGCGGTACCGCTGTTGGAACCGGTTTAAATACACCCAAAGGCTATGACGTTTTGGTAGCCAAGTATATAGCGGAGTTTACCGGATTGCCCTTTAGGACGGCCGATAATAAATTTGAGGCATTGGCGGCCCATGATGCTATTGTAGAAAGCCATGGGGCTTTGAAACAATTGGCGGTTTCCCTCAACAAAATTGCCAACGACATCCGAATGATGGCATCAGGACCACGTTCGGGTATTGGTGAAATTACTATTCCTGCCAATGAGCCTGGAAGTTCCATTATGCCCGGAAAGGTAAATCCAACTCAATGTGAGGCCCTTACCATGGTATGTGCCCAAGTCCTGGGCAATGATGTAGCCATAAATGTAGGTGGTACACAGGGACATTATGAGCTTAATGTTTTTAAACCTATGATGGCCTCCAATATTTTACAATCGGCGGAATTGATAGGGGATGCCTGTGTGAGTTTTGATCTTAACTGTGCGGCGGGGATAGCACCCAATAAAAAGGTCATCGAACAATTATTGAACAATTCCCTAATGTTGGTCACCGCATTAAATACGAAAATTGGCTATTACAAAGCAGCGGAAATTGCCAATACCGCACATAAAAATGGTACTACGCTAAGGGAAGAAGCTATTAACCTAGGGTATGTAACCGCGGAGGAATATGACCAATGGGTAAGGCCCGAAAATATGGTAGGTTCCCTAAAATAGGCCATTGTATTTAAAATTCTGTTCGTTAAGGCTTTGTGTTAACAGGCCCTATATAGGGATACTCCCTTCTTGGACAGAACTGATTTTATTTTTCGTTTTAATTTTAGAGAGTTCAAAATGATATGTTATCATTAAAAAAGGGGGCAATCCGAAAATTGCCCCCTTTGTATTAATGGATAGTGTTTACTCTTTATTTTAAAGCGAACTTAGAAGTTCCCAATAACTTTAATCTGTCATCGTACACGTTTACCATGTAATTTCCTTTTTGGAAATCTCCGGATGGCTTATTAATGTAGTCACAAACGTCCAATGATTTGTTCTCGTAGTAAAAGTTAGTTCCTTTACTGTAGGTCACGGAAGCACCTGAATCATTAGATTTGGAATAGCTCTCACCTAGTACATTACCTTGGGGATCCAAAACTTCTACAAAAAATTCTCTGTCGCCAGCTTCGGCAATAACATTATCCGCAACGGTAAAACAAATTTTGAATTTGTCCGTTCTACTAGCTTTAGAAGTAGAAACCAGTTTACCGCTACTACGCTCTTTCACCGCATCAACGGCAAATTTAGACAAATTAAGGGCAGAACCTCGTTCAACCACATCTGCCAATTGCGTGTTCTGTACTACTAAAGAATCATTGAAAACAGTTTGTTTCTCCAATTGAACAAAAGTACTGTCCCTTTGCATGGCAATTAAAGTGTTGGATTGTGTTAATGAATCCACTTGTTTCAACAATTGCTCCCTTTCTTTCTTAAGAACACTTACTTGTCTTCTGTATCTAGATAGCGAAGAAATATCCGCTTTCATCGTCTTAACAGAATCTATGTACCTTGCAATGTTATCCCTAGCGGATACCAATTCCTCATTGGTCGCATTGCTTTCCAAAATAGCTTTGTCATACTCTGACTTCAAGCTATTTAAATCCTCAACCACCAATTCCTTTTCCTGGGTGAGTTGATTCGTGGTCTTCTGCTTGTCTTGATAAAGACTAACAGTGTAGATAATAGTACCTAACAATACTACCCCTAACAAACCTGCTATCACTTTTAATCCGTTGTTACTCTTCGTTTCAGTCATAATGTAAAAATTAGTTAACCTCTTGTTTACCTAATAAAAGTTATTTGTTTTATACGACTATATACGGCGCAATTATCTTTTTAGATTTTTTGGATGAAAAAAATTAAATAATACACCATATCAAAGGAAGCGATATATTAACTTTATGTCGTTTGAAATCCTTTAGGGAATTTGATAAAAAACATAGAAAATAATTAACGATATGATAGAAATGAAAAAAGTGGTATTCACATTGCTGGGCTGCTGTCTTTCCTTATTGGGCTGTAAGGAGAAAATGAACGCTGCCACTAAAGATAAGATAACGGAGCCCGTAGCACTATTGCAAGAAGATGATTCCGAAATCAGGATAATTCCAATTTCCCATGCCACGGCAGTTTTGGAATGGAAGGATATTACTATTTATATAGACCCAGTGGGTGGGGCAAAAACGTTTGAAGGACAAAAACAACCCGATTTAATTTTGATAACGGATATACATGGTGATCATTTTAGTTTGGAGACTTTGGAGGAATTGAATACCGAAAAGGCAAAAATTATAGTTCCACAGGCCGTGGCCGATAAAATACCGGATGAATTTACACCGCAAATAGACGTCTTGAACAATGGTGACTCCAAAGAGCGTTATGAAATTACCGTACAGGCAATACCCATGTACAATCTTCGGAAAGAAGCCCTTGACTTCCATACCAAAGGACGGGGAAATGGTTATGTGCTTCAAATAGATGGGCAGCGTTTCTATTTCTCCGGAGATACCGAGGATATTCCGGAAATGAGGGCATTAAAAAATATTGACAAAGCTTTTGTATGCATGAACCTTCCTTATACCATGCCGATAAACAGTGCAGCAGATGCAGTTTTGGAGTTTAAACCAAAACAGGTGTACCCGTATCATTACAGAGGTAAACCGGATGTAAGCGATGTAATAAAATTTAAGGAGTTGGTCAACCAAGGAAACCCGGATATTGAAGTCGTACAATTGGATTGGTATCCCAACGAAGCGTATTAAGGTATGTAGATCCCCCTATCGTACTTGGGCCGAGAATATAGACTACTTAGTTTTAAATTTCTTTGGCAGTCCTTAAAGACCCGAAATATATTATCGGATCAACTTTTTATATTTGATTCGTTTCGGTATAATATCACCCCCCAATCTTTTCTTTTTGTTCTCTTCATAATCGGAGAAGGAACCTTCAAAGAAATACACTTGCGAGTCCCCTTCAAAAGCTAGGATATGCGTACAAATTCTATCCAAGAACCAGCGATCGTGGGAAATGACTACCGCACAGCCGGCAAAATTCTCCAGACCCTCTTCCAGGGCACGTAAGGTATTTACATCCAAATCATTGGTAGGTTCATCTAGAAGCAGCACATTGCCCTCTTCCTTTAAAGTCATCGCCAAATGCAAGCGGTTGCGTTCCCCTCCGGAAAGCATGCTCACTTTTTTGTTCTGTTCGCTTCCGGCAAAGTTAAATCGGCTTAAATATGCCCTGGAATTTACCTGTCTCCCTCCCATCATAATCAATTCTTGTTCATCACTAAAATTTTCCCAGATGGTTTTTTCCGGACTTATATTGGAATGACTTTGATCTACATAGGCGATTTTGGCAGTGTCCCCTACTATAAATTCCCCTTTATCAGGGGCTTCCTCTCCCATAATCATTCGAAAGATGGTAGTTTTTCCTGCCCCGTTGGGGCCAATGACACCGACAATCCCTGCTTGAGGTAAATTGAAATTCAAATCTTCATAGAGTAATCTATCGTCATACCCCTTGCTTACTCCCTTAGCTTCAATTACATTGGTTCCCAACCTTGGACCATTGGGGATATAGATTTCGAGCTTTTCATCCAACTGTTTCTGGTCTTGGCTCATTAATTTATCATAACTCTTTAAACGGGCCTTTTGTTTCGTCTGTCTTCCTTTGGCCCCTTGTCGGACCCATTCTAACTCACGTTCCAGTGTCTTTTGACGTTTGGAAGCCTGTTTACTTTCTTGGGCCAATCTTTTGGATTTTTGATCTAACCAACTAGAATAATTTCCTTTCCAAGGAATACCTTCGCCCCTATCCAATTCTAAAATCCAACCTGCAACATTATCCAAAAAGTATCGATCATGCGTAACTGCTATCACCGTACCCTTATACTGTGCCAAATGATGTTCCAACCAATGTACGGATTCCGCGTCCAAATGGTTAGTAGGTTCATCCAGCAAAAGAATCTCCGGTTCTTGTAATAACAATCTGCACAGGGCAACACGCCTTCGTTCCCCTCCCGATAGTACGGAAATTTGCTTATCCGGTTCCGGTGTACGCAGGGCATCCATGGCAATTTCCAACTTGGTATCCAATTCCCAGGCATTGGAGGCATCTATTTTATCTTGAAGCTCTGCTTGCTTGTCCATCAATTTTTGCATCTTATCCGCATCTTCATACACCTCCGGCAAACCGAACATATCGTTGATCTTATTGTATTCGTCCAGTACGGCGACCGTTTCGGACACACCCTCTTTTACAATTTCAATAACCGTCTTGCTTTCATCAAGGAGCGGTTCTTGCTCTAAATACCCCACCCTGTAGCCCGGGGAAAAAACCACATCGCCTTGATAATTTTTATCTATTCCCGCAATAATTCTTAATAAAGTGGATTTCCCGGAACCGTTAAGCCCTAAAATTCCAATTTTAGCTCCATAAAAAAAGCTTAGGTAAATATTTTTTAGTACCGGAGTATTGGCATTTTTGTATGTTTTTGTCACCCCGGACATGGAGAAAATGACTTTCTTATCGTCGGACATAAATAAATCAGATTAGATTAAAATGAAGTGAAACTTGTTAAACCCTTCCTTTAAGTGCATTAAAAACCCATGCAATGGCAAAAAAACCGACCCCAACGGAAGCAAAACCCCAACCTGCGGTTTCATCATAACGAAAAGCACCTAAGGCAATTAAGGCACAGCCCACTACGATCATAATAAAAGTGGCCCATGCGAGCACGGTATTCTTGTTCATTCCCATTCTTGTTGTAGTTTAGTTGGTGGTAATTTCAAATATCGTAAATTTTAAAGAAATTACCCCTAATAAATGAAAACTTTAGGTTTCAAAGGGAAAGACTATGCCGCACTGTTCCCGTACTTGGTCCAACAATTGCGCTAAATCCAAACTATGCTGATGGGACCAAAGTTCACTTTCTATTTGGTCGCCCCTTAAACATTTATGTACTTCGTGGATTTCATGAAAATACCCTTTTCCCGTAGGGGGAAGATCAAAATTTTCTATTTTTCCATCTTTCTCCAGGGTATACGATTCGGATTCATGCCATCTGGGTTGTATATAAATTGATCCCTTGTCGCCTGAAATCTCCGCCTTCATTTCAGATTTAGATTTAAATCCGCTATACAGTATGGCCTGTGCACTGGAATAACTAAAAATTATGGCCGTCTGTATCTCGGTACCGGTTGTATAAAAATTAGAAGTAGCCAAAATCTTTTTTGGTTTTCCAAGAATGAGGTACGAAAGGAAAATAGGATATATCCCAATATCCAAAAGTGATCCCCCGGCGAGTTCGGGATTTAAAAGTCTACCCTTCATATCCCTGTCCATGGCGGGAAAAGCAAAATCCGCATGGATATAACCGATATCCCCTATAGTTCCCGCTGCTACCAAATCCTTGACCTTTTGTATCGTCGGATTGAATCGGCTCCAAAGCCCTTCCATTAAAAACACTTTATTTCTTTGGGCGGCCGCCACCATCCGTTTTACTTCTGCCCTATTGATACCCATAGGTTTCTCGCAGAGCACATGCTTTCCATGGTCCATGGCCATAATACTCCACGATGCATGGGAAGTATGCGGAGTGGCAATGTAGACTACATCCACTTCATTGCTTTCAAATAGTTCTTGATAACTTCCAAATGCATGGGCCACCTTATATTGATCTGCGAATTCTTTCGCTTTTTCAAAACTTCGTGAAGCTACCACACTTAATTCGGCATCATCTACCAAACTTAAATCTTTCGCAAAATGGTGGGCAATATTGCCTAAACCAATAATGCCCCAGCGTATTTTTTGATTCATTTTACTTTCCAGTTTTGTCAAAGTTAATCAATATTAGTCCTTATATTTATCCAAGTTAAAGAAACTGTTTATACCTATGGATATCAACTTCAATAAAAACGAAGACCACAATAAATTACTACGATCCGAACTTAAAAAAAGGCTTGCTACCATAAAATTGGGAGGAGGCAAAAGTAGAATGGATAAGCAGCATGCGCAAGGAAAGATGACAGCGCGTGAGCGTATAGCATATCTATTGGATACCGATAAGGAATATCTTGAGATTGGAGCTCTGGTGGGGGAAGATATGTACGAAGAACATGGCGGATGCGTTTCTGGAGGAGTGGTCGTTACTATTGGATATGTTCAGGGCAAACAGTGTGTTGTTGTAGCTAATGACGCCACTGTAAAAGCAGGGGCTTGGTTTCCCATTACCGCAAAGAAGAATTTGCGCGCACAGGAAATAGCCATGGAAAATAGCCTGCCCATTATTTACCTGGTAGACAGTGCAGGCGTATACCTACCCATGCAGGACGAAATTTTTCCGGATAAGGAACACTTTGGAAGAATTTTTAGAAATAATGCTATTATGAGTAGTATGGGGATTCCCCAAATAGCTGCTGTAATGGGCAGTTGCGTGGCCGGAGGCGCTTATTTGCCTATTATGAGCGATGAAGCTTTGATCGTAGATAAAACGGGCAGTATCTTTTTGGCGGGAAGTTATCTGGTAAAAGCGGCCATTGGGGAAAATGTGGACAATGAAACCCTTGGGGGAGCTACAACACATTGTGAAATTAGTGGGGTAACCGATTATAAGGCCGAAGACGATGCCGCCGCTTTGGACACCATTAAAAAACTTATCGATAAAATTGGGGATCCAGCTAATGCGGGGTTCAGTAGAGCAAAATCTTTAAAACCAAAAGAAGATCCGAATGAAATCTTCGGCATTTTACCCAGTTCACGTACGGATCAATACGATATGTTGGAAATCATAAAGCGTTTGGTAGACGATTCCGATTTTGAGCAATATAAAGAGGGATATGGAAAAACAATCCTTACCGGCTATGCGAGAATCGACGGATGGGCCGTAGGCATTGTAGCCAATCAGCGAAAAGTGGTGAAGACCAAAAAAGGGGAAATGCGGTTCGGAGGTGTTATCTATTCCGATTCGGCCGACAAAGCGACCCGATTTATAGCGAACTGTAACCAGAAGAAAATTCCTTTGGTATTTTTACAGGACGTTACCGGATTTATGGTAGGTAGTAAAAGTGAGCACGGTGGTATCATCAAAGATGGGGCTAAAATGGTAAACGCGGTAAGTAATTCCGTAGTACCTAAATTTACTATTGTCATAGGAAATAGTTATGGCGCTGGAAACTATGCAATGTGCGGTAAAGCCTATGACCCCAGACTTATAGTAGCTTGGCCCAGTGCGGAGCTCGCCGTTATGAGCGGGAATTCCGCGGCAAAGGTCCTATTGCAGATAGAAACCGCTTCCCTGAAGAAAAAAGGGGAAACTATTACCAAGGAAAAAGAATCGGAATTATTCAATACCATTAAGGAAAGGTATGATAAACAAATTTCCCCCTATTATGCCGCGGCCCGTTTATGGACAGATGCCATAATAGACCCTTTGGAGACCCGAAAATGGATTTCTATGGGAATAGAAGCTGCAAACCATGCGCCTATTGAAAAGCCTTTTAATATGGGAGTACTACAGGTGTAGTATGCATATGATAAACTATAACATTTGAGATCAATAGGATAACCTATCAAATAGGGTAAAATACCACTCTTTCATTTTTTGTTCGAACATGTGGTTTAATACCCAAAGTGATTTACTTTTTTTTAGTTTTTTTGTCAGGAACCAAAAGAGAAGATTCCAGGTAATAGGTCATTGCGGAACCTTTCATTTGTTGCCATTTATCATGGCTGGCACTTTTTTTATAGGTATTTGCATATCTATTTTTAACAGCCGCCAGCACTAAGGCTATTTTACTATTTCCATATACTTTTAACAATTCCAGGCTTACTATAAAATCGTCTTTTACATAAACATTGTAGGGAGTTAAATCTATGTTCGCCAAACTACCTCCTTTCTTAATGACATAGAGAATATGCTGTGAGGATTTATTCAGATTAGTGCCGGGAAATCCTGTAGGGCCGTCGTCATCATATATATTGACCCGAACCTGAACGCTATCCGATTCGTTCTGCCAAACCCCAAAACTTAAGCTTTTAAGCTTCCGTAGTCCTTTGCGCACCCTAATTTTGGTAGCAAGTTCCCCACCTAGGGAAACATTGTCTTTCCAATACCCATAAATCTTTTCCCATTTATTTTTATACCCAATCTTTTCATTTACGAACTGCTCTTCTTCAACACCCGCAACCAGTACAACTTCATCTAATGCAATTATATCTGGTTCCAAAAATATTTTGGGGTATTCATTATAAGCAAAGGTAAGGGTCGGTACTTTTTTCTTTACCGTTTTGTAGCCCAAGGAAGAAAACTGTAACGTATCCTCCAATGAATAGTCCAAAGGGTTTATTTCTAGATGGAAATACCCGTTTACATCGGTAACCGTACCTTTTGCCCGGTTTAGTATTCCAATATTTACATAAGGTATTGGTTCTCCCGTATGCTTATCAAGAACCTGCCCTTTGTATTCTTTTTGTGCATAAATAGTAACGGCCAAGAGGGAAAGAACCGTACACAAAATAAAATTTCTTAAGCTATCCATCTCATTAAACTAATATTGGCATTTACGTTCTTGGGGAAATACCTTACAAGATACAAAAAAGAGTATAGTTTTATACGGGATCCATGACCAGATTGATTCTAGTTCTATCTAAAATTTTAAATACCGTTTTTTTCATCCCCTGGAATTCAAAACCTAATAGATCGCCTTTCTTTGCCAGAATTTCGTACCTACCATTTTCATTGGTTGTTGTCCGCTCATTTGTACTATAATTAATAATTCGGACATCGGACAAAGGCTTTCCTGCATATAATACGAAACCGGAAATCTTTTTTTGATTTTTAGTTGCCTTGATCGTTTTCCTCACCTTTGAATCTCCCCGATTCTTTTTAGCGTAGAGGGTAGTATTCAGATGATAGGCCATAGCAGTATCACCTATAAGCTCCCATTTGGACTGACTAGCATATTTTTTATAGGAATCGGTACTTCTATTTTCAGAAGCTGAAAGTACTAACCCAATATCTTTATCTCCGTAAACTTTGAGCAATTCTAGACTTACAATAAAATCATTTTTAACAAAAATATCGAAAGGTTCTAAATCTATTAAGGCTATTTCCGTATCAGACCTAATAGGAAACAATATATTTCTTCCCGACGTATTCAGGTTCGTTTTGGGAAATTGCATACGACCGTCATCATCGTATATATTTACCCGTACAAGGACACTATCTGAAGGGTTGTGCAATACATTAAAAAAAAGACGATTCAATTTTCTAAGCCCTTTTTTCACTCGTATTTTTGTAGCGAGCTCACCTCCTAAAGCAATATTGTCTTTCCAGTAACCGTACGTTTTGTGTCCAAAGTTTTGATATCCTACATTCTGATTCAATTCAAAAGTCCCTTTGTCCGTTACCACTACTTCCGACAGTTTCATATGTTGTGGTAAAAGCCTAATTTCAACATAATCGTTGTACCTAAATTCTAGCTCCGGAACCGCTTTTTTAATCGTTTTATACCCCATGGAAGAAATCAGTAGGGTGTCCATTGTAGTATAGTCCTCGGGATTCAATTCCAGATGAAAAACACCTAATTCATTGCTAACGGTCCCAACGCCCTTATTCAAGATCCCAATATTTACATAAGGTAAGGTCTCATTTGTCTTGCTGTCATAGATGATTCCCTTGTAGTCTTTTTGTGCGGTTATACCAGACATCCCCTGTAGCGTTAAAACTATCACTAAAAGGTTTTTTTTGAGGTATTCCCATTTATTTGGATGCCAAGGTACTTGCATTGGATATGGTAAACAGTGGTTGGCTTACATCTTTTACACTTAATTTGAACACCCTGGTCTCCTTACGTTGTGATGAAAGACCATAATTATGGTATATGGTCGCTTTTAAATATGATGGGGTAAGACTTTTATTTCCAAAGTAGTTCACATTTACCTGCCAACTGCCCTTAAGGCTGTCATCTATTACATATTCCTGACAGGAATATCCTTTGAGTTTTCCATCTTTAATACGCTCCGCATTTGCAAGTAAACTATGGTTCCATTTGTAATACTGGTTCTGCGGGTTAACAAATTGTAGTTCAAATTCGGCTTCGCTATCGCTCCACTCAAACACCATACGGGTTCCCACGGCATCCTTTTTGTCCTTGCGCTTAAATTTTCTTTGCCTTTGTACTAAATTCTTTCCATTTAATTTCAATAAATTATTGAAGTCATTTCTAATGATATCGGTAAATCCTTTATCATCCGCTTTTATAAAACCCTCTGCAATCAAATAATCATATCTAGTGTACAAAGATGCCGCCTTTCTATAGTTGCCTATTTCCCGGTAACTGTTGGCCAGGTCCATATATGACTGTGCATAATGTGGCCTAATGATAAAAACCTCCTTGAAAATTTCATTGGCTTTTTCAAAATCCCCACTGGCCTGATAGCTATAGGCCAAAGATTTTAAAGCTACTGGATTCTCCTGAAAAAGATACCAATGGTCTTTAATGATCTTATCGGCAAAATCCATTTCCCCCCAAGTTTCTTTAAAATAGCTATGGGCATCTAACATATAGTGATAGGAACTTCTGTAAGCGTTTACCTGTACTTTATAGATATCCATTGCCTCTTCCGCCGTACGTGCTATATGCAATTGCTGCAGATATGTGGGGCTGTTTTTTTTCAATTCGTTTGACGTGAGCACCTTATCCTCAAAAATATTGTTTCTACGTTTCGCTTGATCATAAGGCCGATCGGTACCCGGTTCCGGGAAATAGTTTGCTCCCTTGGTATTAATTACAATGACCCCCCCATTGGATTGTCCGCCATATTTCGTAACCAATCCTAAACCGCTCATCACGGCTATACGTTCTATATTTTCTACCATAATAAAGGTAGGTGCCTCGGTGAATATCAATCCGTCTACATCATAGATCACGGGTAACAGTCCTATGGTTCCCCCCCGGAGGTATACAATAGGTCTCGTTGGGTCATTTAATGGTCTAATTACCCTAAGGTTGGGAAAACGAAATTGGATGGTAGAAACAAAATCCATTTGGCCCAAGGGCAATTCCGAACCATCTACTACACGGACGGGAAAATTGGTTAAATCCCTATCTACAATTCCAAATGCCGTATTGATCAGGTTTTTGTTGGAAGCGTATTCATACTGCAACTTTTCTTGACTTTTATTTCGTGTTTTACTAACTACCACTTCATCCAATTTATTTACTTCCTGGTTCATTTTGATATTTAAGATAGCGGTGATGTCCTCCACCACGATTTCCATATCCTTCATACTTGGGTATTGGAACAACAAGATATCCCCCTCCCCTGCCTTGATACTGTAGTTGCCGTTTAGGTTGGATTTTGCTTGTTGTTTGCTATTGGTATTAACGACCTGGGCATTGGTCAGCGGAATATCCAAATAGGTCATTTTTCCTGTGATGATCTTATTGGGTTGTTGCTGTGAAAAAGTTAAAAAGGATAACGAGAGAAAAAGAATGAGAAGGGTAGCATTTTTCATGATCATAGCGTTTTGATTAGAATTAAAACACCTCAAAAATCAAGCCAGTATCACTTAAGATGTAAGGTCCAGATATTTTTCTTTTGACCTACGGCATCAAAATGCATCCATGTATCCTCTCTTATTTCTTTTGATGTGCCAAAATCTTTATATAGCGTACATTTAAGTACCAAACTCTCTTTTAGCGGATGGTCTTCCAAATAGGTTGCGTTCACGATCCATTTTCCTTTCATATCCCCTGTTAATTCAAATTCTTCCATAGCATATCCATCTGCTATACCCTCATTTATTCTATTCCTATTGGCCGAGTCGGTATATTCCCAATTAAAGAATCTATTCTGGGGATTTACAAACTGAATTTCAAATTCCGTATTCGGTCTGTTCCATTCAAATACCAATCTTGCTTTGTAGGTTACATTATTGAGATATTTATGATCTACTTTGGAAGCATCCAAATCTTCCTTGTGATGAAAAAGAAGACGTCTAATTTCCCTACCCAGCGTTTTGGATATACCGGATGTCCGCAAACCGGGGTACTTGTTGCTACTTGAAAGTGCCAACATATCGTTTAAGCCATTTTGGTATTGACCCATCCTTACTTTCGTCAAGGCCATATTCAAATAGGGTTGAACGGCATTAGGCAATAATTCCTTTATTTTTTCATATAGGTTCAAAACTTCTTGGTACTTACCGATCGTTGATAATACAAGGGCCAAGGAAGTTAGCTTAGCCGTATCATTTGGATAGACCTCTTGAATATTATATAATATACGTAACGCTAGTTCCGGATTGCGCACTTCAAAATAGGAGAAGGCATCTAAATAAAGAAGTACATTAGTTGGATATTTACGGCGCAATGACAGGTAATTACCGTACGCCTCTTTTTCCGATACCGAGTTTTGTAATATTTCTAAAAAGGAGGACCCTTTGATACTTCCAATAGAACTTTCCTCATCATAGATATTATTTTTTAAGCGGGCCAAATCGTTTCCTTTGCGCTCCGCTTTGCCATAATCACCCGTTTTTGTGGTAATCAAAAGAACGCCTCCCGATCCCAAGGTACCATACCTGTTGGTAGCGGCATATCCTTTTAAAACCGTTATATCGGCTATATTCTCGGGATCTACATAGGAAAAATTGGCAAGAGATCCGTTTGATGCGGAAGAGTTTGATCGTTGTACGGGTACGCCATCTATGACTATCAATCCATAATTGTTCAATAACATGGAATTATCCGTTCGCATGTTCACCTGACTTAAATCGTTGTTTCTAGCCACGTTAACGCCTGAGAATCTATTTTGTACACTGCTGGCTACATTAGTTTGTATGGGACTGATAGCATCATCTCCTATGGATTGCACCGCATAGCCTAGTTTTTCCTCACTTTCCAGACCGTATCCCGTCGTTGTAGATTTTTCTACCTCCTGTGCTTGTTCTACCAAAACTACCTCGTCCAAAGCAACGGTATTGGGCGCCATGAAAATCTTCATCTGTATGTTGGGTTCAATAGGCACTATGCGTAACGTATTGTTTTCCCTACTGGTAATCAGCAAACTATCTCCGGTACGACCCAATAGGGAGAAATTTCCATCGCTATCGGTCAAAAAGCTATCGGAAATTCCTTTAATCGCAACTTTTACATTGGAAGCAGGCCTATTATCTATATAAACGGTGCCTTTGATCTGTTGTGCGTTTTCAATGTTTTTGTGGGGTAGCGTAGTCTTTAAATTTTGTGCCATCGTTGCAGTAAAATCTACTAATCTACTTCTTGTAATCAAGGCGTTCCTTTTTAAGAACTCCCCATCTCTCATAGGACTACTATTAATGATATAGGACCCTTTGGGCATGGCAATTACTGCTTTTTTATCAAATCCCTTTCCGTCCGTGAAAACATAAACACGTTTATATTTTATGCTTTTTTCCAAATCGGTGAACAGGCTTGCCCCGTCATATGTAGCCGCTGTAAGTGCCGCTCTTAGCTCCTGCCAATCCCCTTGGGTTACAGTAAACTCTTTTTCCCGTAAACCAAGGTCAAAAAAAAGCACTTGCACTTTTTGATTCTTATTTTTAACGAAGTACTTCTCCAATACGGAGAGGTCTTTTTCCATATTCCGATCCTGCATGGATAAGGAAGTGTCCCAGCAAATGGTCATGGTACTATCTTGCAGTTCTTGGGAAATTAAAGTTTGTATCCCAAAAAATAACGCAAAAAATACCGTTGCTTTTTTCATTTTAATTTCCTTGATGTTGCATCACCCTTGGAACCAACAAAAGCTCCGTTTGTCTACCGTTGACATATCGGAAACCTTCTTTTCCGTAAAACCCGGCCTCTTCCAACATAATACGAATGTCGCGCTTCCATTCAGGAACGTTTATCGTGGTGTTCAATTCTATGGCATAAACGGTATTCGGGTTTAGCGGGTAGTTCTCCCCATCATCTTTCATAACACCGCCCTGGGAATCCCACATACCGATCGTGGTTCCGGCAGAGTGACCGTATGCGCCTAAAGGATGGGTATAGATTGAAGGACGTAATCCGGCTTCCTTGGCTTCTTGAAGCGACTCGGATAGTATTTCATTTCCCGTACGACCGCTGATCATATTTTTGGTCAAAAAATCCTGGACCCTATTCCCGTCCCGTAACCCATTCCTTAAATATAGCGGAGCTTCTTGTTCCCCTCGTTTTAAAACATAAGCCAATTCCTGACAATCCGTATTCAACCGCAAATAGGTAATTCCAAAATCACAGTGCAATAGGTCCCCCGGCAAAATCACCGTATCATCAGGTCTGCCGGAAAAAGAATATAGATGTCCTACCAAGGCTTCACTGGTACGCTGCACATCTACTGTAGGGTGAAACCACGTTTCTAGGCCCAAATCCGTAACTCTTTGCCGCATCCACCACTCCACTTCAGTCGTTGTGGTTATGCCCGGGCTTATTACCTTTTCTGAAAATGCTTCTGAGATAATATCATGGGTAATCGTCACCAATTGATTATAAATGACCATTTCACGTGCGGTACGGGTTTCGATCCAACGCACGGCCAACTGCTCTGCGGAAGTTACTTTTGAGCGATACTTTTTAGGAAGGTACTGCATAAACTCATCGTAGTCGGTTTTGTCCAATCCGTCCGCAATATTAAAATCCTTGGAAAAGTTAAGTCCAATTTTATCCGGATTACGCTCTTCTATCAACTGAATCAATCTATTCCATTGATCTGGTTCTTTCTCCTTATCCCATGCGGATGTAATATGCTCCCCTATATTATAACGGGCTACCGCCAATTTCTCTACACTATTTTTGGCCTTGTTTCTATAGAATAGTAAAATAGTTCTTCTGCGGGCATTGAGCCAGGTAGAAGGAAGCATTGTCCGTAGCACCGGGTCTTCGTTATACTCCCTGGATATTAATATCCACATATCTATTCCGGATACGTCCATTAATTCCGGAAGCAAGGTATTAAAGCGTTCGCCTAGGATTTCATCAATAACTTCGGCACGTTTATGCTCTGGAAGAATCTGTTGGGCACTACTTGTAAAAGCCCATAAAATGCAAAATAGTAGGTACGTATTTTTCATGTAGACGGTTTATCCAATGAAAATACAAAAACTAAAGAATTATAAGCGGCCTAATCTGAAATTTGAACTAGTTTTAAACTGCGTTCCCTTTGAATCTTTCCATTTTTGGTCTCGGCAAACTTTTCCAAGGAATACACTTCTTTTGGTAGTTCGTACTTTTTGAGTATTCCGGAGGTGTTGATCGTATGCAACAATTTTTCAGTGTCCGATACTCCTTCCACCATCAGGATCAATTTTTGTCCGAGTTCCCGGTCCGAAATACCCCATACAAAAAATCTGCCTTTTATAAGGGAAGAGAGTTTGTTTTCTATCTGTTCGGGAATTATTTTGACACCACCGGAATTGATGATATTGTCATAGCGTCCGAGCCACTGAAACTCCGTATCCGAGATAATACTGACCAAGTCATTGGTAATGATCGGGGCATCCCATATTTTTGGGGCATGCACCACCAAGCAATTCCTTTGGTCCTTTTCAATTTTGATATGGGGAAGTAGCTTAAAATAATCGCTGTGGCTATTCGAGGTACTCGGACCGAAGGTGATTTTTTTTGCGGCTATATGGGTAATGGTCTCGGTCATCCCATATGTTTCAAAGATATTTATACGTTTTTCTCCAACTTTTTCCTTGAGGCTATCGGATAAAGGAGCCCCTCCTACGATAATCGTTTTTATCCGATCGATGCTATCCAGTGAACGTTCTAACTGTAAAGGAACCATAGCAACAAAGTCATAAGCTTTACGTGTACTTGCCAAAGGTTGTGAAGTAGGTGCTACATAATCCAGTTCCATACCCAATATCATTGCCCTCACCAACATCATCTTTCCGGCGATGTAATCTGCGGATAAACATAATAAGGAATTATTTCCGACCGATATGCCAAAAAAATCACCCGTAGCTATCGCAGAATTTACCATAGCCTGTTTTTGTAGGCTGATCAACTTTGGTTTTCCGGTGGAACCTGATGTCATCACTTGGATCTTAGGAGTATCGGACAACCAATCCAAGAGAAAGTCGCCAATACTCACTTCATATGGTTCACCTTCCTTAATGAGGCTATAGCCTACTTCCTTAAGGTCTTCCCTGGTAAAGGAAATCCCATTAAGCTTAAATTGGTTGTGTATTTTATTGTAACTGGGTATCATTTACTTTAGTTTCAGTAATAATTTCACGGGATAGTACTTTTCCGGTCAAGCGGTCCTTCCAGTTTTTCCAACCGTATTTTTTGGAAAACAGTACTAAAAGAAGTGGATAAATAACCAATACCGGAACAAAAATATCCCATCCCAATGCGGGATTCGATATATCCTTATAAATGGAGTTTGTCTGAAACGCCGTCCAGTCCGACGTTAACAAAAGTGCCGCGGTAAGATTATTGGCGGCATGAAAACCTAAAGCCAACTCCAGACCTTCGTCCATAAGGGTCAAAATACCCAGAAACAGACCCGTTCCTATATAATAGACCATTATCCCATATCCTAGTTTTTCCACTTCCGGATTCCCTAGATGCATCAATCCGAACAGTACCGAGGTAACTAATAAGGGTACCCACCTATTTTTGGCCATAAGACCAATGCCCTGCATCATATAGCCCCTAAACATATATTCTTCAAAACTGGTCTGCAAAGGAATCAATACGATACCGATAATTGCCAAAATTATAAACGGTACCCATTGAAAATTTAAAACATAATCTTCCGGACTGAAAAAGATATCGATACCAACCAATAGTATCGTTATTAGACTCCATGTCCCGAAGGCGAAAAAAATACGTTTCCAGTCCACCTTCTTTCTTGAAGTGGTCAAGGAGGTTATGGATTGGGAATGCACCAATTTTACCCAACCTAAAATAATAAAGAGTCCGGCGGCCAAAGGTGCCAATAATATGACCAAGACCGTATTAGAACCAAGTTTTTCTATTAAATCCTGCATCATAACATCTACGCTAATGGGGGAATAAAGCATAGAAACATAATTGAACACCATAAATGCTATGAAACCCAAAGGAAGTATTAAGTATTTCCATAAACCTATATTCCCTTTATACCCTTGTTCTATGTACATAAGTCCTGTATTAAATTTACTTTCCAGTTTTTATTTTTTTTATAGTACAATTGCCCGTTATCAACGGTTAACGGACTTTCAAAATTATTCACGAACAAACTTCCGGTACCAAGTCCCTGAGGCCTATTGGTACCTAAGGAGTAAGTCCACTGTGCTATAGCGCTTAGGCCTATATTACTTTCCAAAGCACTTGTAATCCACCATCCCACATTATACTTTTCCGCCAAGTTAATCCATTCTTCGCTTCCTTTATATCCTCCGACCAGACTTGGTTTTAAAATAATGTATTGTGGCTGTATGGTTTGTAGCAATTTTTCCTTTTCCGTTACATCAAATACTCCTATTAGTTCCTCGTCCAAAGCAATAGGCAAAGATGATTTTCTACATAAATCATACATTTTCAAAAGATTACCTTGTTTTATAGGTTGTTCTATGGAGTGTAGGTCGTATACGGAAAGCGCGTTGAGTTTTTCAAGGGCTTCATGGGATTGGAAAGCTCCGTTGGCATCTACCCTTAATTCTATTTCTTCCCTGGTATATTTTTTCCGAATGGAAGCCAACAAGGCAATCTCGGTATCAAAGTCTATGGCGCCAATTTTCAATTTGATACAATTGAACCCCTCGGAAAGCTTCTGTTGAATTTGATGGTGCATAAAGTCTTCATCGCCCATCCATATCAACCCATTAATATATATGGCACTCCCCTTGTTGGTAAAATCCGATGGAAAAAGTAGAAACGGTGCTTCGGACGAAAGTGAAATAAGTGCCTGTTCCACACCAAACTGAATGCTTGGAAATTCCATCAGCTCCCGCCATAGGGTCTCACCGCCCAAATTGATATGGTTACAGGCCCACTGGAGCTTTTCTTCATATTCCGGAACATCGTCAGCACTTAGTCCTTTGAACATACCGCATTCACCTATCCCATATTTTCCATTCGCTTCCAATATGATGAACCACGTTTCCTTATGGGTCATTATGCCTCGGGAGGTACCACTAGGCCTTTTAAAATCCAGTATATATTTTTTATAGAAAGCTTGCATATGAATGAAATCAAATTTAACTATATTTTAGATGATAAAACCAAAGAAATGGAACAGATTGATTATAAAGTGATATGGATTACGGGAGCATCATCGGGTATCGGAGAGGCTCTCACTTATGAACTATCCAAAAAAGGATGTAGATTAATTATTTCCTCCCGAAAAGAGGGGAACCTCCATAAGGTTGCGGAGAATTGCGAACATCCGGACCATATTAAAATACTACCGCTAGACCTGTCCAATTTTGAGTCCATGCAAGCTAGTGTCCAAAAGGCGTTGTCCTTCTTCGGCAAAATAGACATTCTTATAAACAATGCAGGCATAAGCCAACGCTCCCTGATTCTTGACACCAATTTTGACGTCTATAGGAAACTCATGGATGTAAACTATCTGGGTACCGTAGCCCTCACAAAAGCACTCCTCCCCTATTTCATAGCGGAAAAAACGGGGCACTTTGTGACCGTAAGCAGTTTAATGGGAAAATTTGGATCTCCCTACAGATCCGGATATTGTGGTGCAAAGCATGCGCTACATGGCTTTTTCGATGTTTTGCGAATGGAGCATGAAAAAGACGGTATTGTTGTAACCTTAATCTGTCCAGGATTTGTACGGACGGATGTGGCAAAAAATGCACTCACCGCAGACGGAAGCCCCCAAGAAAATGATGATGTCGCTACTAAAAATGGACTCACTGCAAAAGTTTTTGCAAAAAAAATGATAAAGGCAGTAGAGCGCAAAAAATATGAAGCCTACATTGGGCGTGGAGAAGTAAAGGGCATTTATCTAAAACGGTTTTTTCCAAAAATTTTGCATAAGGTAGTCTTAAGAAGTCAAGTCACATAACTACACGTCCATAGATGCTCCTATTTCTAATAAGTGCAGCTTTTTACCCGCCTCTTCAAATTTTTGTTTGGCCATATCATGATCAATTTCAATATATCCAAAGGTATCATAATGATAGCCCAGTACAACATTGCACTCAACAAAATCGGCCGCTTGCACCGCATCCCCTATACCCATAGTGAAATTATCCCCAATAGGAAGTATGGCCAGGTCTAACTTCATGGTAAGTGGAATTAGTTTCATATCCATGGTCAAAGCCGTATCTCCTGCAATGTAAATTTTTTTTCCACCCGCCTCTAGTAGAAAGCCTCCGGGCTGACCCCCATAGGTTCCATCTGCAAAAGAGGAGGTATGGATGGCATTGACATACTTTAAGTTGCCAAAATCAAAACTCCAACTGCCGCCATGGTTCATAGGGTGTACCTCAAGGTCCATATTGCCATAATACGTGGCAATTTCATAATTACTGACAATTTTGGCCCCAGATTTTTTAGCGATTTGTGCTACGTCCAAAGTATGGTCCTGATGCGCATGGGTCACTAAAATGTAGTCCGGGTCCAAACGATCGATATCTATTTTTCCCGAAGCTTTTGTATTACCGGAAATAAAGGGGTCTATTAAAAGGGTTTTACCGCCCACCGCTATCATTAACGAGGCATGGCCCAAGAAAGTAATTTGCATGATGCCTAAGTTTAGGCCCTAAATTTACTTAAAATCGAACCAAAAACGAACTCCCTCTGTCGTTTTATCTATATTCAGCATAGATTGTAGTTGGTTCACCAAGCGGTTCATTAAACGTATTCCCATTGAAGAATTGGTCCTTTCATCGGTATCTTCCGGTAGGCCGACACCATTATCGGTATATTCAAAAAAGCCCTTTTCCCCATTTTTCCTAAGATGAATATATATTTTCCCATTTTCGTCATCTTCGGGAAACGCATATTTAAAAGAATTGGATACCAACTCGTTAAGGATAAGGCCAAAGGGAATGGCCCTATCAATGTCTAATTCTACTCCCTCTGCATCAATGGTAATATTTATACTATGTCCTCCTTTTTTAAATACGGATTGCACACTGTTCACCAAACTCTCTATGTATCCCTGCATTTCTATAACGGATAAATCGTCGTTCTGATATAGTTTTTGATGGATCAATGCCATTGCCTTTACCCTGCTCTTGCCTTCTTCCAAAGCGGCTATAGCCGCTTTGCTCCTTGTATTCTTAGTCTGTAAACTTAATAAGCTGGAGACCATTTGAAGGTTGTTCTTTACACGATGGTGAATTTCTTTTAACAAGGAATCCTTTTCTACTAAAGAATTTTCTATGATGTGCTTTTGCTCGGCGATCAGGCGCTGGTTTTTTATACTCTTTAAATAAGCATATACCAGACCTGCAAATCCCAATAACGTAAAAATAAGGGAAATGAATACTAGATTTATACGTTCATCCTTTTCCTGCATTTCGCTACGCGCACGTTCCATCTCCAGTTTCTGCTCATCGATCATTTTTCTGGAATTGGCAAGATCGTACTCCGCAACTACCTGTAATTGCTGTTTTTTTATAGACGTATCGTTGATATCTATAGAATCCCGTATCCTAACGTTCTTCTTTAAGTAAAAGGCAGAGTTTCTATAATCTTCAATTTTATCGTAATAGGCCGCAAACAATCTATTCCTCTTTAGAACATGTTCCGTCTTGCTAAGGTTTAGATTCGTATTGAGGTACTGTCTCGCCATTCTATAATTCTCCAATTGGAGATGACAATCCGCAAGATCCAAGCTGTTTTCAATAATGTCAACGGAGTATGTACCTACATTGTATTCTTTAATGGTAGCTATACTATTCTCCAGAAAAGGAACGGCTTCTTCAAACTGTTTCAATTGCACATGGCATTTACCGATATTCCCTTCAATAATTCCCCTTAAAAGATTTCCCTCTACTATTTCCTTTTCGGATTTTACATCGGAAATGTCATTTAGAAAAACATCGATATAACCTTTTGCCTTTTTTAAATTGGCCAAGGCCACGGAGGCCGATTTATCCAAACGAAGATAATTGCCCACATTGTTGTTGTATTGCGCCAAACCATACAGATCACTGTCCGCAATTGTTTTCTTGACTTCCATGATATAATTATTCATGGCTTCCCTATGCAGGCCCAAATTGGAATAAATATCATAAAACGCAATGTTTTCTATAATCCCCAATTCTCTTTTTTCTTCCCTAATTTCCAATTGTTTATCATAAAATTGAAGTTGGGCATAGTTGTAGTCCATCAACTTCAACAATACGGTTTTGATGCTTAGGTTCAGCTTTTGTTTTTCTCTATACAGGTCATTCGCGATTGCGATACTTTTATCATAATCACCAAGATCACAATAGATTTGTGACTGCATTGTTTTGTATTGCTGTATGGCAACGGAATCCTTTGTTTTTTCCGCGCTGTTCAAATAGACGTTTACGGTATCCAACCAATCATAGGCGGAATTTTCGTTGTACCGGTTCATTGTATTGAAGAAAAAATCGAACTTGGCGACAGAGCTTTCGGTGTTTTTAAATTTGGTCAATAAGTTTTGTTCGGTAGAAGTAGTGCTTTGTGCCATAGCGGAAACTACCACTGAAAAGTAGATGATGTATACACTTAGTTTTTTTCTAAACAAGTCCGCCATAACATGTTAAGTCATCAAATTATTTATTATCCTCCCCTACGCTTCTATAGCGTTGTTGTAAAAAAAATTAATCCCCCTAAGGGATAACCATCGAACATACCTTTATAATACGATACCATTTAACTTTTGTTGTATAGCAAATGGAAAATGTGGTATCCATATAATAATTAAAATTGTGAAACATAAACTTTCAAAATAATCAAAACCAATCCTGCCATAATCTATTTAGGTCAAAGTAGCTGAAATGACGCAAAAACATATTTTTCGCTAAATCGTTCCATGGATTAAAATATAAAAAGGCAATACAAAATTTGCATAGCCTTTTTATTGAACACTATATGAAAATGGTAAGATTTGGGGTCTTTTTTTATTATGAATCAAATGTATCACTAAGAACTTTAAGTTTCGGAATATTGTTGTGTAAGTGCTGATTTTTGTTGTGAAAACGAGTCGATTTAATTCACTGCGTATTTTACCGAATTTTTAGGCATTTCATGGATAATAGCTATTGATTCGCCCTCTAGAAAAGCTCTAAATCTAAAAAGAGCCTTGCCATTTAAGACAAGACTCTTTTACGAGAACACTATATGAAAATGAAAAAACTTATATACTTTGTTATTTATTACGATGTAAAAGTAGGCCGGAAGCAAAGAATAGCAAAACTATTGTTGTGAATACCTTTAGATTTGTTGTGTTTTGTCCATTAATCGATATTAGCCTGTTCCTTTCATACAAAGATAGGACGCTTTTAAATTAACAAGGAATGTGGAAAGCTTGTGAAAATTAATCAAGAATTCATTGCGGAGATGATGAATTCCTTAAAATCCTTGGATATAGGGATAAGTGTATTGTTAATCATAATATCCTTGGAATTGATGGCATCTATATGATCTACATTGACAATATAGGACTTATGCGCCCTATAAAATTTCTTTTGGGGCAACTTCTCCAAATAATCCTTCAACGGGGACCTGACCAAGAATTTTTTATCCACCGTATTTACCTCTAAATAAACATTGTCCGCTTTAATGAACTGTATATCTTCAAATTGAATACGATAATATAAATGTTGTTTCTTTACAAAAATGGAGTCCTTTAAAACGGAATTCGACATTAACCTACCATCCGTATCTTCCTCAACATTACTTTCTTGGCCACCAGCTTTTTCAGAATAATTAAAATTGGAGAGCGCAATTTCTATGGAAGTGTATAAATCTTGTTGCTCAAAAGGTTTTACCAAATATCCGTTGGGCTTCACCGTTTTTGCATTTTCCACGGTAGCGCGGTCAGAATTGGAAGTGACAAAAATAAAGGGAATGTTATAATTTTTACGAATGTGTTTTCCCAGATCTATACCAGTTTTATCGGATGCAAGGATAATATCAATGAGGACCAGGTCTACATGCTTTGTCTTCAGTACTTCCTCGGCCTGCTCATAAACAATGACATTGTCTACAATTTCATAGCCAATTTCCTCCAACATAGATTGCATATCGTCCGCTATAATGACGTTGTCCTCTACAATAAGAATTCTAATTGGTTGTTCCAAAGCAGTATGGTTTAGATGGTTTACATCTCAAATTTACAAAAAATTATTCATACTAAAATAAAACAATACGGCCAGTAAAAAGGTGCTCAACGCCAATTTTTTCAATTCTGGATCTAAGAGCGCGGGGTTTGTGGTCCGTATAACTTTTCGTAAATGGAAAAGAATGGGTACAAAAGCCAAAAGATGAATAACACTAAACCAGTTGCTATAATGGTATATTGTAAACATGAGCATGGATAACATGGCCAAAATCAATAACATATAATGATATCGTTTTCCGTTGGCAAAGCCTATCTGAACCACAAATGTATTTTTACCTGCATTTTTATCTGATTCTACATCCCTCAAATTATTAAGGTTCAGGACACCGGTACTCAACAAACCAATAGTAACAGCGGGGAATATGGAGGAAACAGTCAAAAATTTGGTAAACAAAAACAGAGATCCCATTACACTGAGCAATCCAAAAAATGCGAATACGAATAGGTCCCCTAACCCTTTGTAGCCATATGCAGAAGACCCAACAGTGTATTTAATGGCCGCCCAAATACTGAGAATACCTAGACCTATAAATAACAATACGTACCCTAAGTGCTTTATTCCAAAGGAAAAATAGACTACTGCAATAACAAGTAGGAAATTGATTATACAAGAAATCAGTATTCCAAATTTTAATTCTTTCCGAGATAAAAGACCACTTTGATATGCACGCTTTGGCCCTACCCTATCTTCATTATCGGTACCCTTTACCCCATCTCCATAGTCATTGGCAAAATTGGACGTAACCTGAAAGCCTATTGTCGCAAACAAGGCCAGTACAAAGATAGTAGTATCTTTATACCCATAAGATACCGCCAAAGCGGTACCTACGATTATTCCGGAAATGGAAAGTGGGAGTGTTCTTAATCTAGCAGCGTTGAGCCACGCTTTTATTTTTGGCAAAACTAATAGGGATCCTCAATCTTAATTCGCTTCCCATCTTGATAGGAAGCTACAAAAGCATCATCAAATCCCATTTTCACCAATTGGAACCTAAAAGTTCTGGCTTCTTCCAAGGTTTCAAAATTACCTAATGAGTAGGAATAAAAAGGATTGGTCTTAACAAATAAGGTGTTGCGCAAAGCCTCTGAAGAAAGAGCTACGTTATTGTCAACAAAGGACTTTATCTGCACGGAATACACTTTCTCCTTTTCCAAAAATTCCTTGGCCAGATAAAACTCCTTGACCAAGCTAAGTTCCTCGTTTTGTTGTTTAAGATTATCAATACGTGTTTTAATGGCGTCCAAGCTATCTATTGAAACTAATAAATTGTTCCTGGTTTCATAAGGATTAGAGCTACTAAGACCTGCCGTAAAAGATGTTATGGCCAAAGTCCCGATTAAAAAAACGCCTGTGATGCCGGCAAGTATATTACGTTGAAGTTTACTCTTTTTTAACTCTTTGTTTTTAAACTTAATCTGATCCAAAAGCCGTTCATTGATAATTTGGGCCTTATCTATATCCTTATGTAATTCCAATAAATCGCTTTCTTCTATAAATGGCATATTTTAGACGGGTTTTTGGGGTTTTCGGAATAAATGTAAACAAAAACGCGGGTTCTAACAAAAATTGCGCCTGTGCACTGCAAAAATAATTGTTTTGTGATAACTGCAAAATAAAAGTCGAAAAAAAAGTTACTTATTATATTGACAATCATTGGGTTAAAAAAAGAAATATTTTACTAAACCGCCTTGGATTGCACATCCATAGGTTTTGAAAAACAATGAAATTAATTTCGTTAAACGTTGATGGTTAATAGTAGATTTTTGCACGAATAACCATTAACTTTTAATAGGATTAAATTTATAGAAACCAAAAGTCTTGCACTGAAAGCGCATACCTGCGGAAGGCAGGGTTTCAACTAACGAATGAGACCAATGAACAAGGACTAATTCAGATAGATCCCATCGTTCTTAATTTCAATTTTGCGTTCTTTATACAAGGTACCTATTCCTTTTTTAAATACCTTCTTACTTATGTGGAGTATATTTTTAATTTCTTCGGGATCGGATTTATCATGAAGTTTTAAAAACCCTCCTTCGGCGACCAATTTTTCATATATTTTTTGGGCAACGGGTTCCAAGTTCGAATATCCAATTGGGTTTAAGGAAATGTCAATCTTATGGTCGGGCCTAATATTTTTAACATACCCCAACATCCTATCCCCAATGGCAATTGGTTTAAAAACCTCATTTGAATATACCAAGCCCTTATGTTTGTTGTTTAGAATGACCTCCCACCCCAAATCTGTACGCCGCGTCACTATGATATCCACTTCATCCAAATTTTGGACCGTAAGCTCATCGTTATTCACGAATTTATCCAATTTATTGGAGGCCACCAATCTAAAGGAGACCTCGTCCAGATAACAAAATACCACATACCATTGTCCCTCCTGCATCTTTGTTCTTTGCTCGCTAAAAGGCACTAATAAGTGCTTCTCCAATCCCCAATCCATAAAGGCCCCATAATTGTTCACTTCCGCGACCCGTAAAAGCTCAAAATGGTTCCTAATGATATAGGGCCGCAAATTTGTGGCGATGGGTCGCTCATCATAATCCAAATAACAAAAAACTTCTAAACTATCTCCAATAGTATAGGACTTGGGCACATATTTATTAGGCAATAGCAAATCATTGCCATCGTCATCTCCTACGAAAAGTCCAACGCTTGTATCCCGCAGTATTTTTAGGGTATTGTAATTTCCTAATTCTATCATGGCACAAAGGTAAACCTAAAAAATTAGGTACAAAAAAAGCCGTTCATTTACGGAACGGCCTAATTTTTAAAAAAGTAGCTATTAATTGTATACGGACTCTTTGCTAAAATGTTTGGCCAGCATATAATAAATTACCGCTCTGTGCTTGTTTCTTTCAGAGGCACCGTAAGTATTCATAACACTTTTGATAGCTTCCATTAATTCCGGACCATCACTCATGCCCAGTTTTTTAATCAAGAAATTATTCTTTACCGTTTCCAATTCCTTGTCATCGGTTCCTGAAACTTTGGACGCATCCAGATTGTAAATTGCGGGACCTAATCCCTTTGCAACTTTTTCCAAAAAATCCATGTCCGGAGAGGCCCCAAACTTGTCCTTTATGTCCGCTGCATACTTTGTGATCAACTCATCTCTTTTACTACTCATAGTCAGTGTTCTTTATATATTATAGTTAATAGTGCCTAAGATATAAAATCAAAATAACTAAGCAAAATTTTATTATTCAATAATCTGGGGGTCTTTACCTCTAGTAATTTTGGGGTCTTGGATTTCTGATAAAAAGTTTTCAAAGATTCCTTCAGGGCTTTTTCATCGCTTACCGAATGGTATTCAATTTTATTCATTTTGCAGAGTTGGGAAGCTTCAAAAGTATGGTTGGTCTCAAAATAAGTTTCAAAATTCCATGTGTCCTCATGACCCGGCAAAATTCTAAAAATACCTCCTCCGTTATTATTGATAAGTATAATTCTAAAATCGGGTCGCATATAATTGTTCCATAAGCCATTGCTATCATAGAAAAAGCTAAGATCACCGGTAATCAGGAGTGTAGGATGTATGTGATAAATAGACGCCCCTACAGCGGTAGAAGTACTTCCATCTATACCGCTGGTACCCCTGTTGCAAAAAACTTTTAGTGATGGGTCCATAGCGAACAATTGTGCATATCTGACCGTAGAACTATTGGCTAGTTGTAATTGAAAATTTAGAGGGATTTTCCGTAAAATATGGTGAAAAACGAGCATATCCGAAAAAGGAATCTGTGCTATATACTCCTCACGTTTAATTTCATAATCAGTTTTAACCAAGGTCCAGTGCGTACGATAATTACTTTCAACGGCCGTTACAAGGTGCAAAAAACCGTCAAAAAAGGCATTGATATCTATTTTTAAATGCTGCGATAGGGAAAAAAAAGTGTTATAGGCCTTTTTGCTATCCACGTGCCAGTGATGCTTAGGCTTATACTGTCTTAAGAAAGCCTTTATCTTCTTGGAGACGATCAATCCACCAAAAGTGAGTAAAATGTCCGGTTGCAATTCCTTAAAAGCGGCATGGCGCTCTTTGGATTTTTCAATGGGGGCAATGATACTATCTATACTTGAAAAAAAGTTGGGATGATGTATATTAGAGGTTGTTTCCGTAAAAACGATAACAGAAGTATCTTCTGCAATTTCGTCCAAAAATTGTTGTTCTACCGTATCGGGATGGTTCACCCCTATCATGACCATCTTTTTTTTGGATGAATTCCAAATATCCGCAAAGTGTTTTAAATCTATTTCCTTTTCTTCTTGTTCCAATTCCTCGGAAACAATAAAGGGGGTAACGGTAGCCTGCTCTACCTTATTATATAAAGGCTCTTCGAACGGAACGTTAATATGTACCGGGGTCAATGCTTCGATCGCTTTCTTTAAAGCCTTATACAATTCCGAATCGTTATAAGATTGAACGGCCATTTGATTGGCATCTATGGAAATCGTTTCATCTATGAGTTCCTTGGCCAATTCCCTAATGGTTTCCGTGGCATGGGAAATATCCTGTTTCAGGTTGGCCGAATAACCAATATGTCTCTCAAAAACATGGTCTTGTCTAATGGTCTGCCCGTCACCGATATCAATTTTATAGTTGGGTCTATCCGCGGATATGACCACTAAGGGAATATCACTGTAAAATGCTTCCGCTACAGCAGGATAATAATTTAACAACGCACTTCCCGATGTACATAATATTACTACAGGCTCTCTTAGCTGTTGGGCAATTCCCAAGGCAAAAAAACCGGCACAACGTTCATCTACAATACTAAAGCATCTGAAGAAAGGGTCTTCTGAAAAACCTATGGTAAGAGGGGCATTTCTTGAACCAGGAGAAATAACTATATTCCTTATACCTTTTGCCTTGCATTGGAAAACCAGAGACTGTGCCGAGGGGATACTGGAGTAATTCATTGAGCGCAAAAATACGACGGAACCTATTGTTAACCCAATATTGGGTCTAATTATTATCTTTTCGAAGAACGCGGAACATCGTTATACTTTTATCCCTTGTTTCCTGCCATTCCTTTTCAGGGACGGAATCTTTAGTGATTCCCCCGCCTACATAGATGATCGCTTTCTTTTTTATCAACCGTACACATCTTAAATTCACAAAAAGATGGGAAGTATTTTTAATAGCCCTATATACGCTGTTCTCCTGATTTCTTATGCCCCTAGATCTGTTGACATTTTTTTTAAAATTTAATTCTCCCAAAAATCCGGTATAATATTCCCTATCATAGTTTTCATTATGGAGAATAAAATCCTTTGCCGCCGATTTGGGAAAACCGCATATGGCCGGTGTTGGGTGCAGTGCGTTTAGGGTATCTTGTAATCCATGGTCCTTTAACGTTCCCGACACCGATGTTCGTAAATGCCATAGATTGCCTGCCCTAACGGATTCCATATCGGAAACCTTTAGGTTCAAAATTTTATCTTCTAAGGTGTTGGTAATGTATGTGGTAACTACCTGCTGTTCTTCCAACTCTTTCCGTCCCCATAAAGGAGGTTCTTTTTCGCTAAAAGCCAATGTTCCGGCCAAGGACATCGTTGTCATCTTTTTGTTTTCGATCTCCAGTAAAGTTTCAGGCGTCGCTCCTGCCCACATACCCACTTTGGGATGGTACCATAGGTAGCAAAAGGCCTCGGCATAAAATGCCAAGAGCTCATGGAATACTTCCAAAGGCTTTTTTTCGTGAACCACCTCTAGCTTTCTAGAGAGGACCACTTTCTTAAAAGTCCCTTTATGAATCTCTGCTATTCCCTTTGTTACAAGATCGATGTGCGAAGCTTTCTGGGCCACAGTGGTTTTTGGAAACTGACTTAAGTTATTCCCTGGGTCTTTTGAAAGCTCCTGGATGATGTGATGTATTTCATCCGGTTGTATCAAAATGGCTGGATTGGAGGAATCAAAGGGTGCAAAAACAAAACCTGTCTCCTTGTAATCCAACACATAACGTAACTCGTTATCTTTCTGAAAAACAACACTTATCCTATCTTCATTAGGTTTGCGATAGACCACAAAAGGAAGCCCTTGTACGAAGTGATCTTCTATCTTGACAAAGAAATCGGAAAGCATATTACTCTTTAGGTAAGGCTATCGTGGTAAGTTTACAAACGGAGATAAGGTTATGGTCCACATCGGTAATCTTAATTTCCCAGAGTTGCGTAGTACGGCCTTTATGCAGTATGGTTGCCTTTGCATAAATATCTCCTTCCCGAATACCTTTTATGTGGTTCGCGGAGATTTCAATTCCACGTACAAAAAATTTTTGGGCATCCAAAAAAATGTATGAAGCAGTGCTGCCAACACTCTCCGCCAATGCCACGCTGGCCCCTCCGTGTAAAACGCCATCGGGCTGATGCACTTTTGATGTGACGGGCATTTTTGCTACCAAAAAATTTTCCCCAACATCTACGTACTCAATATCCAAGGTTTCCATTAAGGTACCTTTACGTATTTCGTTACAGACTTTAAGTATTTTCTCTTTGTGTTCGTTCATCAAACTATTTTTTGTAAAATTAAGCAATACATTCTCAATTGAATCCTTTATATTTGATTTAATTTTAACGAACGTTCAATAAAATGCCTAAGATAAAGACATCCAAAGAAGAAGTGCTGCAAAAAGTGATTACCACTATTCGAAAGAAAGGAATTGCAAACAGTAGCATGAGCGAACTGGCCCTTGATTGTGGAATCCAGAAGTCGCACTTCTATTACTATTTTGATAGCAAGGAAAGTCTGGTAAAAGATGTTCTGGCAACCGTTAATAGTTATATGGACTATAATCTGAACAAGATCTTGAAAAACAATGAATTCTCCCTTTCGGAAAAAATGGACAGGATACATCAATTGATCTATAAGCTTTTCTTGCTGAACGATGGGGGTTGCGTGATGGCAAACACGGCTTTGGAATCCGCCCATGCCAATCCCATATATTTTGACGAAATACGATTGTTTTTCGAAAACTTCATCAAAGGCATGAAGCAGTTGTTACAAGAAAAACATTCCGAGACCAAGTCACAGGAACTAGCGGAACAAATTGTTCAGGACTTGGAAGGTGGTATCCTATTGATGCGAGTCTATAAGGACCAAAAATATATTGATAGCGCTATTAAACGTATGTCCAATCTTATTTTGAATTAGATGAAACTCTTATACATACTATTGAAGAAACCCTTTTTTGGAAGGTTTATGGTTCCTTGGAGAAATCCCTTGGATACGGAACAGCAAAAAGAATGGAAGTCCATTTCGTTCCAAAGCAGATCCAATGCAAAGCTTACCGGTCTAATGGCGTCTCCCTACAACCAAAAAGCGAAAGGAACTATTGTTATGGGACATCCTATGGGGAAGGAGGCCAAAGGTTTTTTTCTAAAAAATGGATATACCGATATGCTGCGGGAAAACGGATACAATGTATTTATATTCGATATCAACGGTTTTGGGGAAAGTGAGGTGGGTAATTTTGATTTTTTCGAGGATATCATCGCTGCGGGAAACAAGGCCAAGGAGATGTGCCCGAAACTACCTTTAGGGTATCTGGGGATTTCCTTAGGGGGACAATTTGCTACTATTGCCTTTTCGGAACAACATCCTTTTGAATTTGCAATTATAGAAAGTGCGGCAAATACCTTGGAGGATTTTTGGGTGCAATATCCTATAGCATACCAGATGCTTAAACTGTTATATATCATAATGCCAAAGTATAAAAAGCGTATCCGGATGATCGATCGGATCAAAGGTGCCAACGGCCTAAAAAATCTATTGTTCATTTATTTGGATAAGGACGAAGTGATATTGGACGATGCGGGACCTAAATTTAAAGAGGCCTCCCCCATTCCATCCCAATTGGTTGTATTTATGGATGCTAAACATGCACAATTGCCAAAATCCAAAAACAGAGTGGCCTATTTTGATTTGATCGTCCAGTACTTTAACTCCCATGTGAACCCATCCATCCCATGAAAAAGATATTGCTTACCACAGCGGACGGTTACACAATAACGGCCCATAAATTTAATACGGAGAACACCAACGGTAAAACATTTGTGATTTCTGGCGGGGTGGGACTACCGCAGCGGTTCTTTTTCAATTTTGCCCAATGGCTCGCCACTAAAGGTTGTATCTCCTATACATTTGATTACCGTGGCATTGCCCTTTCCAAACCCAAAACCCTGAAAGGGATGAAAGCTTCTTATCGTGACTGGACTACCAAAGATTTTACTGCTGTAACAGAACATGCAAAAAAAAGCGACCCCAAAAATCATTTGTTCCACATAGGCCATAGTTTTGGAGGCAATAGTTTGGGCATGGCCGTTGCATATAGGCAGTATGACCGCTTTTTAATGGTAGGCTCCCAATACGGCTATTATAAATACTTTCCTTTTAGGATGCAATTGGGCATTAATCTTGGGTTTCGCATACTGGCTCCCGTACTTACCACTTTACTGGGTTATTTCCCATCAAAGTGGATCGGATTGGGAGAACCTTTACCAAGTAGGGTTGCCTTAGATTGGGGCATTGTACTACTACATAGGGAATCCCTTTTGGCGCTGGCCGATCATTACGGCGAAAACCATTATCAAAAGATAACCCAGCCTATTTTGGCGATCAGTATAGATGATGATACCTTTGCACCGAAAAAATCAGTAGATATTTTGGCAACTAAAGTATTTTCCAACGCCAAACTCAAAAGATTGCATGTAGTCCCCGAGGCGTATGACCTGGAACATATTGGGCACAACGACTTTTTTAGAAAAAAACACAAAGAACAGCTTTGGCCTATTGTTGCCGATTGGTTTAAAATATAGTGATATGATTATGGAAGACACCTATGTGAAATCGACTTATTTTATAGACAGCGACCACCCTAACATCATTGCGTATGCAAAGGATATCACCAAATCCTGTAATACCGCAAAGGAAAAAGCCATTGCACTTTTTCGGGCGGTACGGGACGGTTATTTATATGACCCCTATTATTTGGATTTAAGACCACAAGGGCTGGTGGCAAGCAATATATTACAAAGACGTTCAGCCTATTGCGTAGAAAAAGCCGTATTGCTTTGTGCGGTTATACGAGCGGTGGGAATCCCCGCCAGATTAAACTTCGGAAATGTGAAAAATCATATTGCGGTGGACAGGATTATAGAAATCCTAGGTACGGACATCTTGGTATTTCATGGTTGTACAGAAGTTTTCCTCAATGGTTTTTGGCTCAAAATCACTCCCGCATTCAACAAGGGCCTTTGTGAAAAGTTAGGGGTTCCCGTATTGGATTTTGATGGGGAAAACGAGGCGGTCTTCCAACAATTTAGTGATGATGGCAGTACATTTATGGAATATTTGCATGATTATGGGAGTTTTGATGATCTTCCCTATGCAAAAATGCTTTCTAGCTTAAAAGATAACTATCCGCATATTCATATCCCTGAAGACCTTGTGCTTAAATTGGTATAATACTTAACAACTTTTATGAAATCACAGGAAAAACAGGTCTCCTATAGGACCACCAACTCCTACACTACGCTTAACGAATTAACCCAGAATACCAAGCATGTTTGGCTAGTCTGTCATGGCATTGGATATTTAAGTCGTTATTTTTTAAAATATTTCAATGAACTTCCTGCGGATGAAAACTATATCATTGCACCCCAGGCGCCTTCCAAATATTATCTCAATGGGGAGTATAAGCATGTTGGTGCCAGTTGGCTGACCAAGGAAAATACGGGTATGGGAATCGATAATGTAGTTAGCTATTTGGATACCGTATACACCGCGGAACATATTCCGCCCCACTGTAAATTAATTGTCTTCGGATATTCCCAAGGAGTATCCGTAGCGATGCGATGGGTAGCCAAAAGTAAAGTGAACTGTCATCAATTGGTACTCTACTCCGGGGGTATCCCCCATGAGCTTGTAACGGGCGATTTTGATTTTTTAAAGGAAAACAATACTAGAGTGACCATAATTATTGGAGATAAAGATCAATATTTAACACCGGAGCGAATGGAAACGGAATCAAAAAAAATTGAAACCCTTTTTCAAGAAAGGGCAAAACAGCTTATTTTTGAAGGCGGACATGAAGTAAAAAAAGAAATTATAAATCAATTGGTTTAATGTTGGAATCCTTTATCCTCGAAAATGAAAATGTAAGACTCTCACCCTTGACCTTGGACAATTTTCATCAGCTATTCCCTATTGCTTCACAAGAGAAATTAATACAATATTCGCCTTCGGATATAGCAACCCCCGAGACTTTAAGAAACTATGTACGGATTGCACTGGATCAACAACGAAGTAAAATCAGTATTCCCTTCATTATCTATGAAAAAAAAACGGAGCGATATGCAGGCTGTACCCGCTACATGAACATCGATTGGAAAAACAAGGTATTACATATCGGTGCGACCTGGATCGGCAGGGAATTTCAGGGAAGCGGACTAAACGATCAAATGAAACTTTTAATGCTCGATCACGCCTTTTATAAAATGGGGTTTGAAAAGGTGGAGTTTAGAGTGGACGAGAGAAATGTACGCTCCAGAAAAGCGGTGGAAAAACTAGGCTGCGTTTTGGAAGGTATCCTACGCAGGAACGTTTACATGTTGGATGGCTTTAAACGTAACACCTGTTGCTATGGAATTTTGAAAGAGGAATGGGAAGCGGTTAACGTTCCCAGTATTGAGTAATTAGTATTCAGTAGTGGGTCTTTGCCGTTGAATAACTTGATACTGGAAGCTGAAGACTGGAAGCTGGAGACTGGAAGCTAGAAAAAAGACAAAGGAAAAAAGACGAAAGACTGGAAACCAAAATCCAGAAACTAGAAGCTGGAAAACGACCGCCTATTGACTACCAAAAACTATCTTTCCAAAGATGAATGAGAAAAGATGGGAGGGAAAAGACAAAAGACCAAAAACCTTAAACTTTCAACTTTTAACTTTGAACCTTAAAACAGATACTGGAAGCTGGAAACTGGAAACTGGAAAGTAGATAACTAAATACTGAAATGTCATTTCGATACGATTTTCTATTCGAAAATCACTCAATGACCAGATTGGGGTGCCTGAGTGATTGCCCTGCAATCGTATCGAAGGCACATAATCAAATATTAAATCGTTTCTTAACAATTGAATGTCTTGCAATGAAATTTACAAATAGTTATTTGTAATTTTGTAATGTAGTTGGAACGCATTAATAACCCAATAATCAATAACTACATAACTATTATAGTTCTTGCATGTTCAAAGTTTTACACTAGAGTGCATACTTACCTATGGTAAACAGGCTTGCCTACCGAAAGTAGGGTTTTAATCGACAATTGGGTCCAATAAATTTAGGCTTTTACCCTTTTAGTAATTGGTCATTACCTATATATTGCAATTGAATACAAGGTGATTTTATTTTAAAGTACACGATAATGATACAGCAAATAGCACTTGTTAGTCTAGTAGTAAAGGATTATGACGAGGCCATTCATTTTTATACGGAAAAATTAGGTTTCACCCTTGTAGAAGACACAAAATTGGACGATTCCCAGCGCTGGGTGATCGTTGCTCCAAGGGGGTCGGAAGGCTGTAGGTTATTACTGGGAAAAGCAAGGGATGGCCAGCAAAGCTTGGCCATAGGAAATCAAACAGGGGGTCGGGTATTTCTCTTTTTGTATACAGATGATTTTAGGAGAGATTATACCAAAATGCTGGAGAAGGGGGTAATCTTTACCGAAAAGCCCAGGGAAGAACCCTATGGGACAGTTGCGGTCTTTAAAGACCTGTATGGGAATTTGTGGGATCTATTGGAACCTAAAAACAGTTAGTTTTGAATCCTGCCGCTACTAATAGAGACTAAATCGCATAGATAGAAAATCCATAGGTCTTTGCCGTTGGATAACTTGATACTGGAAGCTGGAGACTGGAAGCTGGAGACTGGAGACTGGAAGCTGGAGACTGGAAGCTGGAGACTGGAAGCGGGAAAAAAGACAAAGGAAAAAAGACGAAAG
>JBATTK010000043.1:0-113685 GCA_049670505.1 Saonia sp.
GATGGTTTGTTACCCTCTCGGATAAACATCCCGGGCCTAAGTGGGTGCGCCATTCGGGAAGCATCAATGGGTTTAGCGCCATATAGACGCACCTTATAGACGATAATTGTACAATTATTCCGCTATCAAATGTGCGTGTCAATAATACAATGGAAATTACTGAGGAGATCAAAAGGATACTCTATAAATAGTTCTTAGCATTTAACTTCACTAGTTTCCCCGAGTCTCGTAAAACCAACATTTTCTGAGACCTAAATATTCCAATTTACAATTGCGTGTTGCATTATTTCCAATGATTTAAACAAACCTCCTTCTCAAAGCTTCGGAGAACGTATTAGGAGAGAGGAATGTAAATTTTTTAGGGGGCTGCTACTAGGTCTGTGGGTCTTTGAAATTAGGTTTTACAGCTAATAGTGTTTTATAATCGATTTGTTAATTAAGTGAACATATTCACCAAAAAGCATTGCTTTTGGTGAATTAAATCACTGATACGATATAATAGGCCGAATATTAGAGCAGAAAATTGTTCAAAAATTAAATAAGGGAAAAGCCATAATCCTAATGGTCCCAAGGCAAACGGATAAAACAACACTCATAAATTCAGTCCTAAAAAATAAAGATCATTTGTTCTTGGACGGAGATGACTCAAAGGTAAGAAGTTTATTGACCGACCCCAATACAGAGCAACTTAAAAGTATTGTTGGAACTAACACTATTGTATTTATTGACGAAGCCCAAAGAATTGAAAACATTGGATTAACGCTCACAATAATAACCGACCAATTTAAGCACGTTCAGTTATTGGTTAGTGGTTCATCGGCTTTTGAACTCAATAACCAGACAAGCGAACCTTTGACCAGAAGGAAATGGGAGTATAAACTTTATCCGATTTCTTGGCAAGAACTGGAAAACGATATAGGTTATCTAAAGTCCGAACAGCAACTTGAACTAAGAATATATGGCATGTATCCCGATGTCATAAACAATATAGGGGATGAGGTAGAGGTATTGAAAGAACTGACCAATAGTTATCTATACAAGGATATTCTAGCTTTCAGCGGCATTCGAAAACCCCAAGTATTGGAAAAATTACTACGGGCACTTGCCTTGCAGATAGGGAACGAAGTTAGTAACAACGAACTTGCCCAGTTGGTCGGAGTGGATAAAAAAACCATAGGTAATTACATCGATATTCTTGAAAAAGGATATGTAGTTTTTAGATTGGCTAGTTTTAGCAGAGACCTAAGGAATGAAATAAAGACCAATCAAAAGGTCTATTTCTATGATACAGGAGTACGAAATGTGATAATTGGGAATTTTAATGCTCTTGACAGTCGTAGTGATAAGGGCGGACTTTGGGAAAACTTTTTGATCAGTGAACGTATCAAAAAAATAAGCTATGATAACGTTTTGGCCAATTCTTATTTTTGGAGGACAAAGCAACAACAAGAAATTGATTACGTGGAAGAAGTCTCAGGCAAGATAATGGGTTATGAGTTTAAGTGGAATCCAAAGGCAAAGGCAAAACTGCCCAAATCCTTAATGGAAACCTATAGTTCTAAAATTAAAATAATACATCGGGATAACTTCCGGGAGTTTGTCATGTGATTGATGGTATGGTCTGTATTTATATCCGAATACCTAAAATATGTCCTTTTGTTTTTTTATTTCAGAATTAAATAGTATCATTATGATATCAAAATAATATTATAATGAAAAACGAAAAATCAATTAATGCTATTAATGGTTATTTAATACTACTTGTGTTATGTGCTCTAATTATCACAATGCTAGTAGGACTAACAATTACAGCTAATCCGTTATTCTTAATTCTTGTAATACTAATTGTTTTTGTAATTAGAGGTTTTTTTATTGTTAATCCAAATAGTTCAAAAGTAATGGTATTGTTTGGTGCCTATAAAGGTACAGTCCGTGAAAATGGATTCTTTTGGGTGAATCCCTTTTTTACAAGACAGAAAATTTCTTTAAGAGCAAGGAATTTTTATAGTGAACGAGTAAAGGTCAATGACAAGGTCGGAAATCCGATTATGATTAATGTAATTTTAGTTTGGCAAGTAGATGACACATATAAATCTGCTTTTGATGTAGATAATTATGAAGAGTTTGTTAGGGTTCAAACTGATGCCGCTGTAAGGAAGCTCGCAGGCTCGTATCCCTATGACAACTTTGATGACGAGCAAGCCGAATTAACTTTAAGGTCTGGAATGGATGAAGTCAATGAGGCCTTAGAAAATGAAATTACGGAACGTTTAGCCATTGCAGGTATAAAAGTACTGGAGGCAAGAATTGGCTATTTAGCTTACGCTCCGGAAATTGCGGGTTCAATGTTGAAAAGACAACAGGCAGTTGCTATTGTTGCTGCCCGTAAAAAAATCGTTGAAGGGGCCGTTTGGATGGTAGAGGATGCCTTGAATAAATTGTCCACGGAAAATATTATTGATTTTGATGATGACAAAAAGGCTTCAATGGTTAGTAATTTGATGGTTGTTTTATGTGGTGATAAAGAGGTAATTCCGGTTGTAAATACGGGGACACTAAACTCTTAATTTGTGAGTAAAAGAAAATCATTTGTTCTAAGAATTGACCCAGAGACGTTTAAGCAGATAGAAAAATGGGCAGATGACGAGTTTCGTAGCGTGAACGGGCAAATCGAATGGATTATAAATAAAAGTTTAAAAGACTCTAAAAGATTGCCGAATAAGCAAAAACCTAAAAAGGACGGCACGGATAGCGAGCTTTGATTTACTTCTATTCTTATAAAAGAAGTTTAACCGCTTTATCCAATACCGAATTATCCAGTTCTTTTAAATAAGCTTGGGTTATCGCTAAGTTTTGATGTTCTAAAGACTCACTAATAATATCCATTGCCACTCCTTTTTGTTTGAGACAATTCGCAAAGCTATGTCTGGCCACATAACTACTCAACGTCTTTTCAATACCGCAGTGCATCGCAATTTCCTTTGAATCCCTATTAAACATTTTAAGGGTTTTCTTTTTCCGATTTTCAATTTGCAGTAGTGGTTTTGCCCAATGGATATGTAGTCCAGTAGGACCCACATCAATGGATATAGGGCTTCTGGGAAACTGGAAGTCTTTCCTTTTTTATTACGACGCTCACTTTTCTTTGAATTCATTTGAATCTCAACAACACTTCATGATATTCAGATTTAATTCCAATCAATTAATACTAAACCCTCATTCAGTTATGCTGTGTTGAAAAGTATTTTCCCGAACCAGATTTACAAGTTTGATATCATTTTTTTGTCTATTTAACTAATAGATTAAAACAACAATAAGAATTCAATTTATGAAAAGAGCAATTAAAACAACGGTAATTTGTTTTGTGATTATGCTTACTACTTCTGCCAGGCAGAATACCGATACTGAGGTGGAAAGAACCGAAAATATTCTAGAAGCCTTTGATTTTTGGATAGGCTCTTGGGAAGCTACCTGGGACGAAAGTGAGGGTGTTGTTGGAAAAGGCACCAATGAAATAAAAAAAATATTGGATGGAAAAGTTATCCAGGAAAATTTTCAAATAACAGAAGGTAAAGGGAAAGGCTTTAAGGGTACAAGTATTTCAATTTATCAGACAAAATGGAATAGGTGGAAACAGGCTTGGGCGGACAATCAAGGCGGATATTTTGATTTTACAGGGGATGTAAGTGGAGATGAAAAAATATTTAGAACTACGCCTCTCAAAAAAGATGGAAAAAAAATCTTGTCCAGAATGGTATTCAAAGATGTCCGGAAGGATGCTTTTACTTGGTATTGGGAGAAATCTAAAGATGGGGGCAAGAGTTGGAAGCTTCTTTGGAGAATCAATTACAAAAGGGCGTTAAAATGATATCGATTAAACTGGGTATTATTTTTCCTATAATCAATTGTCTTTTGATTTTAACTATAAATGCACAAAATATTGATTCCCAAAAAGCAACCAAGGCTCTCTCTTTCTTATTGGGAAGATGGGGAATTGAGCGAATCTATAGCCCGGAAAGTGACAATCCTGTTGTTGTACAGGGTACACTTGAATGCCAATATGGTTTGAGCGATCAGTTTATTAGATGTGTATATGACATGGAGCGTTCCGGCAAAACCAATACCTTCGACGTTGCGTATTTCAACTACAATGAAATTTATAATACGTATGAAAGTCTATGGTTGAGTACCACGTGGCCTATAAAAGTGTTATTGCGAGGAAATTTGGATAAGGTTTCAGATGCATTGATTTTGGATACAAAAGCTTTTTTTATGATTCAAGATAGCATTACAGAATTTGTAAATGATAAATTGGTATGGAAGGTTGAAAGTGCAGATAGCTTTAATCGCAAAACATATGTACGAACCTCTCAAGATTGTCCTGATCATTGGAAATATCATATGCTGGAAAAAGCCAGATTTAAAAAAGGTGGAAAGTGAGGATACTAATACCTTTTTTATTTTTAAGATGCCACACAATCTCCATCCGTTTAATTCAATAGTATATCTCCATACACTGAAATAGAATTTTGTTTTTATAAAATAGCTATTTCCATTGCAATGTTGTTTCCAGTATTTTCCCAAGAAAAATGGCAAAACCCCTTCCAACCCCATCCATTGTAAGATAAAAGGATTCAGAAGACAAATCTTGTATACAGACAGGACTTTTAAGGTGTCTTACAACCGGTGTCGTAGATAATTTATACTAAGTGAATTGATTTTGATAAACACCCATTTCGTATAGTCTTTTTGTAATAAGTTTTTATCCGGTTCCATTTGATTTCAACAAAATAACCCTGTTCCCAAATTCCCAAAATACACAAAGTTGGATTTCACCCTTAATTGAAAATAATAAAATAATCTTAAATTAATATAAACCCCGATACGCGTATACAGCGGTAAAAACCATAAAGCATTATCTTTAAAAAAGAAACTTTTATTCATGAATATTTGGGAAATTATACTCGTTTGTTTCGCCTTTCAGGCATTCTCCTTTGCAATCCTGATTTTTATTAAAAGAAGTGAAATAAAATATGCCAATATTATATGGGGTATTTTTCTCATTTTGTTTTCCTTGAACATATTGTATAACGTATTGTATTGGTCCAGTGAACAAATGGACTTCACCACATCTTTAAATTACTTGTACTTCATTCCTTTTTCCCTATATGGCCCTTTGTTTTATTTCTATACCAGATACTTAACTATAGGGAAAAGAATAAAGTTAAGATTTGATCTTATCCATTTTATTCCCCTACTAGTTGTAGTTTTAAATTTTTTTAAATACTACATGTTACCTGTTGACTTAAAAAAAACGATTGATCTTGTTGGAGGCTTAAACGAGCACCTTTTTATTCCCCTTGAATACTTCTTTCCCACTATTTCATTTTTATTGTTGGTATATTCCTTTTTGGCATACATAAATTTTAAGAAGTATTATAATAAAGATTTTGAAATGAGTCTATGGCTTAAACTTATAACTTCTACTTATTTTTGTTTCGGTGTTTCCTGGTGGATATACTATATTGCCTCGCAATTAAATATATTAACTGTAAAGGATGACTATTTTATAACCTTTAGTATGGTGGTTTTTGTAGGTCTCACTACTTATTTTGGCCTTAATTATTCAGAAGTTTTTAATGGGAAATCCCTTAAGAAAATATTCCCTGTAATTAAGTATGAAAAATCGGGCCTATCAAAAAAGGTCCTTTTTGATTTAAAGGATAGACTCCACGATTTAGTTGAAACCAATGAGCTCTATCTAGACAGTGAACTCAAATTAACGGATTTAGCCGAAAAATTAAACATTTCAAGACATCACACCTCTCAAATCATCAATGAATGTTTCGGTATGAGCTTTTATGAATATATAAACAAATATAGAGTGGAGGAAGCTGAAAAGATTTTGATGGATGGAGATTCCATGAATCTTAATATAACCGAGATTGCCTATAAATCAGGGTTTAACAACCGGATGTCGTTTTATAATTCATTTAAGAAACATGTAGGTATTACACCTTCTGAATATAGGAATCAAAATCTAGTCTCCTAAAGCCTTAAATGTAGCTTCAAATCATTGTATTCATGGTGAAATCCATAGCCATCCTAAACTTTAATTTGGCTCGCATATCGATACTTAAACATATTGATCTGTTTAATTGGAAAGGAAGAAAACAGGAAATCTTGAGCTTGTCGGTTAGCTTACAAAAGTAACTCACAGATTTCCCAATTGCCATTGCGGTAACCGGTAAATAAAATTTTTTTAGAATCAGGGGACCATCTAGGTAGCGTGTCTCCATCCTCATTATACGTAAGTCTTATCTGATGACTCCCAGAAGAATCCATCATATAGATTTCAGGCCTTATATCGTCAAATGACGTAACATAGGCAATCTTTTTCCCATCTTTGGACCATGAGGGACAAAAATTATGTTTTGGATAGTGGGTAAGTCTTTTCAAATGTGGAACTGTTGGTCCTATTACATAAATCTCATCGTCCTTGTTGTCCGTCTCATGTCTTGAAAAAAACAAGATCGACTTTCCATTGGAAGACCAATTGGGATAAGTGCTTCTAGCATCGTCATAGAAAAGTGTTCGTAGACCCTTTCCGTTTGAACTCACGATTTCAATACTTGATCGTTCATCGCTTTTTCTCAAAGAGAACGCTATTTGTTCTCCATTTGGGGAATATTGTGCAAAAATGGGAACTCCCTCTAAACCGGGAATATTGATTTCTCTAACCTTTTTATTACTTATTTTTAGTTCATATAAAGCGTATTCTCCTTGTCTATCCGATTCAAAAACTATTTTCTTTCCATTAGGATGCCAACTGGGTCTCCTATCATTATAAGCATTATCGGTTAGTCTTATCTGATTATCGCCATTGGCATCCATCAGATAGATCTCCCAATTACCATCCCTATTCGATTCAAAAACAATAGACTTTCCATCCGGGGAATAATTTGCATAACGGTCGTCACCTTTATTTTTGGTCAGGATACGTTCCACATTTTTCTGACTAAACAGAATGGACGTATATAATAACAGGGTTATAAAAAGCAATTTTTTCATCATCTTGTCTTTTAATGATTATCTCAATTCATACCAAACCTCTGCGTTTGCTTTCCCCATGTAAAATTACCTTTTCACGGGAAATTGGCGCATCATTTCATACTGCTATAAACGCGAAACACGATAATTGTTTGTGACAATTCGCTATCTATGGACAGGCAAACCTTCCGTGCCAACACCTACCCTAAACACCTTACCACCTCTACCTCCTGAATAGGTAGTGGTTATGTAAATAGATTTGGAGTCAAAAAGCCCTTCGCCAAAAACCATACTTGCCACACCGAATATATTTTCTATGATAATTATATTCTCTTTTGTTCCAGGGTCGAATCTCCATATTTTCCCATCCCCATTAGCGGCAATATATACTCTGCCCTGCTTATCCATTACCAGACCATCATTAGCTCCCTTATCACCCGTTACGGTAACTAATTTCGCTTCGGAAACGGGTTTGCCATTATCTAATTCCACCGCCCACACACGATTGTCTGGAATAACAGGGCGAATACTCTTAAATATCTGGGCTATGTATAAAGCATGTTGATCTTGTGAGAGCGCCAAACCATTCGGATGATTTACCGCAGTACAAAACAACCTAAGCTTACCTTCCTGATCCACAAGGAATATTTCATTGGTGGCATCATCCGATATTAACAAGGATTTGTCCGCCATCATCAATATAAAATTAGGGTCGCCGATTCCTTTTACAAATTCGGTTTTTTTACCTTCCGGTGTAATCCTCCATACAATTCCATCATTATTTTTTTCTTGCCTGAATGCGTTTGTTAGACCAAAATCGGCAACTAATACATCTCTTTTGCCAATAGCGGCAATACCTAAATTTGAATATAGGTCAGTTATTTTATTAGCTTCGCCATTTACTGTTATTTCCCATAAACCGTTATCGCCGGTAACAAATAATCTGCCCTCTCCATTAAATGCAATTCCCTCGCATCCCTTAAAGACTCCTTCCACCAATACTTCTGGTTTCACCGGAAATTTTGGAACATCGGTTTTCTGCGCGGACACCCCCATAGCTATTGATAGAAGGACAATTAAGAACTGGATGTGTACCGTTTTCTCCATTATCGTAGGAATTGGAAACTGTAAAATTTAATCGTTGGAATAAAGCTATTTATAATCTAGAACCTAATCCTATTCAAATCGGTTCAAATCGGTTCAAATCCGTTCAATTTCACTATGATTTCTAAAAACAACAGTTGCCCGCGTGCGGTTGAATTCTATTAAATTATGATGTTTCCTAACCTTATTTTGAAGTACCTCTTGTTTTATGACCGTATTTTACAAGAGAGATATAATGCCGAAAAAGCAATTTCAAATGTGTAATGAGAACTGATCTTTATGTTTACCAACCCGTATAGGGTTATTTCTCTATCTATCAGGTAGGCCAATGTATGAAAATACCGGTTCCTTTACATCCTGTTGCCCGTCCCTTCGTAGTCCCAAAGTTTTGAAGGGGAAGTTTTCTAACCATAAAAAGGGGCCGATTCCGGCCCCTTTTTCAAATAGGGTTCTTTTCCATGAGCTTCACAACAAAACCCCTTAAATTATTGCTTTGCCCAAACCGCGGTTCCGGTAACTAATCCACTGGATATGCTTACTTCCCAATCCCCGTTAGGCAACACATTTCCCTCAAAAGTAATGGTACTACCACAACAATCGGCTGCGGATCCGCTAAGTGCTCCACAGATATCCGTGATGCTTCCTTGAGAAACATCTCCACATACTCCAAAAGGTCCGCAGAACAGACCATCATATATTCCTCCGGAATAGTCGGACAAACTGTAAGACCCACCACCATTATCGGTTACGGTTACCATATAGTCTCTATCGTTTATGGGCGGTACTCCGGCACCACCACCAATACCCACAGCTGTGCTGGTGGCAACATATATTCCTGCAAGATCGGAAGGACAAGTTACGGGGTAGGTGATCACCGATGAAAACAATACCGTTGTTTGTATATTGGTTCCCGTACCACTTGTTCCATCCGCATTTACTATTTCAAGCACCCTTCCATCATCCATGGTAAATCTTGTGGTTATGGTAAGAATGTCGCCTACTTTTACATTATCGATGCTATTTAATTCGGGAAAGGCCGAAATAATTTCATTACTGGATAGGGAGAAATCCTGTGGTAATGTAACATTACCAAATAGGGTAGTCTTATAAACCGGCCCTGCCGCTGTGGTATAAATACCAACAATATCCACGGAGGCCGGATCGCCCTGTGCTACTTCGGCACTAAACTCTAAATCCACGGTCTCTCCATTAGTAAGCTTTATCAAATCAATAAACGCCGCTGCTGTCTGCGATTTTAGCATGTTAGGAGCAGCTCCGTCCTCCAAGACAATTTTGGAGGTTCCACTATCATCTTCACAGGAGATGCCCAAAAACAATGCGGTACATATAGAAAGTATATTAAATATTTTTTTCATGTTTTATAAGTTTTAATTATCCCAAAATATGTTATAGGTGCCCGGATCTTTTTGGTCTGGTGCATTTTGATTGAGGTTCAGCTCGGCCTGTGGCCAGAAAAACGATAATTGAAAAGGATTGTTCAGGACCGTCAGATTATCCAATAAGGGAAAACCATCTCCATTATCCAATTGATACTCTGGTGATTGTGAACCGGATGGATCGGCCAAAACGGGATACCCTGTTCTTCTATAGTCATTATATTGGTCCATAGGGTCCCCAAAAGTAGCTACCCATTTTTGGGTCATAATGATTTCCAATTGTTTTTCGTTATTGGCGGCCCCAAACTCTGCTATGATATTATCCATGAAAGCGGTAGCTTCGGGAGAACCGACTAATACAGGTACGGTCTGGGTAGTGCCAGATAGTGTAACCACTTGGTCTACTTTGGCAAAACTGGCCTCCATAGCTTCCCTTAGTTTTGCTGCAGTATCGCCTTGAAGAAGCCCTACTTGCATGAGTTCCGCTTGAATATATAGGAACTCATCATAGGTGAGGATTCTTTTTGGTGCCACTCCGGTACCGCTATTGATAGTCCTTGCAAATCCTTGTCCATCGTCATATCTGCCACCACAGGGAAATATGCCCGGGAAAGTGGCATCATTTTGAACCGCTCCGTCCCTATCCGGACCGATGCTACCAAAACGAATACTGAAAAATCCGGTAGCGGCATCCCAATAATCCGCATTGGGATCTCCTGTAACCGCGTCTCCTTGATCCCTTGGGAACTGACCCGGGAGTAATTGGTTTACAAAATAGTAGGGAAGTCTTGGATCCGCATTTCCATTGTGAATATTCGGGTTGATTCCTTTTAAGATTTCGTAGAACCATGGACTGGCGTAATAAGATACCTGTGCACCCCCATAAGCGGCCCTAAATAATTGGTTGCGTTCATCGGTGGGTGCTTGATTGGCCGTTTGGTTGAACTGAAAATCATCCGCATTTGAAGTGAAAAAATTGTTTTCGGCAATCAACGCATTAAAGTCGGCTTGATCAAATAAGGAAGATAAACGTATTTGATTGTATAGTTTCAACTTTAGGGTATTTGCAAATTTCACCCATTGCGTTCCAGATCCTCCGTAAAACAAGTCATCCGAGGAGGGAAGTAAAAGTCCGGCACCTGAATTGACATTGCCTTTTCCCTCATCTATAAGGTCCAACAGTGTTTGGTATAAGGCTTGTTGCTCGTCAAACGAAGCACCTACAATACCGTTTTCCAACTGTGTAGCTTCGGAAAAAGGAACATCGCCCCAAAGGTCTACCGCAACGGACATCATGTACGCCTTTAAAAGTTGCGCAATACCAACATATACCAAATTACCGCTTTCAGTAGATTGCACAATCAATGTTTCAATATCGGTAAGGCCAAGATATATGCCGTTCCAGTCATTGTTCATTAGGATGTTATCGGCTTTTGTGCCATATTGGTCATACTCCTGTCTTGTAGTGAATTGGTGGGTATACACGGATAGAATATCACCGGTCCACAATCTAAAGTTGCCTACAAGTCCGATACCTACCTCTATATTGGTCAATAGCTGGTTCTGTGGTGCTATTATTGGGGCATCGGCATCGGTATCCACCTCAAGGTATTGCTCACATCCTACCAGCCAAAAAGTTAGTATAATTCCGATTAGATAGAAGTTAAGGAATCTGTTGTATCTTATATTTTTCATGCTTCTTTATTAAAAAGTTAAACTAAGTTTAAACCCGTATCTCGTTGCGGTAGGGGCCGAAGCTATCTCAACCCCTTGTAGACGTGTGTTTCCAAAACTGGTGACTTCGGGGTCGAAATTGGTGTATTTTGGGACATTCGGTGCAAAATACCATAGATTGTTCCCCAGAATACTAAGATTGATCTTTCCGAAAGGTGTATGGTCCAACCATTTGGACGGTACATCGTAGGATAGGCTTAGCTCTCTTAAACGATATACGGTACCATCGTATACAGTAGCCTCATCAACCGTATTTATCCCAAATGTATTTCCTCCGGCAGGGGAGAAATATAATTCGTTGGTGTCAATTTGGGTAGTATTCGGGATTTGATTCCCATTGGCGTCCAAGATTGGATTTCCGGCATTATCGCCGTAGAATCCTGGAATAATAAAGGTACGTTCCCTATCCTCCGTATCCTTGGTCACACCTCTTCCCAGCAATGTATTGATGCTGGTAGAGTTTATATCACCACCTTCTTTCCAGTCTATTTGGGCACGTAGTGTGAGACTCTTATATTTGAACGTATTTATAAAACTCATTCTGAAATCAGGAGTAGGGTCTCCAACAATACCGTTTTCCAAATCTTGTATAATGCCACCTCCCGCTTGGTTGATCAGAAAATTTCCCTCATCGTCCCTGGCAAAACGGGTTCCAAAAAACACCCCAAAAGGTTGGCCTACCTGAACGAAGGAAATTTGATTGACATTCAGGGGAAATCTCTCCAGGCCTTCCACCAACTCGGTAACTTCATTTTCATTCTTGGTAAAGGTGGTAAACAAATCCCATTTAAAGTTGTCGGTTTGTACGGGAACCAGGTTTAGCCCAATTTCAACACCTGTGTTCTGTAGCTCGCCGATATTGGTATTGAATGTTGTAAATCCACTGGTTGCAGGGACACTTACAGGAGAAATCAAATCGGTGGTTGTTTTTTTGTACCAGCTAAAATCTAAAATAATTCTTCGATCAAAGAATTCCAAGTCGGTACCCAACTCTATTTCATCCGTAAATTCCGGGGTAATCTGTTGGTCTCCAAGAGCCGATCTGTTACCTATTACGGGAAAGCTATTAAAAGAGTTGCCTACAGCGAACGTTCTGTTCAGGAATTCCGCCGGGGCATCCCTACCTACCGAAGCATAACCGGCCCTTAATTTGGCAAAAGTCAATACTTCACTGTCTATGTTAAAGGCATCGGTGGGGATAAAGGAAATACTTGCAGAGGGGTAGAAATAGGAATTGTTGTCCTTGGGCAAAGTAGAGCTCCAATCGTTTCTTCCTGTGGCGTTCAAAAATAAATAATCTTTAAAAGAAAGACTCAAATCTGCAAATACACCAACATTTCTTCTTCTGGTAAATCCAATTCCATTGATCGGTGTAGGCTGTACCAAAGTAACGTTCAGATTGTTCTCCACCGTAAAAATACCGGGGGAGATAAATGTATTGGCTATGACCCTATTACGTTGCTGACTGTTTTGAAGAACGTTGTTCCCTATTATGGCGGTCAAGTTGATATCTTTGTTAAGATCATAATTGAAATTCAACAAAAAGGTAGATTCAATATCCTCATTGGTAAAACGATCTTCGGTAATACCCCCAAGTCCATTTGCCGCCCTGGAACCTATGTTCCTAATTTGCTTCCTATAGAGCGTATATTTATTAAGTCCAACTCTATAGGATGCGGAGATATGGTCATTGAAGGCGTAATTGAAATTCACCGTGGCCACTGTCCTGTCCGTATCTGTAATGATCTGGTCATTTTTCCAAGACCAGAGCGGGTGGTCCCAACCGTTGTTCGGTGTTACGGAGCCTCCGGTTACGGGGTTTTCAAATGGTATAGATGTATCCCAGGTCCTTCCGAGCCATAGTGCCCGGGCAAAGGAAGATGCCGACCCGGAAAACTGATTTTCTCCAAAAAATCCACCGACTTGGCCCGTATCCGAATAACTAAGATTGGATCCCACGGTGAGGCCATTCGCAAGTTTGAAATTTCCCCCTACTGAAATGGAGGTTCTATCATAGGTATTGAAAGGGATGTATCCTTCCTGTGCCAAATCGGAGAAGGTTACGCTAAAACTGCCATCGGATCCTCCATAACTAAGATTAATGGAATTATCCAAAACAGTGCCTGTTCTAAAAAGATTTTCTACATTGTTGGGCTGTGCCACATACGGTACCGTAGGTCCAAAATCATTTGGAAATGCGGCCAAAATATTTGGCCAGGTGGGAATTGTTGCCAAGGAATCGAATCTGGGCCCCCAAGAACCATTGGAATTTAGATAACTGAAATTTACACCGTTACCATAGGTATTTTGATATTCCGGTAGATTGGCGATAGTTTCAAAATATGTCCCTGAATTAACGGTAACACTAAGTTTGTTGTTTCCTTCAAATCCCTTGGGCGAACCCGTTTTTGTAGTGATCACGATAACCCCATTAGCGGCCCTAGAACCATATAAGGCCGCTGCTGCGGTACTTTTTAATACATCCACGGAGGCAATATTATTGGGGTCCAATGAAGATAGGCCCGACTCATATCCTCCACCGCCGGTAGTCTGGTTGGAAGTTGTAACTTGTGAGTTGTCATATGCGATTCCGTCAACAATAATAAGGGGTTGACTTGCACTACCGATTGTTGTGGCCCCCCGTATGTTTATTTGATTGGATGCTCCGGCTACCCCATTTGAAAAGTTAACATTAACGCCTGGAACCTTACCGGTAAGCGACCTAATAAGATCCGGTTCTGAATTTTCCAAGATTTCTTCCGGTGAAACATTACTAACGGCATAACCTAGTTTTTTTGCATTTCTTTCGATGCCAAAAGCCGTCACTACCACTTCTTCAAGTGCTTGGGCATCTTCTTCCATTTGAATATTAATGGTGTTTTCCGTACCTACTTCACGTTCCTTCGTTTTCTGTCCCAAATAGGAGAATATTAAAATTTGACCGATACTGGCATTGATGGAAAAATTACCATCAAAATCGGTTTGGGTTCCCGTACTTGTGCCTTTTACCAAGACATTTACGCCGGGCAACGGCAAAGAGCCCTGGTCAGTGACCGTGCCATTGATTGTTTTGGTCTGTGCCAGTGCGGAAGTCGTTCCAAACAGGAAAAGCACTAACATCATCCAGTAATTGTTTACCTTCATAATTTAATTTTTTGTTAGAAAAATTGAGTTAGTGCAATTAGGAAAGGCAGGCAGGAAAGAGATTCGTGCTAATTCAAAAATTACATCGAAAAATGAGAACAAAGCTAAATGGATGTTCTACCAAGAAGTAAGACTGACCCTCTCTTTCTCTGCCTTACCTTTACAATTGCGGGGTAAAACAATCGAAATAAACCCGATGAATTGATAATGCCGATTGGGATGTACAGTTTTTCCGACGCTTACTTACATTTACAAACCCGCCTTTTGTATCAGGGAAATACCGTTCCCATAGTACATATAATGAGAGTGGATTTATAATGCATGGGTTGGTCCGCGCTTTTCTCACTTGATCTTATTGTTCCTCGTTTGTCATGATTCTGTCTAAATAAATCAAAACTTCATTATCGTTTGAAGGATAATGTTAGTAGGTGCCTAATTTTAGGAATTAGCCGTTTTAGGTCGGGAATATGGAAAAATTCTATGCTATCGTTGAATTCGTCGAAAAAGAGATTTTAACTTTGAAACCCTTAAAATGATGTTCCTCAATGGAATCCGGTGAAGGCTTTGCTAGAAAAAATACTTCAAAATGACTTTTTTGAGTTAAAAACTTTATCAAAAGGTTCAAGTGAATTAGTGGTTTAAAAATACTTTTGAGGTAGTAAAATCAATTATGAACCGTAAAAATTATAGGATGAAAAAAGCAGCTCTATTTCTTACATTTATTTTAGTATCATTCAGCATAACTGCTCAAACGTGGTCCGACAAATTTCAAATTGGCGTCAGGGGAGGACTAAATCTAGCAACAGTCGCAGGGGATGATTTTGACAGTCCTGATGGACGTACCAGCTTTTATGCAGGTTTACTGGCAGAGGCGCCCTTGACCGAAACGGTATCACTACAGCCCGAAATATTCTATTCCGGACAAGGTTTTGACATTACTGACGAGCCTAATGAAATTGATGCCCAATATCAAATAGATTACATTCAGGTCCCGATAATCCTAAAAGTCTACCTACTAGATGGCCTAAACCTTCAGGCAGGTCCGCAGTTCGGGTTTAAAATTAATGAGGAAATAGATCTGGAACCTACACAGGATGCCGGGGATTTTGATACCGACGCGGTAAAGGATTTTGACTTTCAGATAACAACAGGTGTAGAATATAAATTGGCCGAGTCTTTCTTTGTTCAGGCACGATATACCTACGGGTTTTCGGAGATAATAGAAAATGTTGATATACACAATTCTCTTTTCTCGGCAGGTATCGGTTTTATGTTCTAAGACTGTTTTATAAAATTTAAAAATGATTACAATCATTTTCAAATTGATTAGCTAGTAAGGCCCCCGATTTAGGTTGGGGGTCTTTTATATGATTTAAGTATCCCAATAAGGACGAAGCTACATCCACACTTTGATACGTAATTAAAAAGACATATGGAAACAGAAAATATATTCATACGCAGACCGGCACATTTGGAACACAAAATACATCCATTGTTAGAACAAAGGTGGAGCCCCAGAACTTTTGGTAGCAAACAAATTTCAGAGTCCGAGATAGCGAGGTTGTTCGAGGCGGCCCGCTGGGCTGCCAGTTCCTTCAATGTACAACCCTGGCGATTTATTTATGCCGCTAAGAAAACCAGAGCTTATGATAAGATCATTGATTGTCTAAGCGATTTCAACGGACTATGGGCAACAAATGCTCCCTTGTTAATGTTGACGGCTTACAAAGAAAAAACAGAAGAAGGGGAGGAAAACTTTCACGCACTACATGATTTAGGGCTCTGTTTGGGAAATATGAGTGTACAGGCACAGTATTTGGGTATCGCCATGCACCATATGGCAGGTATCGACTGGAAAAAAGCTCAAAGAGTTTTTGATGTGCCAAAAGGATTTCATATTACTTCGGCCCTAGCCTTAGGGTATTATGGTGGCGATATCCAATCCCTGCCAGAAGATTTACAAGGTCAGGAAACCGGAAAGAGAACAAGAAATAGAATTGAGGATTTCGCTTATAACGGCAGTTGGAAAAAATAACCTAATTACTATGGAAGAGGAACACATCTATTTTATGCAACAGGCGATTGCATTGGCACAACAAGGCAAAAATAGTCCCGATGGCGGTGCCTTTGGGGCGGTCATCGTTAAGAACGGACAGCTTATCGCGGCGGTTCATAACTTGGTAAAAGGGAGTAAGGATTGTACACAGCATGCAGAACTAAAGGCCATACAAAAGGCCTGTAGTGTATTGCAAAACAACAATCTCTCCGACTGTGTCCTATATACCAGTTGCGAACCGTGCATGATGTGCCTTGGTGCCTGCCGTTGGGCAAAGTTTGAGCGTATATACTATGGTGCCTCTGCACAGGATGCGAAAGAGCACGGTTATATCTATTCCGACGTGTTCTATGCCTCGGATACCGGTAAAAGATATGAAGAATTCCATATGCGGCAACTCTTGCGGAACGAAGCGATTGCCGTATGGAAAAGTAAATAAACATGAATATTAAAAAAACAACATATGCAAATTATATTCGAATACCACAATGTAAGTGCAAGCGACCGCTTAGAAGCCATAGCCAAAGAAAAGCTGGAACAGTTAGGTGCAAAATTCAGTTTTGTACACAGAGCCGATGTATTTTTTAAAACACAGAATAGAACCGATGATGATGAGCAGATTTGTGATATTCGTTTAAGCATGCCCGGGCCTAGGATTTTTGCTTCGACCAATGCGAAAGGTTTTGAGGCCGCCATATCGGAAACCGTTCGAGATTTGGAAGACCAATTACGAAAACATAAAGAAAAGATGGGCACTCGCTAAAAATTGAAATAATTCAACCATGGTTTTACCATCCAGTTTAATTTTATAGAAAACCACTATACGGATGGATACGGCATTCATCTAGATAAAAAACAGAAAAAATATTGCGCATTAAGTTTATGGGGGTTTTTAAACCTTGTCCAAAATATTTACAACCGATTTTATAGAAACGGTAGGATGGCAATCAGGTATTGATAATAATAGCCGAGACTGCTATGATGAGCAATACGATCAATATCCACCAGCTGTAGATTCGCTTCCTTCTTTTCCTTATTTTTTTGTAAGACATCTAAATACTATTGTTTTGAATGGTTTTCGGTCAAAAACTAATTCATCAGAAACTAGTTTAAAACTTGGTGTGCACTATATTGGTAGTTTAATTGATGTGACAAAATAAGGAAAGAAAAAATCATAGTTTATTCCATTCGATAAAAATGTTCGCTTAAATAAGTTAATACAAGATTGGGAATATCTATTTATGAACTTCTTATTTTTGACCCTCATATCATAAATGCTATCAGAAGAAATGGGCGGAATAAGCCGTAAACACATAATATTAAAGCGTATTGCCAAGGTTTTTGCCCTATTGGTAATTGCGTTTATATGTTTAGTGCTTTTTATCCGTAGTCCTTGGGGACAGCATATTATAGTTACTAAAGCCATAGCCTATATTTCCGATAAAACCGGGACTACCGTTGAAATTGACAAGCTTTTCATCACTTTTTCAGGCGATGTACAGCTAAACGGCCTCTATCTGGAAGACCAAAAAGGGGATACGCTCTTGTATTCGCGATCTTTGAAAGCCGATATAGCATTGTCCCCTCTTATTTTTGGGAATACATTTAGCTTGGATGCTGCGGACTGGTATGGGGTAACGGCAAAAATTAATCGTGACCGGGACACTGAAAAATTCAATTTTGATTTTCTCTTGGAGGCCTTTGTTTCTGAAAATACCCCAACTTCTCCAGAAGCATCGGAACCTTTTGCCATTGATATCGGCACGGTAACCTTAAATGATTTTAGTATTGACTATAATGATGCTTATCTAGGTATCGATAGCAAAATTATACTTGGAAAACTATTTTTGGATGCTGACAATTTGGATTTAGAATCCATGCAATTTGCACTTGATGATCTGGAAATATACGATTCCAGATTTACATATCGGCAAATAAAACCCGCTCTCCCCGATCAGGATTCCACGGCCACACAACTTCCATATGTATCGGTACATAAGCTTAAGTTGGAAAATGTGACGACCGACTACAAGTCCGTCCCTGATCATATAGTGGCCAATATCAAAATAGGTGATTTTGAATTGGGACTACCAAGAGCGGATTTGGCTTCGAACGATTACAAAATTGAATACATTACCCTTAAAGATTCCGAAGTATTTCTAAAAATGAACGAACAGCGTACCTTATCACAAGATTCGGTCCCGGACACTAGGGAAATCAATTTTATCTGGCCCGCGTATACCATTGCCGTAGCCAAAATAGATATGGATAACAATAGCTTATCCTATCGCTTGGGTAATCAGAAGCCAGTTAAGGGCGCATTTAATCCGGATGCAATGACCGTGACGGATCTCAAAATAAAGGCAAAGGATTTGCACTACGCACCCAAACACGTGAATCTGAAGGTAACGGAATTCTCGTTCTTGGAAAAAAGTGGCTTCGGATTACGAAATATGGCTTTTGAGTACGTTCTCGAAGATACTTCAATGGCGCTTACAAATTTGTCCGTCTTAACGGACAACAGTACAATGAAGGGCAGTATGCTCTTAGAATATCCTACTACAGAAAAATTGATCAGTACCCCAGAAAAGGTGATGGTCGATGTAGATTTACCCCAAATCAAGTTGGTGTTGGAGGATGCTTTTTTCTTTCAACCTACATTGGCATCCAACGAATACCTAAAAATAGCATCCCAAGATACTTTTACAGGTCAATTGTTCATTAAGGGAACACTAGATGCCATGAACATCCAAAATACCCGGATCAACTGGGGAAAGAATACGTATCTCATGGCCGAAGGCATACTAAATAATGGTACTGAAATCGATTCGCTTTCGTTCAACTTCAAAGATATTAAAGCCAGAACCGTTCACAGCGATATCAGTTTGTTTGTTTCTAAGGAGGATTTGGGGATGTCCGTTCCTTCAAACGTTAGTATTGAAGCTTCGGCCCGTGGAAGTTTGGAAAGTTTTAGTACGGATGTCTTCTTAAAAATCCCGGAGGGAGCCGTACAGCTCATAGGCGATATCAGTTTTAAAAAGGATTTCGCTTTTGATGGAAGATTGGAAATCGATAGTTTACAACTGAATCGATTATTAGAAAATCCAACCTTAGGCCAATTATCGTTGATTGCCAATGGTGCCGTTAGCGGTAAGGGCCCCAACACCTTAAATGCGGATTTCACTTCCAACATTTCCCGTTTTCAATGGAATGGATATGATTATACCAATCTCTCCGCTACAGGCAAAATTAACAAGGGGGAAGGAGATGTAGTATTAAAATACAAAGATGATAACCTCAATTTTACATCCGAAGCCATGGTACTCATGGATACTACGGCCTACGATATTCAAGTGGCCATAGACCTTGTGGGGGCGGATTTGAACGCTATGAATCTGGCATCCAACAATATTAAGGTGGGTGCAAAGTTCAAAGCCGATTTTCTAGGTACCGTACAGGATTTTCAACTTAATACCACACTTTCCGAAGGCATTGCTGTTTTGGACGACGAACAGTACCAGACCGAGGATATAAAATTTAAGGCAAATATCGATGAGAATACAACTCAAATTGAAGTTACAAGTGGTTTTCTAAACGGTCAGTTAGATTCCAACAGCTCTCCCATGGGTATAGGCGTAGCTTTGCGGAAACAGTTCCGCACCTACTTTTCAGATGAGCTGCAAACCGAATCGGTCGTTGATTCCGTTCGTATCAAAATGAATGCCAGGTTAACTCCGGTACCATTGTTGACTGAAGTTTTTCTAAAGGGTGTACAGCGTTTGGATACCATAGCCGTAAACGCAAACTTTGATGCCTCCTCCAAGGTATTGCAGGCAGAATTATCCATACCTTCAATAGTGTACAAAAATAGTGTTCTGGATAGTGTGAACCTGCGTATCGATGGCGATTCCACGAATCTGAATTTTTCCTCCGGCTTTGCCGGCTTAAAATATGACCCTGTCAATATCAAAAAGACCTATGTACAGGGAAACCTAAAAAACAAAGAATTGTTACTGGATTTTGTCTCTTACGATGATGATGAAAAGCTGTTGCACCTAGCATCGGAAATGCGTTCAAAAAACGATACCTTGGAACTCCATATCGATCCGTCCGAATTAATATTCAACAAGAAAAAATGGACCATTCCTAACGATAATCTAATTGCTATAGCCAAAGAGCACCTGCATTTTGAAAATGTTATCCTTTCTAGGAATGAGCAGGAATTGAAGTTGACCAATACGGTTTCGGGAGTCAAGGAAAATCATTTCGGTCTTATTTTTGAAAACTTCAAGCTACAGACCTTTTTGAGTTTTATCAATCCCGATGAGGCCTTGGCTTCGGGGCTGGTAAATGGCAATCTGATCTTGGAAAATCCGTACGGAGCTACCGGCATTGTTGCAGACTTTAAGATCAATGAACTAACCCTGTTGGAAAGCCTTTTGGGCAATCTTTCATTAGAGGCATCTTCCAAAGGGGTCTCAGAATACAATTTTGATATGTCCATTAAGGATGGAGGTATAGACCTGGATCTTACCGGAGAGTATACCGCTACCCAACAAGGGGCAGGTCTGGATATGTACTTGGATTTAAAAAAGCTAGAAACCAAAGTGATCCAAGGGTTCTTTCCCGAAGAAATTGCCCAGCCAAAAGGCTATCTTTCCGGACAGTTGGAGCTTGCAGGCACTACCGCAAATCCAATATATGAGGGTCAGATTTCGTTCCATAAAACAGCATTGGAGGTCATTCCCCTTAATGCCAATTTTAAGATAGATAACGAAACGATCGATATTGACCAGACCAAAGTAGTTCTGAACGACTTTGATATTCAAGATGGCAATAAGGGTTCATTTACGATAGACGGTTCCATAGCGACAAAAACCTTGACCAATCCGGAATTTGATCTGCGGCTCCAAGCCGAGGAATTTCGTTTGTTGAATTCTGCCGAAAAAGATAACGAGCTGTATTATGGGACAATGAGTGTGGATGCCGATATAGATATCAAGGGCGATTCAAAGCTACCTAAAATCAGTGGAAAAACACGTATACGCAAAGTGACCGACCTTACTTATGTGGTTCCCGAAGAGCAATTGGATATTCAAGAGCGAGACGGAGTGGTCATCTTCGTTAATCGGGAAAACCCCGATGCCATACTTACCAGAAATGAAGGGGAGCAGGCTCCCAACAACCTTAGGGGTTTCGATATCGATATGGTGGTAGAAATTGCAGAGGATGCCATCTTTACCATAGTTTTGGACGAAAGGACCAATGATAGACTTCAGGTAGCGGGTGATGCCACCTTGAGCCTTAATTTGGATCCAAACGGAACCATAGGTATAAACGGTCGTTATGAATTGAGTGAAGGTTTCTATCGTACAAGTCTATACAATCTAGTGACCCGTAAATTTGATATCAAACCTAGAAGTACCATTACATGGAGGGGCGACCCCTTGGATGCTAAACTGGACGTAACTGCCATTTATCAAGTGGAGACTTCTGCTGCGCCATTGATGGCTTCGGCCACATCGGGGGTAGAAGCTGGTCTAGCCTCCAAATATCAACAAGTAATGCCTTTTTTGGTCTATCTGAACGTAGAAGGGGAAATCATGGAACCAGAACTATCTTTTGATCTGGAGATTCCGGAGGAGTCCCGAGGTGATCTTGGCGGAGGAGTCTACGGTAAGGTACAGCAGCTCAACGAGCAGGAAACAGAATTGAACAAGCAGGTATTTTCGCTTTTGGCGTTTAATAGATTCTTTCCGAATACCGGTAGTGATGGCAGTTCGGGCGGTACGGCATCCTTGGCGAGAAATAACGTAAACAAAGTACTTTCGGGGGAGCTCAACGCCTTTTCCGAAAAAGTCTTCGGAAATAGTGGATTCGAAGTAGGTTTTGATTTGGACAGTTTTACGGATTATCGAGGGGAAACAGCGCAAGATCGAACACAATTGAATATCAATGCCAAAAAAAAACTTTTCAATAACCGTTTGATCGTTACCGCCGGAAGTGCTGTAGACGTGGAAGGAAGTGCCCAGGCCGGACAAGACGAAACCCCTATCATAGGTAACGTAAGTCTGGAATATTTGTTGACAGAAAATGGTAGATATCGGTTAAAAGGGTTTCGTAAAAGCGAATTTGCCAACGTAATCGATGGACAGTTGATCATTACAGGACTGGCCCTGATTTTTAATAGGGAATTCAACGAATTCAGCGAATTGTTCAGTCCGTTGAAAAATGAACAGAAGACCAATGCAAAGAAAACCAATAAAAAGACACCAAAGAAAACGGTCAATGAATAAACCGTTAGACTATAAAATGATTTTCAAAACATCGCTCGCGGTGGTGGCGCTGCTGCTTGGTCTATACTCCTGTAGCGTTTCAAAATTTGTGCCGGATGGTGAACGACTTTATACCGGAGCCAAAATAAGCATACAAAAACCGGATAGTATTGGCAGCATAACCCGAACAAAACAAGAATTACAGTTGCTTTTACAACCCGAACCCAATACGACCTTCTTGGGAATGCGTCCCCCACTTTACTTCCATTACAAGGCTCAGAAGGAAAAACCTGGATTCATTTATAAATGGTTGAATAAAAGTTTTGGGGAGGAACCGATCTATTTCTCCGATGTAAACCCGCCACGGATGAAAGACCTGATACTGAACCGTTTGGACAACAAAGGATTTTTTTACAGCAAGACACAATTTGAAATCGATAGTACGGATCAATCTGCAAGTATCCATTACAAAACGGTGATACCTAGACCGTATATCTTGGAAACCTACGAAGTGGAACAGGAACCCTTGGGAATTTATGAAGCCATTCGTGAATCCATGTCGGAAACCCCCATTGGACAAGGAGATCGCTTTGATCTCTCCCTGTTGAAATTTGAACGGGAGCGGATCGATAACGGATTAAAGCAGAAGGGCTACTACAACTTCAATCCTGATTTTTTGATTTTTGAAGCGGATACCAACCAATACAAGAGCCGAAAATTCGATCTTTTTCTAAGACTGAAAAAAGAGGTTCCCAAAAATGCCCAGATTCCGTATACCATCAATTCCATTACGGTTTATCCCAATTACCGGATTACCACGGATACGGTACAGCAAGCGCGAACTACCTTTCAGGATATGGAGTTTGTACAGGACAGTAACTTTTTTAAACCCAAACGCTTGGCACCTTATATCCTTTTCAAGAAAGGTCAGTTGTACAATGCGAAAACCTCACGCTTAACGAGCAATCGACTATCGGCCATAGGCAGCTATAAATATGCGAATATTCAATTCAAGGAAACGGACTCCACTGTTGCCAATGATAGCGTGGGATTTTTGGATGTGGATATTTTTCTATCGCCCTTGACCAAAAGATCGATACGGGCGGAATTGCAGGCCATCAATAAATCAAATGGTTTTACCGGCCCGGGAGTTTTAGTGACCTACAGTAACCGCAACCTATTTAATGGAGGGGAGACCCTGAATATTAGCGGTAATTTTTCGTACGAGGCCCAACTCATAGGAGGAGGCAATTCTGGCCTTAACAGTATTGCCGGAGGACTAAAAACGGAATTGGTGATTCCCAGACTTGTGCCATTTTCTCCTAGTAGATTTAAATATGCGGTGCCCAAAACCAAAATAAGCTTGGGTGCGGATTTTTTGAACCGTAGTAAATTGTATACGCTTACCTCTGTGAACAGTAGCTTTGGGTATACGTGGAATGCCAATAAGTTTGTGTATCATGAACTGAACCCTATTAGCATAAATTACACCAACCTATCCAACACTACCGCTGAGTTCGATACCATTTTGGAGCAGAACCCGTTTCTTAGCAGAAGTTTTGAACAACAGTTCATTGCGGGCCTTAACTATACTTTTATCTACAACGAACTGGTGGAGGCCAATAAAAAGCGGCCTATTTTTTTTTCCACTGCCTTTGATATTGCCGGTAATACCTTAGGACTTTTAAGCGGGGACAAGGAACAGGTTTTTGGTTTGGAATATGCCCAGTATGCAAAAGCTGAAATCGATTTTAGATATTACCTAAAATGGGGAAAGGAACAGACCTTGGTCAGTAGGATATTTGCCGGTTGGGGAGTGCCGTACGGCAACTCAAATACATTGCCTTTTGTAAAGCAATTCTTTTCGGGTGGCCCCTATAGCGTAAGGGCCTTCCAGATTAGGTCATTAGGTCCGGGTTCGTTTAGCTCACAAGATGACACCTCTTCTTTTTTTGATCAATCCGGAAACCTGAGACTGGAGGCAAATCTAGAGTACCGTTTCCCCATATGGTCCTACCTAAAGGGAGCGTTATTTGCGGATGCCGGTAATGTTTGGCTGACCAATGAATTAGAATTATCTCCTGAAGAATCCGAGGAAAGCAGGGCCTTTAACGAAGAGCTCTTTGACAAAGGTAAATTTGGTTCCGATTGGCCAAGCGAATTGGGCGTAGGGGTAGGAATGGGCTTTCGTGTAGATATCCAAAATTTTGTTATCCGTTTGGATGTAGCTTCCCCGGTGCGTGTACCTTTTCTTCCGGAAAACGAACGCAGTAGAGTACCATTTTTTGGAGGTGGGGACAATAATTTGGTTTTTAATTTTGCCATAGGGTATCCTTTTTAAAGCCTTTCAATCTAATCCTACAGAAAATACCAACATTGATACCAATGAGTTCGATATCTATGATACAACCATTAAGGATCAATAGAATAAAAAGTATAGCCATCATCGGGTTTACAACACAAAAAACCTTTGGGATTTCCTAAAGGTTTTTTCATTTGAAACTAGGACGGATATGAACAACTGAAAATTACAAGGATGAATGATAATTATTTTTGAGATAATCCGCTATAACAGATTCTTATGGGGCAAAGCTTCAACAGGAATTGACCGTTTTCATCTCTAAAAACCGACTTAAGCGCGTAGTCCCGTTCCAGTAACCTCAATCTTTAAAAAACAAAGAAAATATATGCCTACCCCCATGGCGATTATAATGAAGCTGAAACCCGTACATCTCACATATTTTTTGGTTAATGGCCAAGCCTAGGCCCAATGACTCCGTTGCCCTGTTGCCTCTTTGAAAACGATTGAACAACTGTGTTGTTTCTATTTTCGAAACTTCGCCCGTATTAATGATTTCAAATTTTTCTTCATTCAACAGCATTTCTATATACCCCCCTTCTTGATTGTGTTGCACGGCATTTTTAATAAGGTTGGTGAACAGGATATTTGCTAAAATTAGATCGCATTTTACCCCAACGGGCTTAAGTTCGACCTTCATTTCTAGGTTTTTAAAATTGATGATTTCTTCCATATTGTTGATGATATTATCAACTACATTACGGATATCCACGTTATCCAACCTTGTAAATTCCTGATTTTCTATTCTGGAAATCAGGGTCAAAGACTTGCCGATTTTTGATAGTTTATTAGCTTCTTGATAAACAGCCTGCACCCATTGAAGTTCTTTTTTGTTGAGGTCTTGGCTTTCCAGAAGCAGTACCATTTTGTTGCGGATAATAGCTAGAGGAGTCTGTATTTCATGGGAAATATTTTCGTTGAATTCTTTAAGGTTTTGAAAATCTTTTTTCACTTGGTTCATCAAAGTTGCGACTACTTTATTGAGTTCTTCAAACTCACTAATGTTGGAGGCTTCGAGATGTACCGGATTTTTTTTGGTGATATCGTAATTTTTAAGTTTTGATAGGTTTTCGAAAAAAGGCTTCCAGGTCCATTTATGTATTCTCTGGTTGATAAAGAATAGCCCCGTTACCAGCAACAGTAAAATCAGTGAGGTAGTTGCAAAAAGCCATAGAATCAGTTCATTTATCTCCAAAAGAACATGTTTGAGCGAAATCTTCAGCCTTTGTGAACCGACCAGCGAGGCGAATTCATACGTCCGATAGGGGATTAATTTTTCGGCATAGGCTTCATAAATCAAAGTATCCCTAAATACATTTGGTATAGGGAAATCCTCGGTTACAGGTGTTGTGTCAAATAAATAATTGGAGGGAGGAAGTTCTCCTTTTTCTCTAAGGTTAAAACTAATCCGCTCACTTTCATGTTTCAGTATTTCTTCTACTTCACTGTTCACCACATACTGGATGAGATAATAATCGACCGCAACCATAAGCGGAAGAAGAAATACAAGAAATATGAGATAGTATTTATTGGTCTTTGTTACTAAGTTCATTCCCAATCAGTGAATTTGTATCCTACACTGTAGATGGACTTAATATAGTCTTTACCTCCCAATTCGGCAATTTTTTTCCTCAAATTGGCCAAATGTGTGTAAATGAACTTGAAAGAATCTGCCATTTCGATATGGTCGCCCCAAAGGTGTTCGGCTATGGCCTCTTTGGTCAACAGCCTGTTCCTGTTGGCGACAAAAAAATGGATAATGTCAAATTCTTTTTTAGTGAGATTCATGAGATGGTCGTTTATAAAAACCTCGTGATTCTCCGGCTTTATTTTAATTTCGTTAAAAATAATTTCCTTACTTCCCTTGTAAACTTTCCTTCTGTAAAGGGCTTTAATTCTTGCGTTAAGCTCCGCAAGGTAAAAAGGTTTGGTCAGATAATCATCCGCTCCTATTTCTAATCCGTTTACTTTGTCACCCACAGCATTTTTAGCTGAAATGATGATGATGCCCACATCCATGTTTTCTTTCTTGACCTCTTTGATAATATCAAGCCCTATACCATCCGGAAGCGTAATGTCTACGACCAAAATATCATAAGGGAAAATACCTACCTTCATGTAGGCCGATTTATAGTCAGGAGCAATTTCACAGACATTCCCTTCCTCTTCCAGAAAATTCTTGATGTCCTGTAGAAGTTCATTGTTGTCTTCGATTACAAGTATTTTCATATTAGGTGGGTTTTATGTTCCTGTGGCCATCGCAAATAAATGTAATCCTAGAATCTTTAGCAAATATAAAGGCTAATGTTCCACGGGATAAAGATAATTCAGCAAGCACGCAGAGAATGCAACCAAAAAGCCTAGTATACTGTGCTAAGTTAGGCCAAAACCTACCTATAATAGGTAGCACGGTCTTTATTTGAAATTGAATACAGAAGCCATTAGGTCTGAACAATGGTATATATACAGTAACTGACGCCCTTTCCGAATTTTAGGTGGAAATACCACTCAAAAGCTGGTCCCTTACCCATACTACAAAAACAGCTCTCTTATTTCGCTTTTAAATGATTGCGATATGCATTGAGGTTGGATTACTAAACCCGAAAACCCCGTTTTTTTATTATAAACACATATCTATTGTTATCAACCCGTTGGCAATCCTGTCATGGTGAATATCATAACGAACAAAGCAACGGTTTCCACTATTCCAATGATCATAATGTATTTTGCGGTATCGTTTGCGCCCGAAGCAATGGCGTCACATGCCCTTGCCCCGGCCTTTCCTTGAAATATGGCAGATCCCGCCATGGCCGCCCCTGCAAAAAGTCCAATTAATGTTTGCCACAGGTATGAATCAGGGTTCAGGTCGGCATCGGCGATTGCATTTTTTAGGATCATTCCATAAATGACCTGCGAAAGTGGTGCGCCAACAAAAATGAGTAAAGCGGTCGCCGCCTTTTGTCCATTGGTTATCATTTTTTTCCAAGCACCAATAGCCGCCATACCGGCTATTCCCGTTCCTATTGCCGACCCTATTGAGGCAATGCTTAAAGACGTTCCCATATCGCCCAATCCTGTTACTGCCGTTTCTATAATTGCCATATATGCCATAATTTTATAATTTTAATGATTCCGTTTTCTCTTTATCCTGTGGGGAGGGGTTCTACCTTTCTGTTTTCAAATGCCCTTTGTGAAGAAATTAATTTAAATGGTTTATAGGCTTCGCCGGAGAATTGTACACCAAGGTGCCCGGCAAACTCTAACATATTCAAACGTATACCGTGTACCATGACCGCCATAAGAGCTAGAGCGATATTCAATCCATGTCCCAATATCAAGGCAATAGCCGCCATAAATAAATCCAAAATCGCCACGTCCGCAACCCCTGCCGGAACAATCATATGGTTAAAGCTGGCCGCTACTGTTGCCGTTGCCATGCCCACTGCAAAAAGCCTGACGTAAGAAACAATGTCGGAGAATCCGTTGATGAGGCTTAGGGGCAAATTGGACAAGGAGACCAGTACGCTTCTAAAAAAGTTCTTGCTTTCTACCGAGAATAAAGCTACAAGCGCTGCACCTACTATAAATAGCCAATTGCTCCATTCGGGTATGGCTTTGGCCAGTACCAGTTGCTCCGCTACAAAGAACAGTCCCCAAACAAGCGAAATCCAACCCAGTTCACTAAGGGCCCTTATCGAATTTATGAATTGGAAGAACCGTATACCGTGGGCAATGGTGAGGTGGATGGCTCCAATGAGGAACGATAGGTGCATCATAAAAGAAATATTGTCGACCCCAAAACTGGCTATTTCTTGGATAATCAAGTTGTTGAAAAAAGGAATGGCCGCTATCTGCTCGGCCCCGAAATAGGTGCCGCTCAAAACACCCCAGATGATGGTGGTGCCGCTCAGGACATAAATCAGCAAGCGCGTTTGGGCGGAAAACTTTTTCCGGAACAAAAAGGTGACTAGCAAAAAAACCACACCATAGCCTGCATCGCCCACGAGCATCGCAAAAAACAGTGCAAAGGCGATCAGAAAGTAAATGGACACATCTACTTCCTTATAACCGGGCACGATGTCTATAAATCTCATGACCGGGTTGATAATGCTGATCCATTTGGGGTTCTTGATATAAACCGGCACTTCTTCCGGTTTCTCAGGTTCCGATATTTTGTAGCCCCAGTGGTATTGCCGTGCAACGGATATGAAGGGGTCCACGGCATTCCGCGGAATAAATCCCTTTAGATATTTAAGCCTCCCCTCAATGTCCCCCATGCTCTCTAATGCCTGTTGAACTTCCAATTGGTCTTTCAAAAAATTGAGGTAATCACCTAAGGCCCCCATATTACTGGCCTGGTCTTCCAAAAATAATACTACCTCGCCGAGTTGCCGTTCTTTCCTTTTGATTTGCTGTCTAATTTCTTTGATCGATAATACAGGTAGCTGTACTTCTTTTAAGTCCAATTTTTCAGATTCGTCTTGGGTAAACAATACAATAGGCACCTTGCCATTCTTTTTGGCGAAAGCCGCTATACAATGGTTTTTGGCCAGCTTTTGTACAAGCGGTTTGTCTACATGGTACAAACGTAGATAAATACCTTTCTCTTGCAGATAGTCAAAATCGTTGACATCTATTTTTTCACCCCAGGTTTCATACCAGGTCAACTGTTTGTTGAGTTCGTCAAGTTTATTCTGACAGGCCTGCCTAATATCCGCCGTCATCAATATCCGGTCCGTGATTCGTTTGGGGTCCTTTGCGTCATGGGTTTTGCTGGCGGTGTCACCATTTTTCCCATGCGTATATTTTTTGAAGATGGAGATGGCGTTCATCGTGCGATTGACGGCGGTCAATCGCCTTTCTATCAATTCGCTTGCCGATCGGTTGATTTCTTTTATGTCCACAACACCAAGTTCACCAAGTTGTTGTACGGTTTCATCTACCGAACGGGATGTGGTAAAAAGTAGTATTTCCTTCATCCTAACAATCACAGTATCGCTTTTTTATCCTGTTTTTTCTTTTTCACCAATTTGGCACATCCTATGGTCAGCCGTTCCACATCACCTAGATAAATTTCAATTTTTCTGATATTTTCCATGGTCTCGGGTATGAACACTTCTTTAAGGGCATTTTTCATGCGGCGGGCTTCGGCCAGTTCTTCTCGTAACAGTCCCATATTCTTCTTCTCAATTTCCAATATGGTGTGATTGGTCTTCTGGTCTATCACCACCTCTATTGCTGCATCGACCCATAAGGGAGTGGTAAAAAGATTCACTTCCGTACTTTCAAAAACGATATCGGAAAATACTTGGATCGTTACGCCGGCAATCTCCCGTTTCTCGGTAATGACATGGTCTACTTTTGTTATATCGGACAAATCAATAGTATCTTCTGCCATTACGGCCACCCACTTTTTTGTTTCCTCGTTGGTTTGTTCGATAGTATTTTGTAAACGGCTTATATTATGTTCGATGACTTGAACGACTTCCTTTAACTGCTGTTCCTTCATTTCGAAGACAGGCAAGGCCGTATTGTATTCCCTAAGTTCTGTTTTTAAGGCAGCCAGGGAATTCTTGTTCATTAAGATCTTATCGGCCATATTCAGTCTTTCTTTACGGTTTGCTCAAAAATTCCGAAGCCTTTGTCCCTATCAAAACTCCACCATCGGAGTAACAGCATCAACTTGAGTTTATAGATGACCAAGGCTCCAAAGTCCGTGTAATGTCCAACGGAAAGTGCTTCCAGTTTGTCCCATTTCAATTTCAGTAGCTGTAGCTCTTCGTCTAACGGGGTCCCAGGTGTTAGGGATAAGAACTGTTTTTTTGACAAGGGTTGAATTGGATCATTCCTGCGCGACATACGCAATTGCCTAATTTCTTCCTTCAATGCAAAAGCATATGTTGAAAAAGCGGCCAATACCTTGTTTTTGCTTTGTTGGAATGATGTTTTATGGATGGTACCCAAGTTAATTTGACGCAGAAGATCGGATGCGCTTGGTGTCAAAAACTTCTCCGCTTCGTTGTCCAAAATAGCAGTCAAGTTCTTTTCTTCTCCTGACGGTGCGGTATATTTGTTGAAGATAGAGGAGACTTTTAATTGTACCTCTTCCGCATCCTGGAAAGACAGGTATGGCAAGCTACTTACTAAATATTCCAAGTTTCCGGTTATCATACTTGCGCTCCGTTTTTTAAGATATAGGACCACCTTTTGCCAAGGTGGGTGTTCAAAAGCTCGGCAACTTCTTCAGGCGAAATATGGTAACTCCACCCTTGGGCCGTTTTAACAATTGAAAACCCATGTAGCATATGCTCATCTTTAGTTATGGAGACAAGGTCATTGGATGTCTGTAAACGCTGCTGGATATGGTCGGCCAGGTCTTGCTCTACATCTGCCGGGAGCTTTAATTCTACCTCGCCACCCACGTTCTCAATTACCTTCAGAATTGCAGATTTTATAAGGTCGGGGGTGAAAGCCGTACGGATTTCCCTTTCCAATAACACCTCAAAAAGTTTGAGCAAATCGTTTTGCACCGAGACCGTAAAATCCCTGGCCGCTTGCCGAAGTGCACTTTCTCCTTTGCTGATGGTAGCTTGTGCCTCTTTCTCTGCATCCATAAGAATCCGTTCCCTTTTCTCCTCCGCGTTTTTCACGATTTCTTGGGCACGTATATGCGCCTCCTCCACTATTTTTTTTGATGCATTGTCAGCGGCATCGATAGCGTCGGATTTTAGCGTTGCGATTAATTTATCCAAGGTTTTGTCACTCATTGTTACTGTCTTTTAAAAGTTGGAACTTTCCTTTTTCCGGCCAATAACCTTCAATCAATTTTGATGATAACCCTACCTCTTCCTTTTTGAAATGCTTTGCCAAAATATCCCAGCATAGATCAAGGGCATCTTCCAGTTCAAGAAAACGGAAGGGATCCATCAATTCCTCTTGAAAGGTCCTACGGTAATCCAACAGGCGCAGGGAATAGTCATCTTTGACCGACCCGAATTTTTGTGCCTTCACTCTTTCTTCGGATTCCGATAGCAATCTGGCCATAGCATTCATAATGCTTCTATGGTCATGGCGGGTCTTACCGTTGACCTGCTGCTTTAGACGGCTTAGTGAACCGAACAACTCCAGATAACCATCTTTCATATAGAATTGGCCCTCTGTGATATAACCTGTATTGTCTGGTACGGGATGGGTAATGTCATCCATGGTAGTTACCCCAAGAATGGTTAAACTACCGGCCCCGTCAATGTCGGCGGCTTTTTCGTATCGGCTGGCCAATTGGGAATAAAGGTCCCCGGGATACCCCTGATTGGCAGGTATTTGATCCTGTGCATTGGCAACTTGCCGTAGATAGTCAGACCATTGCGTCATATCCGATAGCAATACAAATACACTTTTTCCAAGTAGCGCGAAACGTTCCCCAACGGCAAGAGCTAGATCGGGCACCATTAACCCTTCAACGATTGAATCCCTGTGGGTATGTATAAACATAATGGTCTTGCTCTTGCTCCCGGCCTCTTCGATCCGTTGCCTAAAATAATGGAACTCGTCATACTTCAGTCCTACACCACCGATAATGATTATATCTGCATCGGTCTGGGTAGCGATGTTGGCCAACAAGCGGTTATAAGGCTCCCCTGCCTTGGCGAAAATGGGTATCTTTTGGGAGCGCACCAAAGTGTTGAACACATCGATCATTGGTACACCTGTGCGAATCATATCTTTGGGAATAAGCCTTTTTACAGGGTTGATGGAAGGGCCCGCTATCCGGATCATGTCCGAAAGCAACTCCGGACCACCATCAATTGGCCGGCCGTTACCGGCATAGACCCTGCCCAACATATCATCGGAAAATCCTATTTGGACGGGTTTTCCGAGAAAACGGATTTTACAATCGGTTGAAACACCGAATCCTCCACCAAAAAGCTGAAGCGTCACTTGGTCTCCATCTAGTGCAATGACCTGTGCAAATGCCTTGTCCCCATTTGGGTAAATGACCTCGGCAAGTTCTTTGTTGTGTACACCCTTTGCTTTGATGCTAAGAATGGATCGCCCTATACTGTCTATATTTTCATACGTTTTCTTTAGCATAGCCCCTTTGTTTTACCAAATTCAATATCTGAGACTTCTGTTTTTCGAATCCCGTGTCACCCACCTGCATCGAATTCCAATCAATATAGGCTTGCCGGATAAAATTAAAATGTGACCGTATCTCTTCCTTTCCTTTAATCGCTACCGGAGTATCGATAATCTCCTTTACTATATCGAACATCAGCCGTAATCTTTCCGGATCGGTTACCCCGTCTACCTCATGAAAGCTGTTCTGCTGTAGAAATACCGCATCCACAAATTCGGCCCTTTGATAACGAATATAGGCTTCATCCGTTATTCCTTTTTCTCCCATCAGGATGATATTTGCAGCTATGGTCTTGCCATCCTTAAGTAAATCCAATAGGAAGGATACTTCCCCATCGGTCAGGAGAGAAGGATATTTGGAATTACTGTCAATGCGGTCAATGGCCGGATATTTACGTGCATCGGACAATGCCCTTGACAATCCCCAAAAAGCGCCCGTACTCAACAAGGTGGCTTGTGTAACCGGTTCATCAAAGTTGCCACCTGCCGGAGATACAGTGCCTATAATGCTGAGCGACCCTGTGTTTCCGTCCGCTAGGATGTCAACACCGGCCCGGTCGTAAAATGCTGAAATAAGGGTGGAGATATACATTGGGAACGCTTCCGGACCGGGAATTTCCTCCTTTCGGCCAGAGGTCTCTCTAAGCGCTTGCGCCCAACGCGATGTGGAATCGGCCAGAATAAGGACGTTCAGCCCTTGTTTCCGGTAATATTCTCCTACCGTTGTTGCCATATACACCGATGCTTCACGTGCGGCTACGGGCATTGAAGAGGTATTGCCTACGATATAGGTGCGGTCCATCAAGGATTTTCCGGTTCTAGGATCTATCAGTTCTGGAAAGTCCTTGAATACTTCTACCGCCTCACCCGCCCGTTCACCACAGGCAGCTATAATTACAACATCCGCTTGTGAATGTCTCGCCAAGCTGTGCTGCAGTACTGTTTTGCCCGCCCCAAAAGGACCGGGATTGCATGCGGTTCCACCAAATGCTATGGGGAACAGGGCATCTAGGATTCTAATACCGGTCGGCATGGGTTGGACGGGAACGGAACGCTCATGGAAAGGCATAGGCTTTTTCACGGGCCAGTCAAACGCCATTTTTAATAACATAGAAGTTCCCGAAGCATCTTGGATGGTGGCAATGTCTTCATCAATGGTGTAGTCCCCTTCGGCCGTGATCCGCTCAACCGTATAGTCTCCCTGTATTGAAAAAGGCACGAAAATCTTATGTTGAAACAATTTTTCCGGTACAAAGCCAAGTATAGCACCTCCGGTTACCACGTCTCCCTTCTGGACAGAAGGGGTAAAGTGCCATTTAACGGTATTGTCCAGTGGTTCAACCACAAGCCCTCTTTCAAGAAACCATTCTTTCTTTGCCAGTTCATACAAAGGGTTTTGAAGGCCGTCCGTTACGGAACCCAATATGCCGGGACCCAATTTTACGGCCAAGGGAAGGCCGGTAAACTCTACTGGGTCACCTACTTTCATCCAATTGGTATCTTCAAAGACCTGGAGATAAACCATTTTCCCAGGCTTTACATCAATTACTTCTGATTTGAGGCGTTTACCGTCCTCAATAATGATATAAGCTACCTCACCGTTCATTACGGCCCCTTCGGTAGTTTTGGCACCGACCAGCGATTCGTTTACACTTACCACTTTCCCTTTTGCTTTTTTCATCATTGGTAAATATTTCTCAGCTCCCTCTTAGTTTACGTACTTCTTCTTCTATTTTTGTGTACCAAATCCTATCCTTTATTTCCCTTCCATTATCCCTATACCTTTTGGCTTTTTCCGGGTCGTTCATTTTTTCATACACCTTGGCCAAACCAAAATAGGCGGGCACATGCATGTTGTTGATGCTCAGACAGGCCTTTAATTGGCCTATAGCTTCTTGGTAAAAACCATCTTCCATCAATTGTATAGCGGTATTGTAAAGGTTTTCAATGTCGCGAATATTGGTCTCTAATTGCAGCGTGATAACGTCCTCTGATTTCAATGTTAAGAAAGAACAAGGTACTTCCCTCACCACCTTTTCGGTTACGCTGCCAATGATCAGACGGTTCAAGCCCGTTCTTCCTACGGTGCCCATGACCAGCAGATCGACCATTTTTCTAGAAACTGTACTGAGTATTTCCTCGGCCGGATTTCCTTTAGGGGTTTCTTTGGTCCAATGGAGACCTGATAGATTGAATGCCTTTAAAAACTCATCGAACTTTGTTTTATGTTGGGCACATCTGGTGTCATTTTCTTCTTTTATGTCTTTTTCCGATGTAAACCAGGTTGAACCTTGCAATTCGCAGACCCCAAGAATTGTCAATTCAGCTCTAAATCTGTGGGCCATGGTGATTGCATTTTTAAGGGCCCGTTTTGATGCCTCGGAAAAATCTACGGGACAAAGTATTTGTTGAACATTGAGCGGGATACCCTCTTTTACCACAAAAACAGGTTTTTCGCTTTTTTGAATGATTCTTTCTGTTGTTGTGCCCAATTGAAATCTTTCTCCTTTTCCGCTTTCGCCGGAACCGGTCAGAATTAGATTGGCATTTACACGTACCGCTGTTTGCACAATACTGTCATTTGGAGAGCCGAACGCCAGTATGGGATTCCCCACTTCTACCCCGCCACTTTTTATCTTTTTTGCGGTCTCTTCCAACTTCATCAGTGCCGTTTCGTTCAACAGCGATTTCACTTTTTCGTTCACAATATCGTCTGGAAGTACATGAATTGGAATAATCTCCGATTCAAATACCTTTCCAAGCTCAACCGCGGTTTCTACAACATTTTTGGAGGATTTACTGAAATCCTGTGCCAATAAAATCTTTTCTAATAATTTCATCTGTTCAAATTCTATTATTTAAATGTCAGACCTGTCCTCCGTACGAGACTTCGGTAGGCGGGTGTAATGAGCCATTAAATATCTCGATTCGTATCAAGATTTGTTATGCCTCATTACATATAAAATGCTTTAGTCCAATAGGTTTTTATACCTGATCATGGATGAAGTGCATTGATATAGACAAGTCATTTTAGTTTGGAAGATATCCACTAGTTACTTTTGTAAAATTATCGTGTAATTCTTTAGAGAAACTTAAGAAATGAGTAATCTGGAGAAATAAAACCGTGATTCATTTTTAGCCATTAAGGAGTTGATTAAGAGGCGCCCAAACAATGGGCCTATACCAATGCCGTGCCATCTTTTTACATCTTTAATCGGCCGTTTTTTATTTCCTAAAGTTTGTCTAAAGATTTTGTTCATAAATTTATACCATAGATGAGGTGATACGTTTGGAATGGACCCGCTAGGAAGCTCCTAAAGGTGTCCTGAAATTGCGAATGGTGAAATCAAAATCCCACATCAAAAAAATGTACTCACATTAAATATTTTGGAAAATGAATAAAATTCTTGTTCCTGTCGATTTTTCGGAAACATCTTCGAATGCTTTGTTTTATGCCGTTCAACTATTTGGCCGGTCATCCGTAGAAATAACGGTTTTGCACATTTATGGAACAAGGTCCACCGCCTTGCTTATGAAATCCATTGATGGTGTACTTGAGGAAGATGCAAAACGCAGAATGGATGAATTGATAGAAAGGGTAAGGAAAGAAGCACCGGAAATTATTCTGAAACCTAAAATAATGAAGAATTATGCCGTTTCCGCCATCACGTCCTTGGGGAACAGTGGTAGGTATGATTTTATTGTCATGGGTACCAAAGGGGCAAGTGGACTAAAAGAGGTTTTCCTGGGAAGCGTTGCCGGAGGGGTTATCTCTAAAACCTCTATTCCTGTAGTGGTCGTTCCGGCAGACTATAGTTACCGCCCACTTGATGAGATTGTTTTTGCCATTGGCGACAATCCCTTCTCCAATGAAGCCGTGGTAGATCCTTTACGAAAGATTGCTACAATGCACGAGAGTAAAATCAAAGTCCTGCATATAGCGGATAAAAAAACACCTGATATACAAGAGGCCTTAAGCACTATTGAAGACCTGAACCCTTCGGTTACCTATGCATTTGGTACTGGCAACACTAATCGTGACTTAAACGATTACCTGATGAAAGATTATTCCGGATTGCTTTGCCTTATCCGAAGCAAGAAAGGATTTTTTGATCGTATCCTAAGTGATAGCGTTACCTTAAAGCAGACATTCAACAGCCCTGTGCCATTACTCATTCTTCATGATTAAATCTTATATTTGACAAGAGGGATAGGGTATTTGGCCGAAACTTTAAAGTCAGGCAACAGATCGGACTTGCCTGCCGAGGAAGAACTGGAAAAAGCCTGGCTGTCTAAAATCCGTTGTGTACGGAATACAAGGTCGAATTATGGAAATAGAGGCTTTCACATTTACTTAAAAATTTAAAACACCGATGTTCTTTAGAAAATCCATCATCGCTCTCACAGGTTTGTTCCTGTGTGTTTTTTTAATGGTGCACCTATCGGCAAATTGCATTTTAATACTGCCCAAAGATACGGCCAGAGGATTGTACAATTCTTATTCAACAACCTTGAGAGAAAGTCCGTTGATCAAGATAGTAGCCTATGTTTTATACCTATCTATTATCTTCCATGTGGTCTACGCCCTGCAGATTACGCTTAAAAATAGAAAAGCAAAGTCACAACGATATGTAATGAACCGATCCAAGGAAAATAGTAGCTGGACTTCTCAAAATATGGGACTTATCGGCATCATGATCCTTTTGTTCATTTTGGTGCATTTGGCCAATTTCTGGGCCCGTATCAAACTAGGGATAGGAGAAGTTGTAGCGTTCGATACCTATGGCCATATGGACGTTTATGAAGTGACCTATAGCCTCTTTCAAAACATCTATTATGTATTGTTCTATACGCTGTTGATGATTCCTCTTGGATTACATCTCAACCATGGGTTGAAAAGTGCTTTTAAGACCTTGGGGTTTTACCATAAAAAGGGACTGCGATTATTGGCAAAGATCTCATTGGTCTATGCAGGTATCATGGCTGTAGGGTTTGGTATCATTCCGTTAATCGTTTTCCTTAAATAACTACTAAGATGCTTAATTCAAAAATTCCGGAAGGCCCTTTAGAAAACAAATGGCGCAACTATCAGATAACTACACAATTGATCAATCCTGCCAACAAGAAAAAACTGAATATCATCGTGATAGGTTCTGGACTGGCGGGTGCCGGGGCCGCTGCTACACTTGCGGAATTGGGATATGATATAAAGTGTTTTTGCTACCAGGATTCGGCCCGTAGAGCACATTCCGTTGCCGCCCAAGGTGGAATCAATGCCGCAAAAAATTATCAACACGATGGTGATAGTGTATGGCGTATGTTTTATGATACTTTAAAGGGAGGCGATTTTAGGTCCCGTGAAGCCAATGTTTATAGATTGGCCGAACTGTCGGCACCACTTATTGACCATTATGTGCAACAGGGCGTACCCTTTGCCCGTGAATACGGTGGCGTACTTGTAAACCGAAGTTTTGGTGGCGTACAGGTACAACGTACGTTTTATGCCCGGGGACAGACGGGGCAACAACTTTTGATGGCGGCCTACTCACAGTTGTACAAAATGAAACGGACCAAAAAAGTGGAAATGTTTCCCCGTCATGAAATGTTGGACTTGGTTGTGATCGATGGAAAAGCCAAAGGAATTATTGCCAGGGATTTGGTAACAGGCCAATTAAAACGATTTGCGGCCGATGCCGTGGTATTGGCCACGGGGGGCTATTCCAGGGTTTTTCGTCTTTCTACCTTGGCCATTGGGTGCAATGGCAGTGCCCTGTGGAAAGCCCATAAACGGGGCGCATATTTTGCAGCACCAAGTTTTACACAAATACACCCCACCGCCTTGCCTCAAACCAGTGAGGCACAGTCAAAACTTACGCTGATGTCCGAGTCACTGCGAAATGACGGGCGAATTTGGGTGCCAAAAAAGAAAGGTGATGATCGAAAAGCCAATGATATTCCGGAAGAAGAAAGAGACTATTACCTAGAGCGCCGCTATCCAAGTTTTGGAAACCTGGCCCCAAGGGATATTGCTTCAAGATCGGCCAAAGAGCGTATTGATGCCGGTTACGGTGTTGGACGACTCAAAAATGCCGTCTATTTGGATTTTAGGCATGCTATTGAGCACTTTGGTATACAGACCATAAAGGATAGATATGGTAACCTTTTTTCCATGTACAAGAAGATTACCGGCGTGGATGCGTATCAAGAGCCTATGCAAATATCCCCGGCAGCACATTTCTCTATGGGTGGTCTTTGGGTAGATTATGAATTGATGACCACCATATCTGGGCTATATGCCATTGGCGAATGTAACTTTTCAGATCATGGGGCAAACCGCCTAGGGGCAAATTCTTTATTGCAAGCAAGTATAGATGGGTATTTTGTATTACCGAATACGATCAACAATTATTTGGCCAGTGCACTTAAAGAAGACCACCCTACTACAGCACATCCCGAATTTGATAAAGTGGAAAAAGAAGTAGAACAACAAATCGCTCGGCTACTTTCTGTCAATGGAAGCAAAACCGTGGATCACTTTCATCGCGAACTGGGCAAGATCATGTGGCAAGAATGCGCTATGAGTAGAAACAAACAAGGGCTCAAAAATGCAATTGTCCAAATCAAAGAAATACGTGAAGCCTTTTGGAAAGATGTGAAGGTGACCGGCGGGGACCGGGAAATGAACACCGAACTGGAAAAAGCGTTGCGCTTGGCAGATTTCATAGAACTGGGCATACTCATGTGTACTGACGCATTGCAACGTGAAGAATCCTGCGGGGCCCATTTTAGGGAAGAATACCAAACAGAAGATGGTGAGGCCATGCGTATTGACGATACGTTTTCGTTTGTATCGGCTTGGGCGTATAACAATGGAAGTTTTAAGCTTCACAAAGAAGTATTGGAGTTTGAAAACGTGAAACCCACCGTTCGAAGCTATAAATAGGCTCCAACGTTAAGCAAATGTCTTGTAGACATTTTTAGAGAAGAGGCCAGCTGGCTCGCAGGCAAAACCTCTAAAACTTAAATATCATTATATGAAGGTAACATTCAAAATCTGGAGACAACACAACGCAAATACGAAAGGTAGTCTTAAGTCTTATGAGGTCGATGGGCTTACGGAAGACATGTCTTTTTTAGAGGCCCTGGACCATCTCAACGAACTTTTGGTAACACAAAACGAAAAGGTCATTGCATACGAATACGATTGCCGGGAAGGAATTTGTGGGCAATGCGGTGTGTTTATCAATGGGCGGGCCCACGGACCCCATGATAACATGACCACCTGCCAATTGCACATGCGGAGTTTTAAAGAGGGGGAAACCATTGTTGTTGAACCTTGGAGGGCCACAGCGTTTCCGGTTATTAAGGACTTGGTGGTTGACCGATCTGCATTGGATAGCATCATAGAGCACGGTGGTTATATCAGTGCGAAAACGGGCACAGCTCCAGAAGCAAATGCCATTCTTATTGGTAAAGAGGTGGCGGACAAGGCTATGGACGCTGCGGCTTGTATTGGTTGTGGGGCGTGTGTAGCTACCTGCAAAAACTCCTCTGCCGCCCTCTTTACGGCCGCAAAAATCAATCATCTGAACAGCCTGCCACAAGGCCGACAGGAAGCCTCCAAAAGGGTTTTGGAAATGACCAGGCAAATGGAACTCGAAGGATTTGGAAGCTGTACGTTCACAGGTGCTTGTGAAGTGGAATGCCCTGAAGGGATATCCATGGTAAATATCGCGGAGATGAATGCCAGAAAAACCAAAGCGAAATGGTTGGGTTGACAGAAATTCAAGAAAACTACTTGTCTTTTTTTACTATTATTTACATTCGGTAATGGATTTGGAAAACGACCTGCCTATTTCCGGCCAGTATTACTATTTATGATATCTTATGTTTAGTGCCGGCACTATTTTCACAACCTGCCTTCCACGGGGCAGTTCAGAACACCCTTAACGTCATATAAGATACCATTTGGCTTTAATTTGTCACGCAGTTCCATTTTCAAAAAGGAAGTATGGGCAACGGTCAGTATAATCGCATCAAATTTTTCATTTGGAAGTCGGTCCAAAAGGTCTAGATGAAATTCACTATGTACTTCTTCCTTTTTTGCCCAAGAATCGTATATCGAAATTTTTGGTCCGTAAGCCTGTAAACTATGGATTACATCAATGACTTTGGTATTTCTAACGTCAGGACAGTTCTCTTTAAAGGTTATACCCAATACTAAAATATTGGATAATTTTATTGTAATGTCCCGTTGAATCATCAGTTTTATAACTTCTGATGCTACATATTTTCCCATACCGTCATTTACGCGTCTTCCCGAAAGAATAATTTCTGGATGATACCCGTACTTTTGGGCTTTTTGTGCCAGATAATAGGGATCCACACCTATGCAATGGCCTCCTACCAGTCCCGGTCTAAATGGGAGGAAGTTCCACTTTGTACCGGCAACCCTAAGCACATCATGCGTATCTATATCCATTAGTTTAAAGATCTTCGCCAACTCGTTCACAAAAGCTATATTGATATCCCTTTGTGAATTTTCAATGACTTTGGCCGCTTCTGCCACTTTTATGCTAGGGGCAAGATGAGTGCCCGCACTAATTACGGAACCATATAGGGCATCTATTTTTTTTCCAATTTCAGGCGTCGAACCAGAAGTGACCTTTAATATTTTATCAACGGTATGTTTTTTATCCCCCGGGTTCATTCGTTCCGGGGAGTAACCTAAATAGAAATCTACGTTATACGCCAGACCACTATGCTTTTCCAAGTAGGGCATGCACTCTTCCTCGGTCGCCCCAGGGTATACGGTAGATTCATAAATCACCACATCGCCTTTTTTTAATAGCTTCCCCACCGTTTCGCTGGCTTGGTAAAGTGCATCTAAATTTGGTCTGTTCGTATCATCTATAGGAGTGGGAACGGTAATAATATAAAAATTACAGTCTTTCATTACTGTCATGTCCGTTGTACAATAAAGCCCAAAATCAAATTCGGGTGTCTTCTTTATCACCTTTTTAAGTTCGGAGCCTTTGATCTCCAAAGTACTGTCTTTGTATTCCTGAAGTTCCTGAACCCTATTTTTGTTGATATCAAAGCCAATAACATGGTATTGTGTTGCAAACAAACGGGCAAGTGGCAGACCTACATAACCCAAGCCGATAACGGCGATTTTAATTTTGTCCATTCAATTCTATTTTGTGTGTCTCAAGGGTCTAATCATTAATTTTAAGACCTGTTCGCTTCGGTATATCCATTTGACCGAAGACATGGAAAACCTTGGTGCCTACTATGATGTTTTATTGGAATTTATCCAAAAACCTCACAGACCTATTCGCATCGGAACCTTTTTTTATCCTAGTTTTAGAAAACGGAACTACCGTAAATGTATCCTACTTTATTTAATTAGTAAGCTAATTATGCCTTCAAAAGTAAAACATACTTATTAAAGCAATCGGATTGAACAAATGCAAAAATAACATTGAATGGTTTTATTTGAACTTTGGTAGCTCCGGTAATTCGGTCCGCCAAATCCTTTATAGGTGACATACATTATTGATACACATAGTTTTATGGCAATATGGAATAGGACAATAGCTATGGACGATTGCCAAACCGTACCTATAAACATTTATGCCTTAAATATGCTTATTTCTATTTTACCGATTGTTGTTTTCCTTGTGGTGATAGGATTCGTTGATTATCAACTTTTTTTTAAGCAACGAAAAATGGTCTTTAACGGCTTTTCTGAAGCCGATATAACGTATGGAAAAGTTAAATACCTTGATCTTGGTCCTAAAGATCATAATGCTGTACTTTTTTCTAAAGGCGGTGGATCTGGAATAGATTTGGTTACTGCATTTGATTGGTTAATCGATGGCGGATATCGAATTATTGCCATAAATAGTCCTCGTTATTATGGTATGCCCGTTAATGTCTACTATTGAAGGTCATGCAAAGATCTATTATGAAGTAATTAAGAGCTTAGGCATTAAGAAGGTCTAAGGGCAAATAGGACGGACACTTCACTTTGTCCATACTTTTTTGATGTAGGCCCAAGATGTTTTAATAACGGCAATGGGTTTGTGTACATCGGTAAACTTTATGGCAATTTCAACAATTTTACCTTTGTGGTTATAGCTGTATACCACCAAAAAACAAAATAGCGGAATACTACTAGTTTTTAGTCGCCATGAAAAGATACTTATGAATGTTGATAAGGAAAGGACTAGCCCATACTATCCAAAATAGCAAGGATATCCGCTTCGGAAGTATCAGGATTAATGAAACAAAACCGGGCCACCGTTTCGGATTTTCCGTTGTTTATCCATTTTGTAGGTGTTACCAGGGCGGTTCCCTGTTGGTGGTTTTTATACGTCCAGTTCCTGTAGTCCTCGGGTGACCATTCCCTTCTTCTAAAAAGTACGCAGGACAGACTTGGTGGTCTAACCAGCTCCAAGAGTTTGTTTTCCTCGATAAGCCTACCGGCCAAGGTAGCCAATTCTATTCCCCGTTCAACGGCCCAAGCATATTTTTCCGTACCGTACATGGCCAGTGAGAACCAAAGCGGAAGCCCCCTTAACCTTCGGGTAAGCTGTATTTGGTAGTCGCTGGGATTGAATCCATGTGCCCCCTCGTCCTTAAAGATTTCCAAATAGGAACCCTCTTGGGCATGTACTTTCCTGGCAAGCTCGGGTTCCTTATAAATCACTGCGCCACAATCATATGGGGAGAAGAGCCATTTGTGTGGGTCTATGGTAATGCTATCTGCCCGTTCTATGCCGATGAACAAGTCTCGTACGGACGGAGCGGCCAATGCCCCGCCTCCGTAAGCGGCATCCACATGAAACCATATATGCTCTTGGGAACAGACCTCCGCAATTCCTGCAAGCTCATCAATGATTCCTGCATTGGTAGTGCCACCGGTAGCCACAACGGCAAACAGTCTTTTTCGCTGTTCTACGGATAGATCGGCGACAGCTTGGCGTAGTTGAGTGCCGGTAAGGGCACTCTCCGTATCGACCAACAGAATTTCCGAATCCATCACCTTGGCCATCGCTTTAATGGAGGAATGGGCCCCGGAAGAAGTAATCATAAGGCTTTTTTCGCCTTCATGTTCTCCTTTTTGCCTCCAAACCTCGCGCGCTGTGACCATAGCGGATAGGTTGGCCGCCGTACCACCGCTGGTGAAAACACCAAAAGCACCTTTGGGCAGCCCCGTAAGGGATACCAACCATGACATGGCCTCATTCTCTGCAAAAATGCCTCCTGCGCCTTCCATCCAGTAGGCTCCATGGATGCTACTGGCCGAAACCACCAGATCAAACATGATCGAAGCCCTGGTAGGAGCTGCAGGAACAAAGGCCAAATGGCGCGGATGATCTATAGGCACCGTTGCCTTGACCAAAATATCCCGAAATACCTCAAAGGCCTTTTCACCACCTATACCCTTATCGGTAATGGTATCTCCTACCAGTTCCCTTAGTTCCGAGGCCTTTTTTGGTACCCCTAGCTCTAGTCCGCTATGGGTTATTCTGCCAATGGCATATTTCATGATGTCCATGGTCATTTCCACAAGATTGATGTCGACTTTATGCATATTCCAAGAAAATTATGACAAAGGTAAATGGAATGCACAAAAGAAGGGATAGAACTATGGAACAAAGAAATCATTTTCTTTATCCGCAATAACAGAAAACCGTTGCCGTCAAAAAAAAAAAAGAATATTTTTTGAACCTAACATCTTGTATTTTACTAGTTGGTATACCAACTGGATCGTGTCAAATACGTCAGTTGATATCAATATAACCAAATCTTAAATATTAATTAACCCCGTTTTACACATCATTTTGCAACTTTAAATTTATATGTTCCCTATAGGACAACTAACGATACGATGAAACAAATTCTAATTCCTACGGATTTTTCAGAAAATGCTTGGAATGCCTTACTTTATGCAGTTCATCTTTTGCAAAACGAACCATGTGTCTATTTCATTCTCAATGTATACAAAGTCAATTCCAATCTTGCCGATGCGACCTTGGTTGCCCAAGGGGAGGAGCTCTTTGAGAAAGAAGAGATAAGATCAGAACGAAAACTGGATGAATTGATCCAAAACCTAAACGAAGCAAAACGAAATCCCGATCATACCTTTCGTACATTTTCCATAGGTGGGGATTTAGTGGAAGCGGTCTTGGAAATGATGGTCAATTTTACCTTTGACTACATTGTTATGGGTACAAAAGGTGCTACCGGTGCCAAAGAAATTTTTATAGGGAGCAATACCGTAAAGGTGGCCAAAGGAGTGACCACTTGTCCTGTTATGGCAGTGCCTAACGATTCTGAACGAAGACGGTTGGATCATATGGTTTTTGCAACCGCCTTTAGACATGTGTATACAAAGGATGAACTACTGCCATTAATCCGTCTTTCCCGTATTTGGAATTCCAAGGTCGATATTTTATATGTTGATATGGAAACCATACCCTTGGAAAAAGAACAGGTTTTAAATAAAGATATTCTAACCCATTTACTTCGGGCGACCGATTTTGATTTTATGGACGTGGAAGGAAATTTGGATGTTTCGGGGACCATCACCAACTATGTGCATAAAAACAGTGTGGATTTAGTTGCATTGATCCATAAAAAACAAGGGTTTTTAAATCGATTGTTCCGTGAACCAGTTGTAAAAAAAGTTGCGTTCCATACCCAAGTGCCTTTTCTTATATTACCAGAAAGTGCTTAAATATAGCCTTGGTATTAATCTTTTTTAGGATAGTTAAGGACAATAGGGGGCTTTTTATTGCTATTTATCGGTAACCACCGATAGGGTAGGTGCTTTATTGATACGCTGAACTTCGTCATACAATTTGGCAAACCCTGCCGCTACGGTAACAAGATCTTTACTTTCCAGAAATATATTAAAAATTAAAACACTGTTACGCATACCAAAAGCTCCGCTTTGGATACCCTGAATCTGGTTCGAAAGTAATTTTTCCAGTTGGGCAAAGACACTACTTTTATGACCCAACAGTTCCGGTAGCTCATCGAAATCCTGAGATGCTATCATGAAAATAAGTTTTGATAAATAACGCTCTACAATAGTTATAACCGCCCGGATCGATTCCCCATTTACCTTTTGCACAGGATCCATACTGTTCGCTACATATTCTGAACAGGTATCCACAATAAGGGATATCGATTGAACAATATCCTGTTCCATATCATATACGGAAAGATATAATCGACTAGATTCCGTACCTCCATCTTCCATAGCTTTGATAAGGTCGAACAAACTGCGTTTTAATTCCTCGTTTTTGGTTTTTAAAAGGGTTATGTTAGTTTTAGATTTTTGTAGCAATTTTCTATCTTCCTTCAAAAGACCTGTTAAGGTATCCGTATAGGCCAATCGTATTATCTGTAGGGTAGACCCTATTTTTTCAGAGGTCTCAATGACAATATCCGATAATGGAATTTGGATCACTTCTTTTTTTAATCGCTCCCTATCGGCCTTTTGTTTTTCCTTTCTTTGATGTAAAATAAACGTCCTGCTGATAAGGACTATGGCAAGTAATATCAAAATACCAATGGCCTTTATATCAAAATAATAAATAAATGTCGCAAATACCGCCGCTGCGGTAAAGGCCATTATTGCGGTAAATATCCAACCGCCGATAACGCTGATTACCCCTGCGATTCTATAGACCGCACTGCTTCTTCCCCAAGCTTTATCGGCAAGCGAAGTACCCATAGCTACCATAAATGATACATAAGTGGTACTAAGGGGTAATTTTAAGGATGTGGCAAATGCTATCAAAGCACTTGCTACAGTGAGGTTTACCGAAGCCCTTACCAAATCAAAAGCAGGGGCATCATAGGGTGGTCTTTGGCTTGTTAATTTTTTCAAGGGTCGAAATCTCCTTTGCGCTTTATTCGACCATGTCTCGGGAATTAAACCGTTAAGTGAATTTCCAAAAGAAAGGGAATGCCGTACAATTCCCTTGGCCAGGACGTTGGGTTTAAAACGCTCGGCACCCTCATCCTGACGGCCCAAGTTGACCTCGGTTTCCGTTACCGATCTGGCTTTTTTGGAAAACCACAAGGTGATGATCATAATAGTTCCGGCAATAAGTAACATATAAGTTTTGGTTCTTACCGGTTGGGTCAGGATCGACATGGAGAAATTTTCTGCCTCGACTCCTGATCCCTTCCAGGCCAAAAAGGACTCGAAACCGGCGATTGGCACGCCAATAAAGTTTACCAAATCATTTCCCGCAAAAGCCATGGCAAGTGCGAAAGTTCCGAACAATACCACAATTCTTAAGATATTAACTTTGAAAAAGGTATGTAGAAGACTCAAAATAATGCTCCAAAGCACGAAGCATATGGCAAGCAATACAGAAGTATTATTCAACATCCACGCGATGAATTCATCGGAAATAAAAGAAGCACCCCTAATTCCCTTAATCAAGAGAAAGTAGGTAAGCGCCGTTAGTGCAGCTCCCGACCAAATAATCCCCGCCCAAACTATTTTTTTTGCGATATGAAAGGTAAAGAGCAATCTGGAAAAATATTGAATGATGCTTCCTATGGAAAAAGCAATTAGTATGGAAATAAAAATACCGGAAACAATAACCAATGCGCTCGAAGAGTTGATATAATTCCCAAGGGAACCAAGGGATTCGCCGGAAGTATTTATTTTTAAAAGGGAAACCGCCACGGCCGCTCCCAATAACTCAAATACAATGGAAACCGTGGTGGAAGTAGGCATGCCAAAAGTATTGAACAGGTCTAGCAATATAATATCCGTAATCATCACCGCAATAAAAATGACCATGATCTCAGAAAAGAAGAAATACTCTGGATTGAAGATGCCTTTTCTGGCCACTTCCATCATGCCACTGGAAAAAGTTGCCCCTACCAAAATCCCCAAACTTGCGACGATCATAATATTTCTTCTTGAAGTTACCTTGGAGCCAATGGCGGAATTGAGAAAATTCACAGCATCATTGCTAACCCCAACGATAAGATCGGATATCGCCAAAACAAAAAGCAATATTATAATAACAACATACAAATCCAGCATCTTGAAGGTCTTGGAAGTTTAGCGCTTTCAAGAAACAAAATACTACAAGCTCCTATATCAACCTTGTGTAAAATTGATATTATTTAAGTGTTAAGAGTATTGTTTTTTTTTGATTTTGAGCTCTGTTCTACCCCTATTTATAGGTGAATTTAGAGACTATCCGTTGATGTTGCGGGAACTTGGCCATGAGTTCTTTTCGTTTGGGGAGTACGAAATCTTTAAAATCGAATCCCGGAGAAACGGTACACCCCACCAAAGAATAATCATTATCGTTGATAACTTCGCCCGCGAACCAATATCCGCCGGGAACTACAAATTGCGGCAACTGTTTTTTTTCCAAATCATTGCCAACGATAACATCGGAGTAGACCCCCGAATCGGAAATCATATGGATTCTAACAGGGGAACCCATGTAAAAGTGCCAAATTTCGTCTTGCGTTATTTTATGAAAGGCCGAAAACGTGGAAGACGTCAAAAGGAAGTAAATACAAGTGGAATAGTTCCTTTTGCCCGCATAGTTTTGACCCAGGCCATTTGGGGATATTTCTCCGGTACTTCTGTAGGTTTCCCTAAAATATCCACCTTCCGGATGAGGTTCCAAATTTAAGCTTCGAATGATTTCTTCTACGGTATCCATAGTCGTTTGTTGTTAAGAACGGCCAATTAAACCCATGAAGGTAATATATTTTATAGATTATATCTAAAATGACATATCTTGTGGAAACACCAATCATTGATCGTATGATAAAAGATGTATTCCTAAGCACCTTGATCCTTCTTTACTGCAGCATAGCATATACCCAAAGCGAAACTGTTCCTAAAACTTCCTTTACCAAAATGTATCTGCCCGTTTGGCTGCAAGCCAGCGAACATTGTATGGCAGTAGCCAAGGCCATGCCAGAAGAGCTGTATGCTTACAGACCGACGGGAATAAGTAAAACTTTTGGGGAGCAAATGGTACATATTGCCTATACGGTAGAACTACTTACCCAACGTTATGTACAAGGTATGGATGTAAAACCCAATACGCCGGACGCCTCCCAAATGACAAAGGCGGAGATATTGGCATTGCTCAAAAAGGGGTTTGATTATACCACTCATGTAATCCATACCATTGAACAGGAACAATTGGATGAGTCCTGCGTAATGTACCATAGCGGTAACACGGTAAGTAGGGCGTTCGCTTTTTTTTATGTACAAGACCATATGGCCAATCATAGGGCCAAAGCTAATCTATATATTCGTATGAATAATATAGACCCTCCCGAATATACTTGGTAATCAAAATAGGATTATCTCAATTAAAAAGACGAAGAATTGGAAATATTAGGTAATTTTGCAGGACTTTGCGATAAAGTTATGGGATATTAGCTCAGTTGGTTTAGAGCGCTGCCTTGACAGGGCAGAGGTCACTGGTTCGAATCCAGTATATCCCACAATAAAAATCCCATCGGTTTTCCGATGGGATTTTTTCATTCTCTTTTTCAATAGTTAACTCGTTGTGCAATTTGGAGGTTATAAAGCGGAAAAAGTGTCAGTTCGAGTGGTTTTTCGCAACAAAGTGGAGAAAAATTGTATCGAGAACAGCTTTTTTTGATTCAAAACTCTATTCTCGATACACTTCTTCCTCCGGTCGAAGCACCTGCCTACCGCAGACAGGCTCGAATTGACGAATTTTGAATCTTAAAATCAAAATGCACAACGGGTAATAGTTAGTATTATGATACCATTTGCTGTCTAAAACTGATGGTACAACTTTTAGATTTCCCAAACCATTTCATCCTGTTTTTGGAAGCCAAATTATAAATGGTATCACGTATAATTCTGGGAACAAAGGCCAAGAGCGCCGCAACCAGTTTCCATTTGGGTATTTTGGAGATGATTCTTAGAAAACCGTCGGAATGGGTATGTACACCATTTTCATCCAAGAGGATTACCGTCTCCAAGCGTTGGGTGGGAAAACTATTCTTTTTTAATAAACCCTGTCCTTCCACCGATTGGAATGCAACAAAGCGGAACACATTACTAGGTGCAAAACGCAACAGCCAACCCACAACACCATTGCATAAATTACATTCACCGTCAAATATGATGATACTTTCCCTTGTTCTTGTTTCCATTGATATTCTATTAATTCTGATGTTATAGTCGTATAGAACCATCAATAATTTCAATAACGCGGCGGGATTTTTTTTGAATACCAAGATTATGGGTCGCCATGATTACGGTTTTGTTCTTTTGCTCCGTAATTTCCCTAAGAAGATCAAAGATCATCATCGTGTTTTTTTGGTCAAGGTTCCCGGTAGGTTCATCGGCTATGATCAATGTAGGGTCGTTGATCAATGCACGTGCAATGGCCACGCGTTGTTGTTGTCCCCCGGACAGTTTATAGGAAGGGCGTTCAGCAAAGGACCTCATTCCCATTTCATGGAGCAATAGGTAAGCGTCTTCCTTAATTTCTTCCCAGCTTTTTGCTCTTAATTTTAGGGCGGGCAGCATTACATTTTGTAGTACATTGAATTCCGGCAATAAAAAATGGAATTGATATACAAACCCGATATGCTTGTTCCTAAAGTGGGCCAGTTTATCCGGAGATAGGCTCTTTATTTCCTGATTGCAGATATTTAAGGTGCCGTTAAAGTCACTGTCCAGCGTAGATAATATGTACAAGAGCGTGGATTTTCCACTTCCCGATTCCCCAAAAATGGAAATTAAGTCCCCTTCTTTGGCCGTTAACGAAATGTTATGGAGCACCTGATGTTTTTCCGGTTCCGGAAAATATTTGTTGATATGTTGCGCTTCCAATATCATATGCCCCTGATAATAGTTACAGGATCCACCCCACTTGCCTTTTTGGAAGGGAAATAACCCGCCAAGAGAGAGGTAAGAATTCCAAAGGAAGTTCCCAAAATATAAAATAGGGAATCAAATGTAACAGGGTAGGTGTCTACGATGAGAAAATCCGAAGTTTCCAAGGGGGTTTGCGAAATTGCATAGCTGATCAAGCATCCCAAAACAGCTCCTAGAAGTGAGCCTACGAATCCGATAATAAAGGATTGTAACAGAAAAACAAAGACGATATCCCTACCCGTGTACCCCATGGTCTTTAATACGGCAATATCCTTTCTTTTTTGAATTACAGTTATGTTCAGGATATTGTAGATTCCAAATCCGGCTACTAGAAGCAACGCAAAGGAAATAGTCCAAGTGAGTACGTTGCGCACTTTATTGCCGATAACAATAGTCTTGTTATTGTCCTTCCAATCGTCAACGATGATGGTGTCGATAGTATGGGTCAAGGATGATTTTAAACCGACATCATTACGGTTTTTTAACTTTACATGTATGTTGGTGATAATGGGTTCCTCCCCAAGAAGGTTTTGCAGGGTTTCCGCGTTGACATAGGTTCGTATGTTATCAATAGTGGTAATTCCGAAACTGAATATTCCGGATACCGTAAATTGTAGGTTTTTACCGTTGGGAAGTATCATTTTCAAACTGTCCCCCTCGGTCACTTGCAAACGTTTGGCAAGGCTTATTCCCATCAAAATGGTATTCTTTTTGAGTAGACTTTGGAAACCTTTTCCATGGACCAATCTTCGGTTCAAATCGACCATTTTTTTTTCTTGCTCCGGTAAGACCCCGTTGATACTTATAGGGAATTGCTGCGTATCGCTAATTAGAATGGCGGGAGAAATGAGTTGATGTGAAAAAAAGTGTACATTATCATCTTGGGACAGCAGCTTACCTATGGCATCAACCTTTTCCAAAGAAGGAATAGTAATGCCAAAGATTCCTTTGTTTGCAGATACATCGGGCTTTTTACTGATAACAATGTCCGGACTGCCGTTAAAAACGGCGTCGTCCAAAAAGGCGTTGACGCCGGTCATAAAACTGATCATTACAATGAAAATGGATACTCCTAAAACAACGCCTATCGTAGCAAGAACACTTTGTTTTTTACGGCTAATGAGGTATTGAAAAGCTATGAATACATTAACCTTATTAAATGTGTTTTTGGACATAGGTTTTTTGTAGAGCTACTAAAAATACAATATGTGGGATCAAAAAATCAGTTTTACCGCACGAAATACGATGAAGGTCCGATTCTAAAAAAAAGGTTTATAACAAATCTAGTATCCTTTCTAGGGCCATTCCCCTGGAACCTTTGATGAGCAAAGAACTGTTCTGAAATTCCTTTTCCTTTAAATGAATGGCCAATGTATCAAAAGATTCAAATTTTTTTAAGGGAGAATTGGTTCCATTAAAGTTTTCGCCAATCAAATATGCATCGTCAAAATTCATCTCCAACACTAAATCTGCAATATGCTGATGTTCCATGGAGGCCGTTGAACCCAATTCGAACATATCGCCCAGAAAAACTATTTTACGCTTGGCTTCCATTCCCTTGAAGTTTTCCAAGGCGGCCTGCATACTGGTAGGGTTGGCATTATAGGCATCTAAAATGATTTGGTGGCCTTTTTTTTCTATAATCTGTGATCGATTATTTTGGGGGGAAAAGTTTTCAATGGCATTTTTAATATCTACTAAAGGAACATTAAAATACTTCCCTATGAGCACGGCCGCAGCACAATTTGTGAAATTATAGCTCCCTACCAATTGGGATGTAATGATGGTGTCTTCAACTTTTAATTGTACATAAGGAGCTGCCGAAAGGAGCACTATGCTATAGTAGTGCCCATTTTTAGTACTGTATCCAAATTTTTTAACATAGTTCCTCAATTTTTTTTCCTGAATGGGGTCGTCCGCATTTAGAAAAAGATACTTGTTATGACCCATGATATAATCATACAGCTCACTTTTACCTTTGATTACCCCTGCTACACCTCCGAAACCTTCCAGATGGGCTTTCCCAAAATTAGTGATATATCCAAAATCCGGTTGGGCAAGATGACTTAAAAAATCGATTTCTTTTTGATGGTTCGCTCCCATTTCTATAATGGCGATTTGAGTATCTTCCTTGATGGACAATAAGGATAGTGCTACACCTATATGATTGTTCAAATTACCTTTAGTAGCAACGGTGCTATAGGTTTTTGAAAGTACCGCGTGAATCAACTCCTTGGTGGTAGTCTTACCATTGCTCCCCGTAAGGCCTATTATTTTGGCCTTGCAATAATTTCGGTGGTAGGTGGCAAGTGCCTGTAAGGTTTCCAAAACGTTTTCCACCAAAAGGGTTTTGTCCGACGAAACATAATTTTCCTCATCTACAATGGCGTAGGAAGCTCCTTTTTGAAGTGCTTTAAGTGCAAAGGTATTCCCGTTGAAATTAGATCCTTTTAAAGCAAAGAATATACATCTTGGGGTAATTTTTCTAGTATCTGTACAAACGTCGGGGAACTTTAAAAAGATATGGTGCAGTTCTTCTATAGTCATAGAAACAAAGGTAAAAAAAAGCCCTGACAGAAATGCCAGGGCTTTTTTAATTGTGTATGGAAATTCTATCTGACTTTTTTACCTCGTACTGTTTTGTTCTTTGTTTTGGACTTGGAACCTACTCTGGACATGGCACATCTAAATCCGATATAATCGGTAGCCATATATTGTGGCAGGTACCTACGCTGTGCAGGATCTAGCCAATAAGCTCTATCTCTCCATGATCCTCCTTTGAATACTCTAACTTCATCATTGATCAACGAAGTCCTGTTATTGGACGTATCGTACTGACGTATTAGTTTTCCCGTAGAATCTCTTTCTACATTATGTTTTGGGGAATTATACATAGATTTTCCATCCTCTTCCTCCTCATCGCTAAATCTATCGAAAAACCTGGAAGAACCTGGGTCGCCATCCCTATAGCCCCTGTTGTCACTAGAAGAGAAATTGGTCCTCAAATAGGTCTCTTCGTCCCCAACGGGAACCATTTTTATTTCCCCGGGAAGATTCACAGCAACTATTTTACCTGTAGGCAAGGTGTCATAAACTATGGAATCCCTTAATATGTTTACTTTTCCATCTTCTCCGATGGCCGTTTTCATATATACATTTCCCCGGTAGTAGTTAAAATCACTGATTTCATCGTCCACTATAGGTCGGTACACATCGGCCACCCACTCGGCAACGTTACCTGCCATGTCATATAGTCCAAGATCGTTCGGCTTGTAAGATTTGACCTCTGCCGTAATATCGGCACCATCATCGGACCATCCAGCGATTCCACCGTAATCTCCTTTTCCTTGTTTGAAGTTCGCCAATTGGTCGCCCCTACCTACGCGTTGTCCGTTTCTGGTATAGTCTCCTTCCCATGGATATTTTTTTCTACCCCTATAATTGTTATATTCCCTAGATCCTTGAAGTGCAGCTGCTGCATATTCCCACTCTGTTTCGGTGGGCAACCTATACTCTGGCATAATAACACCGCTACTTCTTTTTGCAAAAGTAGAAACGGAATCTTTTTTCTGTTTTCCTTGTAAGGAGTCTATTTGTCCATTATAAACAGATTCGGGCCTGTTTAAGTAAGCTTCCGTACTGAATGTACCTTCTATCTCACCTGAAACTGCTTGATATTTTGCATCTTCTGCAAGATATCCTTCTTTTTCCAATAGTGCTTCATTCACACGATCGGTACGCCATTCCGAAAATTGTACGGCCTGTATCCAATTTACGCCTACTACAGGATATTCCGCATAAGCCGGGTGTCTTAAATAGTTATTGGTCATCGTTTCGTTGAATCCTAATCGGTTTCTCCATACCAAGGTATCCGGTAATGCTCCTTTATATATATTGGTATATTTAGGATTTTCAGGAGGATAAACACTCTTTAGGTAATCTAAATACTCTAGGTACATCACATTGGTAACTTCCGTTTCGTCCATGTAGAAAGATTGTACGTGCTGGGCGGACGGGGTGTTGTTCCAATCGTGCATTACATCATCCTGTACTTTACCTTTTGTGAAAGTACCTCCTTCGATAAAAACCAAGCCCGGACCGGTTGCTTGTTCCTTAAAATCTGTGTTGTACTGGAAACCACCTTCCTTAGCATTGATTTTCCAACCTGTGGCTCTTGAAACATTCTTATTGGAAGTACCCGAGGATTTTTTACAACTGCTAAAACTTCCGGCTACAACTAAACAAGAGAGTACAACTTTGATAAATTGTTTTTTCATAATTAGGACTTGAGTTCAAAATACAAACCACATATGGCGAGGTTTGGAATTCTTATAATTTTAATTAATCTATGCGTCACTTTCGGCTTATAAAACGACGATTTGTGTATAATATTTTGTTGCCTTAAAAATATTTTTTTCAAATTGGTTTAGGTATTTGCTTTAATAAGGACTTCACACCTAAATCCATAACGCCATAAAATTCATTATAGTATGGATATATAGGTTTCTTTTGTGCTCATCAAGAAATGAAACCAACAGCTTATAAAAACCGAGTTACATATTTCTTGGGGTATTATATAGTTTTTTAATAGGTATGAATTCTGTTTTTTAAAAGATTCTGTCAGAGAACTTTTCAAAAAATAATATACCACTCATACAAGATATTTTTAAAAAGGGCGTTTACATGTAGAATAACTAAAGTATATTTGAATTATTTCTAATTAAGTAGAAGACTTTTACTTCCAAACTAAAATTCTAAATGAAAGAAATGAAAAAATTATTGATACTGGTGTTAATTGCTTTTGTTTGCAAAGTATCAGCCCAAGAAGACAGGGTTATTACTACTGCGGTACCATTTTTGACGATAGCGGCCGATGCCAGGGCTGCCGGTATGGGGGATTTGGGAGTTGCAACTTCGGTCGATGCCTTTTCACAACAATGGAACCCGGCCAAGTTTGCGTTTGCGGAAAGAAAGATGGGAATAGGAGTAAGCTACACCCCTTATTTGGAGAGTATCATTACGGATATTGCACTTTTGAACGGAAGTTTTTATAACAAAATCAATGATCGTAGCGCCTTTGCTGTTAGTTTACGCTTTTTTACCCTTGGTGAAATAGAATTAAGGCAATTTGCCAATGATCCAGGTACCATAGCGGAGCCTAACGAATTGGCCATTGATGGGTCTTATTCCCTAAAATTGAGTGATCAGTTTTCCATGGCGGTTACAGGTCGCTTTATTAGTTCCAACTTGCAGCTTCAGGATACCGGCGGTGATTCCCAGGCAGGAAATAGCTTCGCCGTAGATGTTTCGGGTTACTACCGATCAAGGGAAATAGCCTACAGTAATTTTGATGGCCGTTGGAGGGCCGGATTCAATATTTCCAATCTTGGGGGAAAAATTCAATACGACGCAGGAGGACAGGAAAACTTTTTGCCTACTAATTTAGGATTAGGTGTTGGATTTGATTTTATCATAGACCAAGACAATGTTTTAGGTATTACAACGGAATTTAACAAGTTATTAGTGCCTACTCCAAGGGATTTTGACGGTGACGGTGATGTAGATTCCGAAGATAATTCCGAATATCAGGATATCAGTTTCTTCAACGGGGTTTTTGAATCTTTTGGTGATGCACCGGACGGGTTCAGTGAAGAGCTAAAGGAACTGACTTGGGCCTTGGGAGCAGAATATACATATCAGGACGCGTTTATGTTGCGGACAGGTTATTTTAATGAAAGCGAGGAAAAAGGGTCTAGAAAATTCTTCACCCTTGGCGCAGGCTTCAAATTCAAGGCGGCCCAAATAGACCTTTCGTATCTCTTTTCAACTTCACAAGTACGGAACCCATTGGAGAATACATTGCGTTTTTCCCTTACATTTAGCCTAGGGGACGAGTTTTATAATGATTAGTTGAAATAATATATATTGTATTGATGTAATAAAACCTGCTTTTGTGCAGGTTTTATTTATTTTTACCCCATGGGATTAGATTTCTAGTTTATGAAAAAAAATCGAATCATTTTTGAATTTTCCACCTTTGATTCCCTCAAAGATCTTCCTTCGGAATATCAACAATTGATGAAGATTGCCGTACAAACACGAAAAAACGCTTATGCACCGTATTCTAACTTTCAGGTGGGTGCCGCGGTGTTGTTGGAAAATGGGGAAGTGGTTATAGGGAACAATCAGGAAAATGCATCCTATCCTTCAGGTCTGTGCGCCGAGAGGGTCGCCGTTTTTCAGGCCGGTGCAAAATATCCCGGAATAAAAATAAACTGTATCGCCATAACTGCGACATCCAAAAATTATATCGTAGAACAACCTGCCGCCCCATGTGGAAATTGTAGGCAATCCATAGCCGAATATGAGCAGAAACAGCACAGCCCCATAGTGCTGCTATTAATGGGGGAAAAAGGTGAGGTCATCCAATGTAATTCTGTTGCCGATATTCTTCCATTGGCCTTCAATAATTCTTTCCTAAAGTAGTTCTCTACCTATCCAAATTATTTTTCGCTTCCCTTTAAATAGCTTTTACCTCAATTTTTTTCCGCTATTGATTTAATGTGTATTTTTGTTTTTCCGATTTAAGGAAATTCTATAAAAAATATGCGTTAATGGAAAAAATCACCAGAGAAGTCTACCTAAAATGGTATGAGGATATGTTGTTTTGGCGAAAGTTCGAGGATAAACTAGCAGCAGTCTATATTCAACAAAAGGTTAGGGGATTTCTACATTTATATAATGGGCAGGAAGCTGTGTTGGCCGGGGCACTGCATGCTATGGATCTGACCAAGGATAGAATGATTACCGCTTACCGAAATCATGTGCAACCTATTGGAATGGGGGTGGACCCCAAAAAGGTTATGGCAGAACTGTTCGGTAAGGTCACGGGTACTTCCAAGGGAATGGGCGGATCTATGCATATCTTTTCCAAGGAATACCGTTTTTACGGTGGCCATGGTATTGTAGGCGGACAGATTCCTTTAGGTGCCGGACTTGCATTCGGAGATAAGTATTTTAAAAGGGATTCGGTAACGTTATGTTATATGGGTGACGGTGCGGTGCGACAAGGTTCTTTACACGAAACGTTTAATTTGGCCATGCTTTGGCAATTACCCGTGGTCTTTATATGTGAGAATAATGGATATGCCATGGGAACTTCAGTCGCAAGAACCTCCTATTCCACCGATATATGGAAACTTGGCCTGGGTTATGAAATGCCTTGTGGGCCTGTAGATGGTATGGATCCGGTTACCGTGGCAAAGGAAATGAATAAAGCCATAGAAAGGGCCAGAAGTGGGGGCGGACCTACTTTCTTGGAAATGAAGACATATCGTTATCGTGGACATTCCATGTCCGACGCCCAACATTATAGAACAAAGGAAGAGGTAGAAGAGTATAAAAAGATAGACCCCATTACACAGGTATTGGAGGTAATCAGGGAAAAGGAATATGCAACCGATGAAGAGATCAAGGAAATTGATAAACGTGTAAAGGATTTGGTGAAGGAGTGCGAAAAGTTCGCGGAAGAATCGGATTATCCTCCTGTCAATCAGTTATATGATATGGTATATGAGCAAGAAGACTATCCATTTGTGCAACATAAATTATAGGTAAAATGGCGGAAGTAATAAACATGCCCAGGCTTAGTGATACCATGGAAGAGGGTACTGTGGCCAAATGGCTTAAGAATGTAGGGGATAAAATAGAAGAAGGAGATATTTTGGCCGAAATAGAAACGGACAAGGCCACCATGGAATTTGAATCCTTTCATGAAGGTACATTGTTGCATATAGGAATCCAGGAAGGTGATGGGGCACCTGTAGACACACTTTTGGCCATTATTGGAGAGGAAGGAGAGGATATTTCCGGTTTATTGAACGGAGCATCGGAAGCACCCAAGGAAGAAGTAGCTGAAGCGGCGCCGACCGTAACAGAAAGTTCGGAAAGCAATGAAACTGCTTCCACCACGGCTGAAATCCCGGAAGGCGTGGAAGTTATAAAAATGCCGCGTCTTAGTGATACTATGGAAGAAGGTACGGTTGCCTCTTGGTTAAAAACGGTAGGCGATACGGTAGAAGAAGGTGATATCCTTGCTGAAATAGAAACGGACAAGGCCACTATGGAATTTGAATCCTTCTATTCCGGGACCCTACTTTACATAGGTATTAAGGAAGGAGAATCTGCTCCCGTAGATACCGTATTGGCAGTTATTGGCCCCGAAGGAACCGATGTAGATGCGGTATTGAATGCCAGACCATCGGCGGAAACGCCCAAAAGCACTACACAAGAAGGTGGCGCGGATGCAGCGGTTTCGGAAACAAAACAAGAAGCAAGCGTAGCAACAAAAGCTACTCCCAATGGTCAACGCATTTTTGCATCGCCCCTGGCGAAAAAGATCGCTGCCGAGAAGGGTATCAATATTGCCGATGTGAAAGGTTCCGGTGATCATGGTAGAATTGTGAAGAAAGATGTGGAAGGCTATCAACCATCCCAGAAAGTTGCCGAACCGGTAGCTCCGGTGACGGAACAAGTTACAACGAGTAATGCAGAAGCAACAGCTCCAATAAATTTACCGGTAGGTGAGGAAAGTAGTGAGGAAGTGAAAAACTCCCAGATGCGAAAAGCTATCACCAAAAGTTTGAGCAATTCGAAATTCACGGCACCACATTTTTATTTGACCATTGAGGTCAATATGGATAACGCAATGGCTTCCAGAGCACAGATAAATGCACTTCCGGATACCAAAGTATCTTTTAACGATATGGTAGTTAAAGCTTGCGCTATGGCCATTAAAAAACACCCACAGGTCAATACCACATGGAATGGTGATACAACACGTTACAATCATCATATCAGTATAGGTGTTGCCGTTGCCGTAGATGAAGGATTGGTAGTCCCGGTGCTTAAGTTTACGGATCAAATGAGCTTGACACAGATCGGGGGCGCAGTAAAAGATTTGGCAGGTAGGGCAAGAAATAAAAAGCTTACTCTTGACGAAATGCAGGGCAGTACCTTTACAGTTTCCAATTTAGGTATGTTCGGTATCCTGGAATTTACATCCATCATCAATCAACCTAATTCGGCGATACTATCCGTAGGTGCCATTGTACAAAAACCTGTGGTAAAGGATGGGGAAATCGTGGTAGGCAATACTATGAAAGTTACCTTGGCCTGTGACCATAGAACGGTAGACGGTGCAACCGGTGCACAGTATTTACAGACCTTAAGGGCATTTTTGGAAAACCCGGTCACCATGTTGGCGTAGGCTAGGTGAAATAATCTAATGGAAAGTAACCATTAATTATTGGGTTCGATAACTCTTGGTCTACCAACATTTAAGTTCTATGACCTTTTGAAATATAGCAAGGCATCCCAAAGGTTCGGGATGCTTTTTTTATCTTTAAAACTAAATAATGGTACGATGAAAAAAAATATCCAATTACTTCTCTTATTATTGCTAATCGTAAGTTGTGGTGCCACCCAACAGAAAGATAATCCATCCGATACCATAGGAGGGCCTGATGGTGTCAAAGGTGTCATCGTGGCGGGAGAAGAGAATGTTGTAGAAAGTGCTATCGTAAATACGGGAACCAATGGAAAGACCAAATTTTCCGAAGGTCTTTTTTCCGATAATGTCCGCATAGGCGGTATAATGAATTTTTTGGCATCCGATGCGTTGCAAGGACGCGATTCCGGAAGCGAAGGAATTGCAAAAGCAGCGGATTTTATCGAGACAATTTTGAAGCAAAACAAGGTTACGCCTTATTTTGAAACTTATCGAGACACCTTATCCAATTTTAAAAAGCCCGCCTATAATATGGTCGGACTAGTGGAAGGTAACGATCCAATTTTGAAAAATGAATTCATCATTATCGGTGCCCATTATGATCATATAGGTATTATCAAGGCGGAGTATAGTGATGCCATAGCTAATGGGGCCAATGATAATGCCTCTGGTACGACTACCGTTTTGGAACTGGCGAGGTACTTTGGAAATGCAAGGACAAACAAGCGCAGCATTATTTTTGCACTGTTTAGCGCGGAAGAAAAAGGGCTTCTGGGTTCTAAGCACTTGGCCAAGAAATTAAAGGGCCAAAACTTAAATCTCTATACGATGTTGAATTTTGAAATGGTAGGGGTTCCCTTAAGAGGGAAAGACTATTTTATGTATGTTACGGGATATAAGCAATCTAATTTAGCCGAGGTCAGTAATAGCTATTCCGATGAAAAGTTAATAGGATTCCTTCCTACCGCAAAAGAGTACAATCTTTTCCAAAGATCGGACAATTTCCCATTTCATACAGAGTTTGGAGTACCCTCGCAAACCTATTGTACGTTTGATTTTACCAATTTTGACCATTACCATAGGGTAGGGGATGAAATTTCTTTGATGGATTTTGAACATATGGCCTCTGTAGTAAATAAGTTGATTCCCGTATTGGAAGGTATCGCCAATGCCCCAACAAAAGAAATAAAGTACAATTAATGGCAAATGTTATCATTACAGGTTCTAGCAGGGGTATCGGATTTGAGATGGCCAAGCTTTTCGCAGATGAGGGGCATCAGGTTTTGGCGTTGTCCAGAAATGATGGACCTATAACCGATTTGAAGCATAAAAACATTTTTAGCTTTGCTTTTGATATATCTAGGGATTCGGATTTGGAAAAACTCTCCGATTTTTTGAACAAAAATTGGGGTGCCGTGGATATCTTGATCAATAATGCCGGTAAATTATTGAACAGGCCTTTTTTGGAGACTTCACCGGAAGAATTTGAAGAAACCTATAAGGTAAATGTATTCGGTGTTGCTAATATTACAAGAATTGTATTGCCCAAAATGAAGAAAAATGGACATGTGGTGACCATAAGTTCTATGGGCGGGGTACAGGGAAGTTTAAAATTTCCCGGACTATCCGCCTATAGCTCCAGTAAAGGGGCGATTATTACACTGACCGAATTATGGGCAGAAGAGTTTAAGGAAACGGGGCCATCTTTCAATGTGCTAGCTTTAGGGGCGGTGCAGACCGAGATGCTAGAAGAAGCCTTTCCGGGATACCAAGCACCGATTACCGCTTTGGAAATGGCCACTTATATTAAAGGGTTTGCACTTACCGGCCATAACTTGTATAATGGAAAGTTGCTGCAGGTATCCAATAGCACACCTTAAGTTTTGTCTATTGCGTATAGTTTCTATATCCTCCGAACAGTAAACATATTCTATTAGCGGTACTTTTCACAAGGTTAATTGAGTTTCTTCCGCAACGGTAGGTTTACTTTTGGCTCTTTACCGGAAATTAAATTTGCAATAAACCTGGTATGTGGAAATTGTTCCAAGATAATTTTGATAAAGACGGTAATAGGTATGGCCATAATCAATCCTGGCACTCCCCAAATATATCCCAATAACATCAGCATTACCAAAACTGTAATAATGTTTATGGAAAATGACTTCCCCATAAAAATGGGCTCCAATATGGCCCCGAACAAAACTTGGACACCTGTTATTAACAGCACAAAAAATAGCAAATGTCCCGTGGGATCAAGTTCAACAAAAGCGAATAGGGATAATAAAATAACGGAAATAAAAGAACCTATCATTTGTACAAAATTGATTACAAAGGCAAAAAGCCCCCAGAAAATTGGAAAACTAACATCAAAAAAGGCACAAGCGAGGCCAATGCCAATGCCCGTGAATAAGCTTATCATGAATTTTACCTTTATAAATTTGATCAAGTCCTTCTCAATCTTCATAAAGGCCTTCACAGAGGTGTGTTTTTGCTTTAATAGGGTACTGTTCAATAGCTTTTGAACATTTATGGATTCCGCAAGCCACAGAATTACAAAAAATGCGGTCATCAAGGTCATTGTTAGCGTACCGCTTATAAAATCTATGGTCAAGCCAAAATTTTTAATAATGCTATCCTTGTTAAGGAATTGATAGAGTACATTTTCTCCTTCTACATATTCTATTCCAAAAATACCTTCAAAGGATACCAATAATGTTTGGAGTTTTGTTTCCGCTTTTTCAAAAAAAGCACCTTCGGTAGACCGTATTTCAGCCATTGAAAGCTGAATTAATTCGCCCCCGATTTTTAAAGCGCCTATGATGACAAGCACTACGACAAAAATACTTAAAGATCGAGACACTTTTCGCTTATTGAGCCATCGCATCAAGGGCAAAAACAAAAGCGCTATGAACATAGAGAAAACAAGCGGTATGAAAATGAAGGACAATAACTTCAACAAGTAAAAGATAAGGGGTACTACAATAATCAATAAAAGTTTGTTCGTTGTCTTAATGTTGTCCATGACGCTACTAAAAAATTATGGATTTGTGCTTTTTTCGGTAAACATGCAAATTTAAATTTTTAGGAGGGCTATTTATCGCAAAAATTGGCATTATTTTATGTTTGTTGGTGTCGGACCCATAGTGGTTTTAGAGATAAAATAAACCAGGGTTGTTCCAAAGGCTCTTTAAAAATCTTACTTTTGTGGTAATGGACAGCGTTTTGCAAAAATACCTTCCCGAAAGAGCTATTGCTCCGTGTTTAGAATTGATCAAGGAGACGGGGGTAAACCTAAAAATAGTGGATCAACGACTTACTCGCCATGGAGACTATAGGCGCCTTTCCAATGGATCGCACCAAATTACGGTAAATGCCACCTTGAACAAGTATCGGTTTTTGATTACACTAATTCATGAGATTGCACACTTGGTCGCTTTTGAGAAGTTTGGAAGGCGAATAAAGCCTCATGGGATTGAATGGAAAAGGACTTTTCAATACCTGATGTTGCCATTTATACGTCCGGAAATCTTTCCATCGAAACTTTTGCCCCTTTTGGCGAAACATTTTAAAAATCCAAAGGCCAGCAGTAGTACGGATGCCAATTTATCCATAGCTTTAAAACAATTTGACGCCCCAACGCAGCATACTTATGTTTTTGAACTGCCTTTCGGAAGTGTTTTTAGAATTTATAATGGTAAACTATTTAAGAAAGGAAATAAAAGGATAAAGCGATACGAGTGCGTAGAAATTGCTACTGGAAAACTGTATCTTTTTCAACCCAATGCGGAAGTAGAATTGATTATGGATTAGTATCTTATTTATTGTCACGCCAGGTTAGCTATAGCGAGGAATCTTTGGTAAAATTGTACTTTAGGCTTTCCGTTCGGTTTTAAACGACAAAAATGAAAACAAAAAGATGAACAAGAATTATTATGCCGTTTTAATGGCAGGTGGAGTTGGCTCCAGGTTTTGGCCGGTAAGCACAGTGGGTTATCCGAAGCAGTTTCACGATATGTTGGGCACCGGCGATACGTTGATTCAAAAGACTTTCCAACGTCTCAATAAATTTGTACCTACAGAAAATATATTGATCCTTACCAATGAGAGATATAATGATTTGGTCTTGGAACAGCTACCCTTGGTGAAGCAGGAACAAGTAGTTTTGGAACCTGCCATGCGAAATACAGCTCCTTGTATCCTTTATGCAGCATTAAAGGTTCAGAAAATGAATCCAAATGCGGTAATGATCGTAGCTCCAAGTGATCATTGGATAGAAAATGAAGAGGCGTTTGCCGCCGATGTCAAAACCTGTTTTGATAAATGTGAGAAAGAAAGCGTACTCTGTACCCTTGGTATTACACCTACCTTCCCTAATACAGGTTTTGGGTATATTGAATATGAAAAAGGGGATGACCATGTATCGGATTTAAAAAAAGTACGTCAGTTTCGTGAAAAACCTGATTACGAAACTGCAAAAGAGTTTTTGGCACAGGGTAATTTTTTGTGGAATGCGGGAATATTCATCTGGGGAGTAAAAACTATCGTTAATGCCTTTGAAACTTTTCAACCGGAACAGTATCATTTGTTTCAGTCCGGAGTATCTTGTTATAATACCAAGGAAGAACGTGCCTTTATTGGAGAGAATTATGAGAAAGCCGAAGACATTTCGATAGATTATGCTATCTTGGAACAATCTAAGTCCATATTTGTTCTTCCTGCTTCTTTTGATTGGAACGATTTGGGTACTTGGGGCTCCCTATACGATAAGTTGGAAAAGGATGCAAATGATAATGCCATAGTAAACTGTAGGACTATCAGCGAAGATGCCCATGGAAACATGATTCGGACACCAAAGGATAAAATAGTGGTGATAGACGGATTGAAGGATTATATTGTAGTGGATAAGGAAGAGGTTTTATTGATTTGCCCAAAATCCAAGGAACAGGATATAAAAAAAATACTAACTAAGGTAAAAAACAAATTTGGGGAAAATTACGCTTAGTTATGAATGAAAATATACACCAAAACGACCTTGATCCAACAAACGGAAACGAAAGTGGAGAGGAAGTAAAAAAGAATTTCAAAGGACTTTTGGGAAGTTCCAAAAAATTTCTCACCGAACTTCTCGATATTCGAAACAATACGGATCAGGACGCTACCAAGGAGTCTATTATTGCGGATATTCCTTTTAAAGGGCATACCTCATGGATATTGATCTGTTCTATTTTTATCGCTTCTATCGGTTTGAATGCAAACTCTACGGCCGTAGTCATTGGAGCGATGTTAATTTCACCGCTAATGGGACCTATTTTGGGGATCGGGATGTCACTGGCCATTAATGATATTGATACCTTAAGACGTTCTCTAAAGAACTTTGCAGTAATGGTGATACTAAGTGTAATTACTGCTTTCCTGTTCTTTTATTTCTTTCCCTTGCGCGATGAGTCCTCCGAACTTCTTGCACGCACCGCACCGGATATTAGGGATGTATTGATAGCTTTCTTTGGCGGTTTGGCCTTGGTAATCGCCCGTGCCAAAAAAGGTACGATAGCCAGCGTTATTTTTGGTGTAGCCATAGCAACCGCTTTAATGCCTCCCCTATGTACCGTAGGTTTTGGTTTGGCCATTGGTAATTTTTCATATGCGGGTGGCGCAATGTATCTTTTTACCATTAATACAATTTTTATCGCCCTGGCTACTTTTCTGGTATTGAAATTATTGCGTTTTCCAATGGTGCGTTATGCAAATTCCAATAGAAGAAGGTTTATCGCCAGAATGGCTTCCTTTCTGTCGGTTTTGGTCATGGTACCTGCCGGATTTACATTTTACAATGTATTTCAGGAATCCAGATTCAAAGCACAGGCAAATCAGTTTATTGATGAGAAAGTGGCGTCCTATCAATTTAGTGGAGAGGGTCGTTTCTTGGAGGATTTTACCGATTTGGAATATAATAATGGCGAGAATTCATTGATTGAATTGGTATTTATGGGCAATGAGACCATTCCGGATAATATTATTGCCACTTGGACCGCTCAAAAAAATGAATACCCTAAACTTAAGAAGGCAGAATTAAAAGTAGTACAAGGTTCTAAAAGTAATGCGGGCGATGAGCTAAGATATGTCAGTGAGCTGTATGAGACCAAAAAGGCGGAACTTCTAAACAAAGATGAGAAAATTAAACTTTTGGAAGCCGAATTGGCTAATTTAAGTAAACTGACCTCCAAACAGATTCCCTTTGAGGATATAAGTGCGGAGGCCAAAGCAAATTATACCAACCTTTCTTCCTTGGGATTTTCCTATAAAGTAAAAACAGACTTTAAAAAAATGGACACCGTTCCCGTTTTTGAGATTAAATGGAAAGACGGGACCAGGAAAAGACAAATTGAAGATGATACCAAAAAACTTAGTGATTGGCTAAAATTGAGGTTAAAGGACGGTAAAATTCAGATCAAGGAAGTTTCCGATTAATTTCTTTCTTCAATATACATTTGCCGTACTTTTTTAAAGAGTTCGGAGGAGTATACAAAGTTGGTGACCGCTTTGTTATCCGTCTTAAAAATTTCCTTATTACTTCCTTCCCACTCCTTAATACCGTTTTTTAGGAATATAATTTTTTCCCCAATCTCCATTACAGAGTTCATATCGTGACTATTTATGACCGTTGTAATATCGTACTCTTTGGTAATTTCCTGAATAAGGTTATCAATTAATATTGCTGTTTTAGGATCCAACCCCGAGTTGGGTTCATCACAAAAAAGATATTTAGGATTCATGACTATGGCCCTTGCAATAGCGACCCTTTTTTGCATTCCGCCTGAAATTTCAGAGGGATACTTATGATGTGCATCAATTAAATTTACCCTTTTCAATACAAAATCTACCCGATCTTGCATCTCGGATTTGGATTGCTTGGTAAACATTTCCAAGGGAAATCTTACATTACCCTCCACAGTCATGGAATCGAATAAAGCACTACCTTGGAAAACCATGCCCATTTCCTGGCGAAGATCTCGTTGTTCATCTGCGGAAAGGTCGGCGTAGACGCTACCGTTATAACAAATGGAACCCTTTTCGGGGACAAGAAGCCCTAAAAGGCATTTTAGGAAAACTGTTTTTCCGGATCCGCTCTGTCCAATGATCAAATTGGTTTTCCCCTTGTCAAAACATGTGGTAATACCCTTTAAAACATGGGTGTCACCAAAAGATTTATGTATGTCGCTTACCTCTATCATTAGCCCAGTAGTAGTTGTGTTAGAATATAGTTTAAAATAATAATGACTACGCTGGTCCATACAAATGATGTGGTACTCGCCTTCCCTACTTCCAAGGCCCCACCTTTCATATAGTAGCCGTGATAGGAAGGAATAGTAGCTATTACGAAGGCAAAAACAATGGTCTTAATAAAGGAATATGTAATATGAAAGGGTATAAAATCCAATTGTACTCCCTTTACAAAATCCGCGCCGGAACTAAATCCTCCAAACACTCCGGCAATCCATCCCCCTAAAATACCAACATACATGGCTATTGCTATTGCGAACGGGTAAAACAAAAGCGCTATAATTTTTGGGAATACCAAATAGTTAAGGGAGTTTACGCCCATGACCTCTAGGGCATCTATTTGTTCTGTGACCCGCATGGTCCCTATGCTGGACGTGATATACGAACCTACCTTACCTGCCATGATAATGGAAGTAAACGTAGGGGCAAATTCCAGGATTACAGATTGTCTGGTGGCAAAACCTATTAAACTTCTGGGAATTAACGGACTGTTAAGATTTAACGCGGTCTGTATCGTAACTACCCCTCCAATAAAGAAAGATATGAAAATGATAATACCCATTGAACCGTATATCAATTCATCTATTTCCTTTAATATCAAGGATTTCATCATTGGCCATTTCGTCGGTTTTTTAAAAACCTCCCTTATCATTATAAAATAGCTGCCAATAGATGCTATATAGTTCATGCGGTAAAAATAGACTTCTTCATGTAAAAATAACAATATTCAACGTCATTTAATCTCGATTTAATCTTTAAAGTGTTTATTTGGTTATTTTTGCTTTTTAAAATTTCACCATGGCCAAATACAACTTCTTTCTTATATTTTTATTTCTTTTTTTAGCGGCAATGCCCGCCGATGGATTTTCCCAAAGAAGATCAAAGAATAAACCTCAGGAACAATATACGGTTCCCATTAATACTTCGCCCAAATTGGTAGTAGGAATCGTAGTCGATCAAATGCGATATGACTATCTGACCCGTTTTTGGAACCATTACGGAAATGGGGGATTTAAACGTCTTGTGAATGAAGGGTTCAATTGCAAGAACAACCATTTTAATTATGCTCCCACTAGTACAGGTCCGGGACATACATCGGTTTATACGGGAACAACACCGGCAACCCACGGGGTTATTGGCAATAATTGGTATGATAAGGAGTTGGATGTGGACGTATACTGCGCTTCGGACGATACCTATCAATCCGTGGGAACCACTTCGGATGCGGGAAAAATGTCACCGCACCGAATGAATGTCACCACGATAACAGATCAATTACGTTTACACACCCAAATGCGTGGAAAGGTCATCGCCCTTGCCATAAAGGATAGGGGTGCGGTACTTCCCGGTGGACACACGGCCAATGCGGCCTACTGGTTCCATGGGATGGATGAAGGCAATTGGATCAGTAGCTCTTTTTATATGGACGATCTGCCCCAATGGGTCAAGGATTTTAATAAGGCCGATAATATAGGGCGGTATAAAAAATCGTGGACTACCTTAAAGGATATAAATACCTATGTGGAAAGTGGATTGGACAATAATTTATATGAAGGTATTTTCATTGGGGAAGCGACTCCTACTTTCCCTCATGATCTGGTAGGTTTGTGGGACGCCAATAATCAATATGAAATTTTAAAACCTACGGCTTATGGCAATAGTATGACCGCAGATTTTGCCTTGGCCGCTCTGGAGGGAGAAAACTTGGGAGCGGATACCATAACGGATTTTTTAGCGGTAAGTTTTTCCAGTACGGATTATGTGGGGCATAAATATGGGGTGAATTCAAAAGAAGTACAGGATACGTATTTGAGATTGGATAAAGATTTGGAACGCCTTTTCAATGCCTTGGACGAGAAGGTGGGCACAGGGGAGTATACCGTTTTTCTGACCGCAGATCACGGGGCTATACATGTACCATCATATCTAAAGGATAAAAAGATTCCTACGGAGTTTATGATGTTCGGTGATATGGAAGCAGCATTCAATGATTTTTTAAAATATACGTTCGGAACTACTGATATTGTTAAGAATTTTTCCAATTATCAATTTTTTCTGGACCATAAGATCATAAAGAATTTGGATATGGAACTCAGGGAAGTACAGGAGGCCATTGCTAAGGAACTACTGGATTATCCTTTGATAGAAAAAGTATTTACAGCGCATCAAATGTGGCAAAATGAGTACTCCAGGGGCATTCCCTATATTTTGCAAAACGGATATCATCTGAAGCGTTCGGGAGATATTTTGATTGTATTGAAGCCTGGTACTATAGGTCACCGAGAAACGGGTTCTACCCATGGTTCCCCACATATTTATGATACGCATGTGCCCTTATTATTTTATGGAAAAGGTATTAAAAGGGGAAGTACCGTGGGAAGGACTGAAATACCCGATATTGCACCTACTATAGCTTCCTTATTGGGAATCGCTTTTCCGAATGGAACTACCGGGAAACCTATTTTGGAGGTGTTAGAATAATTTTTCCCTAATATTCTTCCAGCGCAATCGCCGAATGAATTGGCCCTCCTCTTTTGTGATCAGAAAGGGTTCTTTTTCTTTTTTAGCCTTGAAGTATCCTTTTAGATTATCAAAAAATGCTTGTGTTTTCCCTTGCTTAAATGCCATTTTTAGGGAGGCTATACATGTAATCAAAAATCCATAGCGCATGGTGTACATGGCTTTGCCCTGAAGTAGTTTTGCTTTTTTGTTATAGGCTTTACCTATAGGCCGTAAATGTTTGACTTTTAAGGATTCTTCCGTATAAGTTTCAAATCCCTTGTATTGTGCCAGTAACTCGTCCAAAGTATCCCATCCCATAGCATTTTTTAGTCCGCCCATTGCGGTGAAACAGGCTTTTGAATAGGCTTTAAAGGCTCCTCGGACATGATTTTTGTCCATAGGATGATTCAATTTCCATTCCCCATGCTTGTCTTTTTCGAAGGCAAAACCACCGGCGACGCCGATCTTTGGATGTGTTTTGAAGATTTCCGATATTTTTTGAAAATAATTTTTGGGCAGAATGATATCAGCATCCAGTTTTACTAAAAAATCATAGTCGGAGTCTAGTAATTTTAAGCCTTTATTAAAGGCATTGATCACTTTACTCCCCGGCATATGAATCGTAGATGAAGTAGCATTTAGCTTTTGGAACATCGTGTTTTTCGTAGTGAAACTATCAATAATAGCTTCTGTCTTATCGGTAGAGTTATCATTTACGATAACTACCCTTTGCGGTAGATGATGCTGTTTTAGTACTGAATTTAAGGTGTCTGCCAAGTATACCTCTTCGTTATGGGCAGGTATAATGATATAATATTTCATAGGAAGCACCAAATTGCACGATTCAACTTCCAAAATTTTCTATACACACCGATATTTGGAATTTGGAATTTCATTTTTATAGTTTTTTACGCGTAGCGTAAACAATATAATATCTAGGGGTAAAGCTTCGTAACAATGGTCTGATTCCTATTTTCTTTACCGGATTGGTCCACTTTTTACTATCCTTTATTTCCCATCCCGCTTTTTCCAATAACCAGTTAAACTGCCAATCCTCAAATTCATGGTAGTGGCGGTCCCATGGATCCGTTTTACTTTTATAGGCCGGTGAAAACCATAGTCTCAATGGAATACTGGCAACAAGTTTATCCGCTTTGATTTCTCTAAGGATATTGAACGGGGCAAGTAGATGTTCAAAAATCTCAAAAGCGGTAACTACATCGGCATTGGAACGGGAAGTTGCGGAAAAATCAATATCCAAATCCTCGCCAGAGGTATTTTCCACGGCATAGCCTTTTTCAATCATCACCTTTGTAAAAGGATTGGCAACACCCAGGTCTAAAATAGTTGAATGACGATCAATATGTTTTTGCAAAAACGCAATGGTATGCGCATAGCGCTTGTTAGGAAAGTTGTTTTCATACATGCTATCGTCCAAAAAGGTATTAATATCGGTAAACCATGGCGTTGATATTCATTCCCGCACCAACACTTGCAAATATAATAACATCTCCTTTTTGAACACTATGATTTTCCATTTTTCCATGTCTTACCATGTCATAAAGTGTAGGGATAGTAGCAACGGAATTGTTCCCTAGTTTATGTATATTCATAGGCATTATACCTTTAGGCATATCCAATTCATACAACTTGTAGAAACGTTTTACAATAGCTTCATCCATTTTCTCGTTGGCCTGATGGATGAATATTTTTTTTACATCACCTATGGCCACTCCGCTATTATCCAGGCATTCCTTCATGGCCTGTGGTACATATGTTACCGCAAATTCATAAATTTTTCGGCCATACATTTTAATGTAGCGAATGTTATTATCGGAAGATTTGTTGTTGGAATCCCCAAAGAAAAGATGATAGGCTTCCCCATTGGCATGAGTGGCCGATTCGTGTGCTAAAATTGTACCCGATTTATCCGAGGCTTCAATGATAGTAGCACCGGCACCGTCGGAGTAGATCATAGAATCGCGATCGTGTTTATCCAAGACCCGGGAAAGTGTCTCCGCACCGATTACCAAACACTTTTTGGCCAGACCACTTTTTATAAATGCGTTGGCTTGGATAACTCCTTCTATCCACCCCGGACAACCAAACAAAATATCGTAGGCAACGCATTTGGGATTTTTTATCCTTAGGTTGTGTTTTGCCCTTGTGGCCAAACTTGGTAAGGTATCACTTTGTGATTGTCCATAGGAGACGTCACCAAAGTTATGGGCAAAGATGACATAGTCCAATTGCTCTCGGTCAACCCCTGCATCGGCAATGGCCTTTTCCGCGGCAAGGGACCCAAGATCTGAAGCGTTTAAATGATTTTCTGCATACCGTCTTTCAGCGATGCCGGTAATGGCCTTGAATTTTTCAATAATTACGTTGTTGGAGTAATTAATGGACGTACCATCGGCATTTAAAAACTCGTGTTGGTCGAAGTCTTTATTCTGGGTAACAATGGAGGGAATATAACAGCCCGTTCCGGTAATACCAATATTCATACTTAAGGGTGTTGGTTTTGTAAGTTACAAAATAGAAAAAAGAACTTTAATTATTATGCACGCATAATAATTATTACGATGTCCAATCCATACTAAAAATACGGCACGGATTTCACGAAAGAATGTCCTAAAACATTAAAAAATGCTTTAACCGTTCATATTACATGGTTTTTTATGCCTCAACATAGGCCTCGATAGGTGCACATGTACAAATTAAATTACGGTCTCCATATGCATCATCAACCCTTCTTACGCTAGGCCAAAATTTGTTTTCCACTACATAAGGCAATGGAAATGCCGCTTCTTTTCGGGTATAGGGGAAATTCCAAATATCGCTTGTAATCATTTCCAGGGTATGCGGCGCGTTTTTCAAAATATTGTTGGCATCATCGCTTACGGTCTCGTCAATTTCTTTTCTAATGGATAGCATGGCCTCGCAAAAGCGATCCAGCTCGGCGAGATTTTCACTCTCGGTAGGTTCGATCATTACAGTTCCTGCAACCGGAAACGATACTGTGGGCGCATGGAATCCATAGTCCATTAAACGTTTGGCAATATCGGTCACTTCAATGCCATTATTTTTAAACGGTCTGCAATCGATTATCATTTCATGGGCGGCCCTACCTTTTTCACCGGTGTATAGGACATCGAATTTTCCACTTAATCTATGTTTTATGTAATTGGCATTGAGGATGGCGATCTTGGTAGATTCGGTAAGGCCGCTTTCCCCTAACATTTTTATATACCCATAAGAAATTAGACAAGCTAGTGAACTTCCCCATGGAGCTGCCGATATGGCCGTAATGGCTTTTTCTCCACCCGTTTTGATAACCGGATTGCCGGGAAGAAAGGGTAGTAATTGCCGGGCAACACAAATTGGGCCTACACCAGGTCCTCCTCCTCCATGTGGAATTGCGAATGTTTTATGTAAGTTAAGATGGCATACATCTGCACCAATAGCGGCCGGATTGGTCAATCCTACCTGGGCGTTCATATTTGCACCATCCATATATACCTGTCCGCCATGGTCATGTATCAGTTTGGTAATTTGTTTAATGGAAGATTCAAAAACACCGTGGGTAGAGGGATAGGTAATCATTAAAGCGGCAAGGTTATCCGCATGTAACACTACTTTTTCTTCTAAGTCGGCAACATCTATATTTCCCCTTTCATCAGTTTTGGTTACCACCACTTTCATACCCGCCATTACCGCGGAAGCAGGATTAGTACCATGTGCCGAGGCGGGAATGATACAAATATTTCTATGGCCTTCGCTTCTGGATTCGTGATAGGCCCTTATAGTCATTAGTCCGGCATATTCGCCTTGGGCACCTGAATTGGGCTGTAGCGATGTTCCCGCAAAACCCGTAATCGTGGTCAAATCCTTCTCTAGCTCTTGCAATACGATCTGATAGCCTTCAGCCTGTTCAATAGGAACAAAAGGATGTATATTTCCCCATTGCGGCCAACTCAAGGGCAACATCTCGGTCGCTGCATTAAGTTTCATTGTACAGGAACCCAAAGAGATCATGGAGTGGTTCAACGCCAAATCTTTCCGTTCCAGTTTTTTGATGTAGCGCATCAATTCGGTCTCCGAATGAAAGGAGTTGAACACCTCGTTTTCCAGAAATGGGGTCGTACGAACTACGCTATCTTTTACGGCGGATTTAAATGACGACGAATCAACTTCAAAGGTGTCTTTCCCCAAGGCCTTTACAAAAATATCGACTATTTGTTGTACGTCCTTGGATGAGGTAGCCTCGTTCAGTGAAATAGAAACAGTTTCATCATCAATATATAAAAAGTTCACACTTTCCTTTTCGGCGATGAGTCTTACTTTTTTTGTATTGGTTTTAACCGTTATCGTATCAAAATAAGAGCTATTCATTTGGTATAGACCCAACTTTTCCAAGTTATTGGCAAGCGTAACGGTGGCAGCATGTACTTTATCGGCAATGTATTTCAATCCCTTGGGGCCATGATATACGGCATACATCCCTGCCATAACGGCCAATAGTACTTGTGCCGTACAAATATTGGATGTGGCCTTATCCCTTTTTATATGTTGTTCCCTTGTTTGTAGTGCCATACGCAAGGCCCGTTTACCATCCATATCCACGGTAACCCCGATAATTCTTCCGGGGATGTTTCTTTTATAGGCTTCCTTAGTAGCCAAAAAAGCGGCATGGGGACCTCCATATCCTAAAGGAATTCCAAAACGTTGGGTAGTTCCTACCACTACGTCCGCCCCGAATTCTCCTGGAGGTGTTAATAGGACAAGGCTCAAAATGTCTGTTGCAACCGCTATCTTAATTTCTTTTTCCTTCGCTTTGGAAGCAAATTCGGAATAATCATGTACTTGTCCGTGTTTCCCGGGATATTGCAATAAAGCACCATAGAAATCGGTATCGAAAGCAAATTCTTCATGGTTGCCTACGACCAGTTGTATGCCCAATGGGGTGGATCTGGTCTGTAAAAGGGACAAGGTCTGTGGGAGCACCTCATCAGAAACAAAAAACTTGAGTACTCCATTTTTTTTCTGTTCCCTACTACGTACATCAAAAAGCATGGTCATGGCTTCCGCGGCTGCGGTGCTCTCATCCAAAAGAGATGCATTGGCCAGCTCCATTCCTGTTAAATCACAAATCATTGTCTGGAAATTTAGCAAGGCTTCCAAACGCCCTTGGGCAATTTCTGCTTGGTACGGGGTGTATGCGGTATACCATCCCGGATTCTCCAGAATATTTCTTTTAATGACGGAGGGTATTAAGCATTCATGATATCCCAATCCAATATAGGATTTAAAGACCTTGTTCTTATAGGAAAGCTGCTGTAAATGTCCCAAAAATTCGTGCTCCGTCATTGGTTCCGATAGATCAAGTGGTTTTTTGAGCCTTATATCCTCCGGAATGGTCTCGTAAATAAGTTGATCTAAACTTTCCACTTCAACAGTTTTTAACATGTGTTGAAGGTCTTCTTGCCTAATGCCTATATGGCGTGATGCAAACACGTCTGTCTTCATAAGTACATAAAATAAGAATGTAAAATTACTGATTAATTCTCTTAAAAAGGATAATTTAAGACCAATGCGGCCTAAAGTTTTTAACGAAAAACTTAGGTTATAAACAGTTTGGCTACTTTTGTTCAATGAAGCTATTGGGGCGCATTTTCGATTTTTACTTGGATGCCAGCATACATGTTGCTTTAGCGGTATTTTGCCTGCTTTATGTTACCACTTATTTCTTAAACATTTCCATTGACGAACACTTGGGTTATTTCACCTTTTTTAGCACGATCGCCTGTTATAATTTCGTGAAATATGGTGTGGAGGCAGAAAAGTATATTCTAGTGGCCAATCGTTACCATAAGAACATACAGTTTGTAAGTTTCATTGCATTGGGAGTTGCTTTGTACCACAGCTACTTTTTTCCCCTGGATATGTGGATTGCATTTGCCATACTTATGGGGTTGACCGGACTTTACGCTTTACCGGTTTTGCCTAAAGCGAAGAATCTAAGGAGTTTTGGGGGATTAAAAATTTTCCCCGTGGCTTTGGTATGGACGGGGACAACAGTTGTACTTCCTTTAATTGCCGTTGATGCAACAATTTCTTGGGATATATGGGTAGAAAGTATCCAGCGTTTCCTTCTAGTTTTGGTTTTGATCATGCCCTTTGAAATCCGCGACCTAAAATATGATACTTTTGAATTAAATACACTGCCTCAGCGTTATGGGGCAAAGAAGACAAAAATGTTCGGGGGTTTTTTAGCAATTGCCTTTTTTTTCCTGACTTTTTTGAAAGATGACCTTACCCAACTAGAAATCTTAGGGAAAACAATGCTCTTTTTTGCTTTAATAATGGTCATGTTCTTCACAAAAAAAGAACAGTCCAAATATTTTTCCTCTTTTTGGGTAGAGGCCATACCTATTTTTTGGTGGGGTAGTTTATGGGTATTACGGCAGTTTCTCTAAAATTTATCCTGCAGTTCCTGTCTCATTTTCTTTTTTTCAAGTTCCGTTAGGCTATTGAGATTTGCCTTTTCACAAAGCGTTGTGAATTCGGTATTCTTTTTAGTGAATGCCGCACAGGTTTTGCACATCAATATGTGAAACTTCAGCTTTATTTTTTCTATAAACGTAGCTTCGTTATATTGCGCTTTATTACAAATAAGAGCCGCTTTTTCGCAAGAAATCATATTTTTAATACCAATTTTGATTAAGGCAACCCATAAGAGCAGTCCTTGCCCTATGTATCATTACCCACAGATTAGACGGATTAATTCCTAGTTCATTACAGATATCTTCCGTACCAATTCCTTGGATTGTTTTCATGGTAAAAACCAAAGATTGTTTTTTTGGTAATTTAGAGATACAATCCTGAATAGCAAGGCCTAATTCTTCATTTTCGATAACATCGTTTTCCAGTTTGCTGAAAGGATCGGCTACCTGTTCTTCCAACCAATCCCCTTCGGAATCACTGTTGGAATTATAGCTGATACGAACTTCGGCTTTCCCTTTGTTGGAATTGATTTTTCTGTAATGGTCTATTACTTTTCGTTTCAGAATAGCAATGAGCCATGTACGTTCTGCAGCATCACCTTTATAATTTTTTGCGGAGTTCAATCCAGCAAAAAAAGTTTCCTGTACCAGATCCTTGGCTATTTCGGCATCGCTTACACGAGCTACTGCATAGTTAAATAAATAGTCTGCATATTGATCTACCCATTTTTCCGGATTTAATTGATGCGCTGTCATGTTATTTTCTGAGAGTTCCAAATTTAGTGGATTTTTTGTTAACTAATATGTTATTTTTGATTCAAAACATGAATCGATGAAATTCTTACTATCCTTGGTTTTTCTGCTATTTTTTAATCTTGGTATGGCGCAAATTACGCTAAAACCTATCACAGAACTTTCACAAAAAGATATAGAATCCGGAATTCTTGTGGATGTTCGTACCCCTAAGGAGTTTAAAGCGGGCCACTTGGATAGTGCCATAAACATCAATTGGTACGATGCGGATTTTACGGCACAATTTAATTCCATCAACCAGCGGAAGGTCATTTATCTGTATTGCAAGGTAGGGGGGCGGAGTTTAAATGCGGCCAAGTGTTTAAAATCCTTAGGTTTTGAGCATGTAGTCAATCTAACCGGAGGGTATGATGCGGTAACCATCAAAAATGACCTATAAAACTCTAATCACATATTTCAAAACATTGTTATCCGGTTAAAGATTGCCAGATTCCTGTAGTCCCCACAATAATAGGCGATTTGGGTTTTTTTTAAACCGGTACCTTGCTTTTCATAAGGTAAGTGCCAATAGTATAGATTCAATGGGTTCTATTTAAAATATATTGATATTCAATTAGTTACCAACAAGTCCTGTTTCTTTTATCTTACAGCGAAGCGGTCTTTTGTCCTTAATCGGACACTACTGATTTCAAAACAGTCTCTAAATACCGCTAACATAAGTCGGTTTTGTTTTTTATCGCTCATTTAGTGCAGGTAATGATATAATACCCAAAACTTTTCATATGTAATCCGGACAATAGGGCATAAAATGAACCTTTTAAATTATGCAAACTTTCCCTTTTTAGTTTCCCTGTACGTAAAACCTTTTTAATGATGAATCCTATGATTGCAAATGGTACGTGCAACACCGAAGGGGCTACCCTAAAGGATACATTTTCCACTTTTACTTTTTTAAATCCTACCTCCTTTAATTGGTGTACAACGGAGTGAATAGTCCCTAATCTTTCCAAATGCCAATGGCCGCATAATTTGTTATAGGCGAGGCTACTACCATAACCTAATTCATGGACTTCCTTTTTCAGCATGGCATCGGCAATGACCAATTTGCCGCCGGGTTTTAAAATTCGGAAGGCCTCCCTGAACGATTCTGGGTGGTGTCCGGAGTGACAAAAACTTTCAATGGCAACCGCACCGTTAAATGAGTTTGATGCCAAAGACGTCCGCTTGAAGTTTTCCCTTAAGATGGTACCTTTCAATTGCTTTAGCAATTGGTTCCCTTTCTTTACTTGGAATTGGGATAGTGTGACCCCTATAGCGGAAAGATTTTTGTTCTTCTTTAAAGCATACCTCATAGTACCGCCCATACCACAACCAAGGTCGGCCATTAGAGTCTTACCTTCTGGTATTTTCAAGCGTTTTATGACCTTGTGGTTCATTTCGTTGAGCATAGAATCCCTTTTAAAAGGATTGGTCTTAAAAGGTATAAAATATCCAAAATGCATATTAAAATCCTTGCTCCAGAACTCGTAATCGGCGGTAGCCTGATCATAGAAATTTATAATCTCATATTCCGATGCTAATGCTTTTTTTGGCTTATTTGAAACTAAATGTAGTGCGGAGGTTTGCATATCTCGGGATTTTAGAGATTGAAATGGAAAATTAGATTAATGATGAACAACCAAGCGTAGACTACTGCGAAGAGTGTGAATAGGATGTTCATAAAGTAGCTTCCCACTTTAAAAATGGCTTTTTGTGGAATTTGATACATAGGATAATAGGCAATCTGTGTAATCACCTTTCCGATCCAGTAGGCTGCTATTAAACCGGAGAGGGCAAGGGCAAGTCTGGTTCCGTTCTGTAAATCCCTAGTGAGCAGTATGGCAATAAGACCAAAGGAGAAATTTAATCCCTGAATATACCTGCCATATGTCTTTGCAATCTCTTGATTCAATGGTTTCAGCTGTTTTACATCATTGTACCAATCAAATACCTTGTGACGGATGTAAGGATAGATCAATGCCGTAAAGATTTGCCCGATACCTCCGATGATAATCAACCAATTTGGAACATTGTATTTCATAATATTTTATTTTATAATTTTCAGAAAATATTGAAAGTTTGATGCAAATTTTTTTATTTCATCATTTTAAGTAAAGATTTACTCAACCAATTTTGTCTTTGGTTCACAATTTTGTTCAACATACTGTCGGCGGTCTCCGCCAAATCATATAGTGCCTTGGTCTGTTTAATGAGCTCCCCGGTTTTTTTAGAACCGTCATTCTTTATGCTGGATATTTCCTTTAAGGTTTTAATAACAGGTTTTATTTCCCTTCTACTGCGTTCCTTGGCGATAACCCGGGCCAGTTCCTGAACGTCTTTTTCGGTAGAAAAATACTCTTTGCGTTCCCCCACTTTTAATTCTTTGGTTACAATTCCCCAGTCTATTAACTGCCGTACGTTCATGCTGGTATTTCCTCTTGAAATCTGAAGCTCCTCCATGATTTCCTCAGTGGTAAGGGGTTTAGTGGAAATAAAGAGCAGGGCCTGTATCTGCGCCATGGCCTTGTTAATACCCCATAGGGTGCCTAAACTTCCCCAAGTGCTGATAAACTTTTCTTTTGCTTCTTGAAATTCCATAACACAAATATAATAATATTTTTAAACTTTCAATAATTATTGAAAGTTTAATTAAAAAGAATTCTCGGCATTCATGTCCAGGGCTTGCCCGTTGCAAGCTGGTTTTCCGATTTTAATCTTAGACCCAGTAGGTTTCCAAAACCTGTCAAGTCTTTGCTTTGGGCCTTCTTATCGACAGACAGGAACAGGAATGTAAATAACGAGTTTCGATTTAATCAGATATATCTTTGCTGTTCCATTTTTTATCATAAACACTTGTTTTCGGGTTGTTCGTTCATTTTGTCTTGATACAAAACGAACCAAAAAATCAAGAAGATTTCAATGAAATTTTTGTGACGGATCACAAAACCGCTGATAAATCTCGTCGCTACATGCTCTTTTTTGCCGTGCAAAACGCAATTTCGCTCGATTTACAGCTATTTTTGGGAAATCTCCGCCTTTTTATAATAGTGTGCCTTAGGTCGAACTGATGTTAAATAATAAAATACCGCTCTTTTTTAGCCTGCCTTTTTAATCAATCCCGCCCGTTCTAACAAAGCTTCTACCTTGGGCTCACTCCCCCTAAATCGTTTGTACAAGGTCATTGGATTTTCCGTACCTCCTTTGGAAAGTACATGGTCCTTAAACTTTTGGGCCACCTCTTTATTGAATATTCCTTTCTCCTTAAAGTAGGCAAAGGCATCCGCATCTAAAACTTCGGCCCATTTATAACTGTAATAGCCCGAGGCGTATCCGCCTTGAAAAATATGGGAAAAAGCTGTGCTCATACAAGTTTCCGAGGTTTCCGGGTATAGATTGGTACCTTTGAAAGCTTCTGTTTCATAGAATTTCACATCGGTTACGGAAGAAGGGTCCGTACCATGCCACGCCATGTCCAAAAATCCAAAACTCAACTGTCGTAAAGTAGCCATGCCTTCCTGAAAAGTTGCAGATTCCTTGATTTTTTGAACCAATTCCATGGGAATAAGCTCTCCCGTTTCATAATGTGTTGCAAACAGCTCCAATGCTTCTCTTTCGTAGCACCAATTTTCCATGACCTGACTTGGCAATTCCACAAAATCCCAATATACCGAGGTGCCGGACAAACTAGGATAAGTGGTATTGGCGAGCATACCATGTAGACCATGACCAAATTCATGGAACAAAGTAGTTACTTCGTTAAAGGTAAGTAGTGAAGGCTTACTTTTTGTGGGCTTGGTAAAATTACATACATTGGAAATATGTGGGCGTACATTTTCCCCGTCCTTTGCGTATTGCGGTTTATAGGAAGTCATCCATGCGCCACCACGCTTTCCTGCACGTGGGTGGAAATCGGCATAGAAAAGGGAGACAAAATTTTGGTCGGTATCATAGACCCTGTACGTTTTTACTTCCTCGTGGTACTTTTCAATGTCATAAACTTCCTCAAAGTGCAATCCAAATAATTTTTCGGCGACTTTAAAGACCCCTGCGATTACGTTTTCCAATTTAAAATAAGGTTTCAGTTTTTCATCATCCAGACTGAACAGTTTTTGCTTTAATTTTTCCGAATAATAGGCACTGTCCCATTTTTCCAAATGGTCTATATGGTCCAATTCTTTTGCAAATTGTTCCAATTCCTCAAATTCCTTTATTGCGGCAGGTTTTGCTTTTTCCAAGAGCTCATTAAGGAACCCGTGCACTTTTTCCGGTGTTTCGGCCATCCGTTCTTCCAGTACAAAATGTGCGTGGGTCGCATATCCCAATAGATTGGCACGCTCATGGCGTAAATTGGCAATTTTTAGTACATGTGCCTTATTGTCCAATCCATCGCCCTTAAATCCTTTACTGCCAAAAGCCAAGGACAATTCTTTACGTAGTTCACGGTTTTTGGCATATTTCATAAAGGGAATATAACTTGGATAATCCAACGTAATCAACCAACCTTTTTTATTCTTGGATTTGGCGAGTTGCACGGCGGCCTCCTTCTCTCCCTCGGGAAGTCCTTCCAAATCTTTTTCATCGGTCAACAATAGTTCATAGGCATTGGTCTCGGCCAAAACGTTTTCTCCGAATTTTAGTTTCAGTTGGGCCAATTCAGCATCTATTTTCCGTAAAAGTGCTTTTTTGTCTTCCGGTAAATTTGCCCCGTTTCTACTAAAGCTCTTATATTTTTTGTCCAATAAGGTCTGTTGTTCAAGGGTCAGGTCCAGCACTTTCTTTTGATCGTAGACGATTTTGATTCTTTTGAATAATTCTTGATTTAGGGTGATATCATTACTGAATTCTGAAAGTAGGGGAGATACTTCTTGGGCTATTTGCTGAATTTCCTCGTTGGTCTCGGCAGCGTTCAAATTGAAAAAAACACTTGAAATGCGTTCTAAATGCTGTCCCGCATATTCCAGGGCCTCCAAGGTGTTTTCAAAGGTAGGTGTTGCCGTAGAAGTGGTTATAGCATCTATTTCTGCCCTTGCATCTGCCATTGCCTGCAAAAAAGCGGGCTTAAAATGTGCATTTTTTATTTTTGAAAAGGGGGCGGTATCAAATGGGGTCAATAGGGGGTTCATGTTTGAGTATTGAGATATTAGATTTTAGTATTGAGATATTGGATTTTAGTATTGAGATATTGGATTTTAGTATTGAGATTTTAATAAGTTACTACTTTCAGGTTTGTCCGGTCTGAAATTAGAAACAACAAAAACTGGAAACGGTGTACTATTTACTATGTATTGATTTGGCACTATCGATTACTTTTTCTTTTAATCCTTCTTTATAGACCAAAATTTTGTCGAGTACACATTGATCGGAGCTGCCTATAATCTGTGCGGCCAGGATACCCGCATTTTTAGCCCCGTTCAAAGCTACCGTAGCTACCGGTACGCCTCCGGGCATTTGTAGAATGGATAGTACGGAATCCCATCCATCTATAGAATTACTGCTTTTTACGGGCACGCCAATAACCGGTAAAGGTGTCAAGGAAGCTACCATTCCCGGTAGGTGGGCAGCACCTCCTGCCCCTGCTATGATTACGGTATAGCCATTCTTATGGGCGTTTTTGCTAAAATCAAAAAGTTTCTCCGGAGTTCTATGGGCGGATACGATATCTACATCTACCGGTATATCAAAACCTTTTAAAATGTCTACGGCATCCTGCATTACCGGTAGGTCGCTTGTACTGCCCATGACCACTGCTACTTTTTTCATAAAATTCCAAAATTTAAATTCCAAATACCGACTTGTATAGCAGTAGGATTTGGCACTTGATTTTTTTGTGATCTACTTGCTGACCACCTTAATAGTTTCTTTTACTTGCTGCGCAATTTCCCGGGCTTTATCCATGTCATTGTTCACTATAGTGACATGGCCCATTTTCCGGAAAGGCCGCGTCTGTCTTTTTCCATAAATATGAGGTGTAACACCATCTAATCGTAGAATTTTTTCTATATGCTCGTAAACTACATTGCCCGTATGTCCTTCGGCACCGACCAAATTTACCATGACTCCGGCTACTTTACTATCCGGATTGCCCAAAGGAAGGTCCAGGATCGCCCTGATATGTTGTTCAAACTGGTTGGTATAACTAGCTTCAATACTGTAATGACCACTGTTGTGAGGTCTTGGAGCTACTTCGTTAACTAGAATTTCATCTTCCTTGGTCTGGAACATTTCCACCGCCAGAAGCCCCACGTGTTGCATTTTTTCCGAAACCAATAATGCAACTGCCTTTGCCTTTTTGGATACTTTTTCCGTTATACGGGCAGGACAAATTACATATTCTACCTGATTGGCCTCTGGGTGGAACTCCATTTCCACAACAGGATAGGTGACTACTTGTCCGCTTGCGCTTCTAGCAACTATTACGGCCAATTCATTTTTAAAAGGTACTATTTCCTCGGCAATGCATTCAACATTGGGAAGACCTTTTAGATCCGCTGTTTTTCGAATTATCTTAACTCCTTGCCCATCATATCCAAATTGGGCACTTTTCCACACAAAGGGCAGGGATAAACCTCCATTGGTAATGCTATCCTCAATTTCACTCGTATAAGCGAAGCGCATAAAGGGAGCGGTAGGAATTTGATGGTCCGTATAAAAAAGCTTTTGGGTCGCTTTGTTTTGAATGATGTATAAGGTTTTTGTAGGAGGATATACTTGGATACCTTCCCCTTCCAATTTTTCCAACGCTTCTGTATTTACATTTTCGATCTCGATAGTCAACGTATCAACGTTTTTTCCAAAATTGTACACACTATCAAAATCCATGAGATCCCCTTGGTAGAATTCGTTGCACGCAATTTTACAGGGAGCATCTTCCGATGGATCCAATACCTTGGTGTGAATGTCAAATTTGCGGGTCTCATAAAGCATCATTTTTCCCAATTGTCCCCCTCCAAGAACACCTAGTTTAAAATCGGAAGAAAAGTAGTTCATAAAAATTCCTTTTGCCCTGTTTATGGGTAAATAGTACGATTGCCACAAAAATACACCTAAATCTTATAAACCAATCGTTTGGACGTTAAAAAGAGAAATCAAAATAGTATCTTTGCCATCTTATAAAGTTTTACCATTGATAAAGCTACACGATAAACATTTTAGGCCTTTTTTAAGCGAAACGGAGATTCTTACGGCAATCAAGAAAGTGGCCCAAGAGATAGCCGATGATTATAAGGATCAAGTTCCAATTTTTGTTGGTGTCCTCAACGGATCTTTTATGTTCGTTGCGGATCTATTGAAACATTATCAACATCCTTGCGAGGTTTCATTCGTAAAATTAAGTTCCTATCAGGGATTAACATCAACAGGTATTGTGGAGACACTTCTAGATGTTCCCGACAATATAGAGGGAAGGAGCATTATTATTTTGGAGGATATTATAGATACCGGCCGTACGGTAAAAGAACTGGTGCATCTGTTCTCCAATACCCACGTAAAGGAATTTAAAATCGCAAGTCTTTTTTATAAAACCGAGGTCTACAAGGGTGAATATCCCATTGATTATTTTGGAATAGCGATTCCCGACAAATTTATTGTGGGATATGGGCTGGACTATAATGAATTGGGGAGAAACCTTAAAGCCGTATATCAATTAAACCAAAACCATATGATCAATCTTGTTTTATTTGGAAAACCTGGAGCTGGCAAAGGTACGCAAGCCGATTTTTTAAAAAAGAAATATAACTTGAAGCATATTTCTACCGGGGATGTATTCCGATACAACATCAAAAACGAAACGGAGTTGGGAAAATTGGCCCAATCCTATATGGACAAAGGGGATTTGGTTCCCGATGAGCTTACCATTAAAATGTTACAGGAAGAGGTAGAAAAAAACGAAGAGGCCAACGGTTTTATTTTTGATGGATTTCCAAGAACTACCGCGCAAGCGGAGGCATTGGATGACTTTTTGGAGTTGAAGGGGATGAAAATCGATGCTACGATCGCCTTGGAGGCCGATGATGAAGTATTGATCCAGCGACTTTTGGAACGGGGGAAGCTTAGCGGAAGACCGGATGATCAAGACGAGGATAAAATTCGAAATCGGTTCGACGAGTATAATCAAAAAACAGCTCCATTACAACACTATTACAAAGGATATGGAAAATTCCATAGTGTTGACGGTATCGGGGAGATAGCTGAAATCACAGAACGCTTGGGCATGGTAATCGACTCGCTTTAGGAAGTCGGGACTTTCATACTACAATACCTATTTCAACGAGTAATGAATCTGGATATCCAACCTTTTTTGGAAAATGACCTGGTCATTGTTAAACCAATGAACGCCTCCTACTTTAATGCGTTGTATGAAGTTGCCTCGGATTCCCATATCTGGGAACAACATCAAGAACCGGAAAGATACACCTTGGAATTGTTCACTACATTTTTTGAGGAAAGTCTTCAGTCCCAAGGCGCTCTCATAATAGTAGACAAGAAATCAAACAAAATTATAGGGAGTTCAAGATTCAAGATAATCAATAGGGAAGAAAAAGTTGTTGAAATAGGCTGGTCTTTTCTATCGCGCAAATTCTGGGGAGGTAAGTACAATAGATCGGTAAAAAAACTTATGCTCAACTATGCTTTGGCAACTGCTAAAAGAGTTGTGTTTTATGTAAATGTTAAAAATATACGCTCTCAAAAGGCTCTTGAGAAATTGGGGGCGATGAAAATGGAATATTCCAATATACCTTGGGTGCTAGACAAGAGTACGAATGGAATAACCTATTTGGTCGACAAGCAATTACAATAATTATATGAGGTTTCCAAAGGCTTGTTGATCGCGAGTTGAATGATCATGAGATCGGCGAACATTTTTAAAAGTGCAGCTGAAAGCTTGGAGAAGGATAAGCAAGATGTTTTGACCGCCATTGAAAAATTAAATGAAATAGCAACTCCTATTGATCGAGCGCAAGCGTTTTTCCTCTCTGCCATCATCCAAATTGCGTACTTTTGACAATATAAATTCAAAGACCCTCTATGACCGAAGGCAATTTTGTTGATTATGTAAAGATGTACGTGTCCTCAGGTAACGGAGGCAAAGGATCTGTGCATTTACATCGGGAAAAGTATATTACAAAAGGAGGCCCCGATGGTGGCGATGGGGGTCGTGGCGGCCACGTAATATTACGTGGTAACAAGGGCTTGTGGACCTTACTCACCTATAAGTTCAAAAGACACTTTAAGGCAGGTCATGGAGGCCATGGGAGCAAGAATCGGAGCAGTGGTGCCGATGGTGAGGATGTTTATATGGACGTCCCTTTGGGAACTGTTGTAAGAGATAGTGAAACCAATGAAATCCTTTTTGAGATTACCGAAGATCAGCAAGAAAAAATTGTAGCCGAAGGCGGAATGGGCGGACGTGGTAACTGGCATTTTAAGACCGCTACCAATCAGACCCCAAGATATGCCCAACCCGGTATTCCCGGGCAGGAGAAACAAATAACGCTGGAATTAAAGGTCTTGGCCGATGTAGGATTGGTGGGATTTCCAAATGCAGGAAAATCTACCTTACTTTCTGTCTTGACCTCCGCTAAACCAAAAATTGCCGATTATGAGTTTACTACCCTGAAACCGAATTTGGGCATCGTGGAATATCGGGATTTCAAAAGTTTTGTAATGGCCGATATCCCCGGTATCATTGAGGGTGCCGCGGAAGGGAAAGGTTTAGGACATTATTTTTTAAGACATATAGAACGAAACGCTACTTTACTTTTTTTAATTCCCGCGGATAGCAAGGATATCGCCAAAGAGTATATGATTTTATTGGATGAACTAAGACGGTACAATGCGGAACTTTTGGATAAGGATAGATTGGTAGCCATCTCCAAAAGCGATATGTTGGATGAGGAACTCATACAGGAAATGAAAACCGAATTGGACAGGGATTTAAACGACGTTCCTTACATGTTCATTTCTTCGGTTGCCCAACAGGGTCTACAGGAATTGAAGGATAGACTTTGGGCGCTATTGAACGATTAAACCTTACTTTCTTAAAGTCCAACTACTTTTTTCTTTATTTTTATATAAATATTGATGATGAAAGGTATTCTATACATACTGCTTATTGTTCTTATCACATCTTGTAATGCGGTGAGGGTGAACTATGATTATGACAAGGCGACCGATTTTTCCAGTTACACCACATATAATTATTATCCGGATTTGAATACGGGCCTAAGTCAATTGGATACAAAACGTTTGCTCAAAGCCGTTGATTCCGATATGCAGTTAAAGGGCATTCAACTCTCGGAAGAACCGGATTTCTTTATTAATATTCATAGTAGTTCCTTTAGAGGCCCAAATAACAGTTCGGTTGGAGTAGGCGTTGGCGGCGGCGGAAGAAATGCTGGTGGTGGCGTTTCCATAGGTATTCCCGTTGGGCAACCAAATCTTTCACGGGAGATTGTTTTTGATCTTGTGGACAGTCAAAAAGATGCGCTGTTCTGGCAAGGTGTAAGTGAAAGTTCCTATAGGGACAATGCTTCCCCCAGCGTTCGGGAAGACATGCTCCAACGTATTGTGGCAAAAGTCTTTTCCAAATACCCTCCTTCCATCAAAAAATAATCGACGTATTTCAAAACATTGTTGTCCGTCTTCCAGCTTCTGGTTTCTGGTTTCTGGTTCAAGGTTGAAAATTGATGGTTTTGTCTTACATCCTTTGTCCTTCGGAGAGATGGTATCCGGTTGTAGTATTCGGATGTGCAGTATCTCATTTCTCACTTCTCATTCCTCATTTCCGATTTCGGTCTTTGGAAAAACAGTCTTTAGTGAACAGTTACAGTTGGCTGTTGTATCGTTTCTAGCATCTAGCATCTAGCATCTAACATCTAACATCTAGCTTCTAGTCTTTCGTCTTTTCTCTTTGGAAAGATAGTCTTCAGTAGGCAGTGGCAGTCGGCAGTCGTATCGTTTCTAGCATCTAGCATCTAGCATCTAGCTTCTGGTCTTTCGTCTTTTCTCTTTTCTCTTTGGAAAGATAGTCTTCAGTAGGCATTGGCAGTCGGCAGTCGTATCGTTTCTAGCATCTAGCATCTAGCATCTAGCTTCTGGTTTCCGGTCTTTCGTCTTTTCTCTTTGGAAAGATAGTCTTCAGTAGGCAGTGGCGGTCGGCAGTCGTATCGTTTCTAGCATCTAGCATCTAGTATCTAGCTTCTGGTCTTTCGTCTTTTCTCTTTCATCTTTTTTCCTTGTTCAAGGTTCAAGGTTTGGTTTCTAATTTCTGAATACTGAATACTGAATACTGAATACTGATTTCTGGTCTTTTGTCTTTTAAGTGGACATCTATAAAAGATAGTGTTGAATTCAAGTTCGTAAGATTCATCTCCAAACTTGAAAATGCCGTTCACTTTATAAAATTTACCACTGGCCATATTTTGATTGCCTCGAACTTATCCCCACACTATATTTGTAAAAATAGTCTCTAAATAAGTATTTGTTCCTGTAACAAATTGGCAACTCCGTTTACTAATGGGGTAGGCATATTGAAAGCAACTCATTTAAATGTCAAAAAGACGAGTAAAACACATCAAAAAAAGTAAAATGAAAACAAAAACCATTAAAATTAAAAGAATCCTGGCCATAGTGCTTTTCGTATTCGGCGTACAAGCATATGCACAGGAAGTAACCGGGTCTTGGAAAGGTACTTTGTCCGTACAGGGTACAGAAATGCCATTGATATTCAATGTAAGTGAAGAAGATGGTAATTACATAGCTACCATGGATAGTCCAACGCAAGGAGCGACGGATATTCCCATGGATGAGACGACTTTCACGGGCGATCAACTTACCATTTCATTTAAGCAGGCGGGAATTAAGTATGTGGGGAAATTGGAAGGTGATACCATGGAAGGTACATTCTATCAGGGGGGAATGGAACTTCCCTTGGCGTTGGAGAAAACGGTAAAGACCATCCCCGGAAACCCTGACCTGGTCAGTTCCGATACCGAACTAATGAAATTGGCCGCTTTGGACGTCGGGGATTATAGATATACGGTGGAAGACTATTTTGCAAAGCCAAAAGCATCCACTTTTCGGTTTTCCCCCAATGGAAAGTATATCTCCTACAGGGAAAAGGATGAGAATGGCAAAAGACATATACAGGTAAAGGATATTGCTTCGGGAGAAGTCACTAGGGCGATTGAAGAAAAAGAAGAGTTGGTAAGAGGATACGGTTGGGTAAACAATGAGCGTTTAGTATACCTAATGGACCAAGGCGGTGACGAGAATTATCACCTGTATGCAGTGAATCTGGATGGATCGGATTTAAAGGACCTTACTCCGTTTGAAGAGGTTCAGGCCAACTTTCTGGAATTGTTGAAGGAAGATAAAGACCACATTATTATTTCTTTGAATAAGAACAATCCACAAATTTTTGATCCTTACAAAATAAATATATTGACGGGGGAAATGGTGCAGTTGTATAAAAACGAGGATGCTGCCAATCCTATAGCAGGTTATGATTTTGATAAGGACGGAAACCTTAAGGCCTTTACGAAAATACGGGATGGAGTAGAGCAAGATTTGTACTATGCCAAGGCAGATGGCAGCTACGAAATCATAAAAAGTTTAAACTGGAAAGATGCCTTTGGTATTTTGCAGTTTAATTATGCCACCGAAAATCCGCATGATGCCTATATGATATCCAATCTTGAAAGTGATAAGGCAGAAGTTGTATTATACGATTTTAAGGAAGGAAAGGAAATCAAAAAAGTATTCTCCAATGACCGATATGATGTTTCGGACCTTTCGGTATCCAGAAAGAGGAATTACGAATTGGATTATTTTGAATATGAGGGAGAGAAGAGCGTAATTGTTCCCGTAAGTGACTATTATAAAAAATTACACGCCAAGTTCCAAAAGAAATTCGAAGGGAAGCAGTATAGCATAGCGGATTTTACCGATGATGAAAACAACTATCTGATTTTTGTAGATAGCGATAAGTTGTATGGAGTATATTATTCCTATGATGTTAAAAAGGACGAATTCAAAGAGGTGTTCAACCTCATGCCCCAATTAAAGGAAGAGGACATGGCGGAGATGCGTCCGATTACTTTTAAGAGTAGGGACGGACTCACCATTCACGGTTATATTACGTTGCCCAAGGCGGCACTGCAAGGGCAAAAAGTACCGGTAATCGTGAATCCGCATGGAGGACCACAAGGTATTCGTGATTCTTGGGGCTTTAATCCAGAGGCCCAACTTTTTGCAAGTAGGGGGTACGCTACGCTGCAGGTAAACTTTAGGATATCCGGTGGTTATGGGAAAAAGTTTTTGGAATCCGGGTTTAAGCAAATCGGTAGGAAGGCCATGGACGATGTTGAGGACGGATTACAATACGTAATAGACCAAGGATGGGTAGATAAGGACAAGGCCGCAATCTATGGTGGTAGCCATGGTGGATATGCAGTGCTTAGGGGACTCACCAAAACTCCGGATCTATATGCATGTGGTGTGGATTATGTAGGGGTATCCAATTTATTTACCTTTATGAAGACCATTCCTCCTTACTGGAAACCTTATTTAAAAATAATTAAGGAAATATGGTATGATGAGGATATTGCCGAAGAGAAGGCCATTATGGAAGAAGTTTCCCCCGTATTTCAGATAGATAAAATCAAGAAACCGTTGTTGGTAGCACAGGGCGCAAACGACCCCAGGGTAAATATAGATGAATCCGATCAGATCGTAAGTGCCCTACGTGCCAAAGGATTTGATGTTCCCTACATGGTGAAGTATGATGAGGGGCATGGTTTTGGAAAAGAAGAAAATTCCATAGCCTTGTATAAGGCCATGGTAGGTTTCTATGCCAAGCATTTGGGACAACAGGAAATTGAAAAGCCCTTAAAGGACTAGAAATCCAGTTTAAATAATTTTGAATAGGGGAGCTGTTTAGGCTCCCTTTTTTCATTTGTAAATTTCAAGGTTCAAGGTTCAAGGTTCAAGGTTCAAGGTTCAAGGTTTGGTTTCCGGTCTTTCGTTTTTGTCCTTTGAAAGATAGTCTTCAGTAGGCAGTTGTATCGTTTCCAGCTTCTGGGATTTGGGATTTGGGTTTTGGAATTTGATTTCTGGTCTTTCGTCTTTTCTCTTTTTTCTTCGTCTTCGGAGAAATGGTATCCGGTTTACGGTATTCCGGTGTCCAGTATCTCATTTCTCACTTCTTATTCCTCATTTCCGATTTTGGTCTTTCGTCTTTTCTCTTTCATCTTTTGTCTTTTTTCTCCGGTCTTTATCCACATCTTCGTACTCCCCCTTACCGTTCGTTAATTAAAATTTACCGTTGGTCATATTTTGGTTTCGTACCTACCGTAATACCTATATTTTTAAAAAAGAATTCAATTAGCAAACTTTTAAATATAAAGACATGATAACATTGGCAAAATTTGTAGTCACGTTTATTTTAAGTGTACTCTTTTAATAACTATTATGGAATATAAAGAACTTGTTCGTAGACTAAAAAAGCGTAATAGTTATAGGATAATTCCAGTGGTACTTACAGTGATCGTAGGCATATTGGTGTTAGGCTATTTTGTGGGAAAAGGGATTTATTACGTAACCCATTAGTTGTATAATTTCTATTGACTTAAATTTGAAATTGATTCAAGATTAATTATGCAGTTATCAGCAAGAAAGCGAAATAGAATTTTCTGGTTATTACAATTAGTAGGTTGGAGCGCTATTAATTTAGTGGCGCTACTTTTTTGGAAAAAACTGAGTATAGAATTTTTGGGTTTTTCTATTATCTCAGGAATTTTTACTGGTATAGTATCTACCTCACTTCTGAGAACATATCTTAAAAACAATATCTCACTCGAGAGATTTAATGTAAAGGCAATAGGAAAAATAACTGTCTCTACAATTTTTGCAGCTTTTCTCTTTGCAGGACTTAATTTTGTTTTTGGATATTTATATGGAAAATATGTTCCTATAGATAACGAACTTGATCTTCAGATCCTAGAGGTCTACAGTAGTGTTTGGGTAATTGCGATTAATTCCCTGTTCACTATTTTTGGCTGGGTCGTTTGTTATTTGGCGATAAAACTTTTTTTAAAATTGAGTGCGGATCGCTTGGAACGCTCTGAACTCAATACGACCTTGAGACAGGCCCAGCTAAACACGCTAAAAGGGCAGATCAATCCGCACTTTATGTTCAATAGCCTTAATAATATTCGTGGGTTGATGCTGGAAGATGTGGAACGCTCCCGGGATATGTTGACCAAGCTTTCCGAAATGCTTCGGTATTCCCTTACCAAGAATGATATCAATGCCATTGCCCTGGAGGAAGAATTGGAAATGGTGGACAACTATATAGAGCTTTCCAAAATTCAGCTCGAAGACCGACTGGAGTTTGTGAAAGAAGTAGCACCCCAAACCTTATCCATAGCTATACCCCCTATGATTATTCAACTGTTGGTGGAAAATGCGGCCAAACACGGTATTTCTAATATAAAGAGTGGGGGAAGGATACTTTTAAAAACCGTGATAGATAAGGACCTACTCTGTATAAAAGTCATAAATACCGGGAAACTCCGAATCACAAAAGATTCTACACAATTGGGATTACAAAATATTAGACAACGTTTGCAATTGCTTTATGGGAACAAGGCCGTTTTTTCCTTGGAGGAAGAAAATGATGAAGTGGTTGCCAATATTAAAATACCTCTTGTATGAAAAGCATAAAAGCTGTGATTGTAGAGGATTCCCGTCTGGCACGTAATGAGTTAAAGGAACTCATTAAAAAGCATGAGGAAATCCAATTGGTAGGTGAGGCGGAAAATGTGGACAAGGGATATGAATTGATATTGGATGTAAAACCAGATTTGTTGTTCTTGGATATCAATATGCCGGAAAAAGACGGTTTTGAACTTTTAGAAATGTTGGATGAGGTTCCCATTACCGTTTTTACCACCGCTTTTGATGAATATGCCATAAAATCCTTTGAATACAATGCGTTGGATTATTTATTGAAACCCATCAATGCAAAGCGTTTTTCTTTGGCAATGGAGAAGGTAAAATTACAAATGAGTAGTCCGTATAATGATGAGGCGTCCATCGCGGAGACGCTTGTGGAAAGCAGTCAGATTTTCATAAAGGACGGAGAAAAGTGTTGGTTGGTACGAATTGGCGATATTTTACTCTTTGAAATCGTTGGCAACTATACCCGGGTGTTTTTCCGAAACGAAAAACCCATGCTATACAAATCGTTGAACCAAGTGGAAGAAAAGTTGCCTCCTACTAGCTTTTTTAGGGCTAACAGACAACAGATTATCAATGTTAACCACATTCAAAATGTAGTGCCTTGGTTCAACGGTAAGTTAAAATTGACTATGAACAACGGCGAGGAAGTAGAGGTTTCCAGAAGGCAATCCTATCTTTTTAAGGATAGGATGAGTCTTTAGGAGGAACAAAGCAATCTGTAAATGATTGGTCATCAATTAACAGATTACTTCGTCGGCCCAAGGCCTCCTTATAATGTCAATTTACTTGTACTTTTACAACCTCCCTATTTTTCCCATCGGCTAGCCTTTCAAAATAGCCTTATAATCTGCCTTATAGGCATAGAGCATTACAATATTCAACGCTAACAAGAGTAGTGCAGGGGGAATATTGCCCTGATCTAAAGTAACATGAAACAATACCGCGTTCACGGATACACTCATTAAAATGATCATCATAAGGGAAGCATATTTGTTGAGTAAAAGCGATAAACCGGCGGCAATCTCAACAATACCTACCAAATAGGGTATGACCTTGGCCTCCATTAAGCTCCCAAAGTAAGACATGGCTACTTCCGATAGTTCAAAGGGAGGTATAAAGTTCAGAAACTTGTTCGATCCGAAAAGAAGGAGAAAAAGGCCAAAAATAATCCTTAGGATCAATAAGACTTTTGAATTCATAACGTGCTGTTTTTGTGTTAGGTAGCTGTTAATTTATAAAAAAAAGCAACATCCGAACACGAATTCATCAAATATTATTGGTCTACTGCTATCCGTACCCCTTCACTATGGCTGCTAAACTCCGGGGCATACATACTCTGTATCGTTGTAATCCCATTACTGAAATCTCCGGCATTGTTTACCCTAAGGTCATATTCAAAAACATATACCCCCTTGGGCAAGTAATCGAAAAAGAAATTGGTGCTGGCATCTTTGGTACTTTCATAATAGCCCAAGCCATCTTGCCATTTATATTGGGATAATACGTTTATGGGTTCCAGACCGGAAGCACGCATGTCTTTCATATGTACAAATTCCATAGGTCTGTCGGCTCTTAACACTATACGCACCTTTAAGAGATCGCCCACTTTTAAGCGTATCTTTTCGGTAATCTCCGAAATCTCCTCACCGGTATCCGTGTTTTTCTTTAAGAACAGCTTCTTCTCCAATTGTAATGGGGTTTCTGCGGAGGAAATTTTATCCAAATCTTCAAAATACTGCCAATAGAGTCCTCCCCAAGCTATACCTTCCCCTTTTTTGCTGATGGTTATTTCCCCCATCTTTGACTTTATTTCATTGGCGTTCCAAGAAGTTTTATAGTAACCGGTTCCGGCCTCTACTTTTGTATGTTCCAATTTTGAAGGGGCAATTTCTTCACCTCCTACCAAAACAGCTACTGCATTTGTTATGGATAACCAGTTGCTTCCTTGTAACAATAGTGCATATACCGCTTCCGTAGTTGCTTTAGTAGTTTTCCATTGATTGGTCTGTTTGTTCTTTAAGAGCCATATTTTAAGATTGTCTATAGTTTGCCTATCATTTTCTATCTCGCTAAAAGCTTCGATCAATAATGCTTGAGTCTCAATAGGTGCTTGGTGCCAATGCCATGATGCGGTGTTTGCTTTCCAATACATGCCAAGCTCTTCACTGGTGATACTATTCTCTTTCAACGATTTTAGTATTTTATTCGCTGTTAGGGTGTCATTTGTCCGATGTAAGATCAATGCCAACAATCCTTTGGAGTATAAATTTTTGTCTACCCAGTACTTTTTGGCCTGGCCCCTATAAAAGGTCATTACCTCGTCTACTTTTTTGGAAGCGGGTATATCGGTGAAAAAACTACGCATATAGAGGTAATGGATTTGGGTATAGCTCAAATGATCATCATTGATGTTCTTGGTATGCCTTTTCATATACTCGTACTCTTTTACAAACTCGTTGTCCAAATAACGCATTGCCTTTTGCATCATTTGATCGGTGCCCTGATCGGGCAGGGAAACCTGAAGTTGTTTTAAATGGCCCAATCCGGTACCGATGTGCTGTGTTATAAATCTATTTTCCCTACCTCCCTTAAACCAGGCCCATGCACCTGAAGACATTTGGTTGTTCTTTAGTTTTTGCAGGGTATTGGCCTGTTCGTTCTTCATCTTGTTCATATCAAATAACAAAGCAATGCGTTTTTTTTGCTCAGTTTCCGAATGGGCGTCTCGTAACCAGGGAGTTTCTTGGATCAGTAAAGATTTCAATTCCTGATTTTTCTCTAAATTACTTACCAACGCATCTGAATTTGCCCATTGGTTAAAAACTTCCCGTATCCTTGGATTGGAATTGGCGATATGACCGGCCAAGGTGTTGGCATAGTACCTGGAGAATATCTGCTCATTACAGTCATACGGATACTCCATTAGATAGGGGAGTGCCTGTACGGCATACCAGGCTGGATTGGAAGTCATTTCCAGGCTTAGCTTATGATGCTTTAAAGTAGTTGATGTGTGGTCCTTTAATTTCTCCAGCACAAAGGTTTTGGTCTGATCGCTCCCCACCCACATGGGCAAGGTTTCCGTAACCAGCTTCCTATTGGTCAATATGGGCAATACATTTTGTTCCCCATCACTAAAATCACCCGCTTTTGCGATGACGCTATATTGGATCGCTTGTATACCCTCGGGAATTTTTAAGGCCCATGAGACTTGGGTATTGCCCAAGGAGTCTACGGAAAATTCCCTTTGGTTCGCATCTGCATGCCTCTTCGCCGAGGAGGGAGAAACCATAAGTTTTGCGGTAACGTCTTCGCCGGTAATGACATCCATCAATTCCAATGTTGCATTTCCGGATAGCGTTTTTTCAGTAAGATTGGCAATTTTGCTACTGATAATAATTTGATCGCCCTCTCTTAAGAATCGAGGTGCATTGGGTATCACCATTAATTCTTTTTGCGTAACCGTATTCATGGTCATTGTAGTACTTTGTAAATCCTTGGTATGGGCCAGTAGTTGCAGTTTCCAATGGGTCAGGGCTTCCGGGGTCGTAAAACTGAAGGAGACATTGCCTGCCGCATCCGTACCCAATTGTGGAAAGAAAAAAGCCGTTTCCTGTAGATTTTTTCTGATTTGTACCTGACTTTCGGAAGTTTCTTCCTGTTCTTCAAGAGTGCTATCCATTCCACTATTCGCTACTTGTACACCAGCGGATTTTCCCTCAATACTATCTGCTATAGCTACTTCGTCCAATTCCGTTTCCTCCTCTATTCTCTCAGCCATAGGTGCAGGGGCCTGGATGCCGCTTTTCATTAATTTATTTCGTCGATATAGACCATATCCATATCCAAAATGCAATCCAAACCAATTAAAGCTGTCGTACTGTTGTTGGGTATAATCACTACCTTTTTGGTATGGACTATGCACATTAAAATAGGCAGTTCCAAAGCTTTGATGTCCGCCTACAGCGCTATAAGAATAATAATTAGGTTTATAGATAGGATCAAAACTCCAGCTATGGCCCCTAAAAGCATCCAAAGAAGCATCGTACATGCTTGCCAATAGCTCGGCGCTGACTTGATCGCCCTTTGGCCCTTTGATGCTAAATGTCCAGGTTTCATCGGTTCCCGGTCTTAATTTATCGCGAAAACTTAGGGTTTCAATCTCCAAATCGGTCTTCGGATAAGGAACATAAATATTCAACGCATGGGTTTGAAACGAATTATAGCCAGAAAAACTGTATGTAATGGCAAATCCTCCTAAATCCTGTTCATTTACGGGAACGATTAACGTCTCACGATTGTTTTTTAGTCGTACAATGTGTGTATCCACTATTTTTCTGTTCTTTTCTATATAAACGGTAACGAACAGATTTTCCGCACTAGAGGAAAGCGTAAGAGCAACCTTGTCCCCAATAGCATATTCCAACTTATCCGTGCGGATCCCGAACAACTGATTATCCGCCAATTTTTTATCCTTATCACTATATAGATCCGTGTGCACTACATCTTTCACCCTTTGACCAAATTTGTCCTGGGTTTCCAGTTCTATCAGGTATTTTCCCGATACCCATTTTTTAATATTTTTCAAGAAAATCTCCTTGGAATTTCCGGTATCGAATTTTGTTTCCCATACTAAAGGTCCCTTTTTCCAATTCGATACATCGTCTTCTCCGTCGTAGGCATCATGTGGAAACAACTCCTTGAATTTTTGTTTGGTAAAAGAGGTATAGTCAGGTGCTTCCCATGGCCTTTTTCTAAGCACATAGCTCGGAGCTTTTAGTTTATAGATTTTTAGGGTTCCTTGCGCAGGAACAAAATTCCCATTTAGATTGGTAGTAGAAATGCCAAGGGTATGGTCATTTTTATCCTTGTCCAATCTATCGGCAATTGTGACGCTGGCGGTAAGGGCATGGTAACCCACGCGAACGATGGTTTTGGTACTATGGGTCTCTCCATTAACATCTGTAACGTCCGCGGTGACCTCATAGGTAAAAACAGGTAAGTTTTCTTTGGATGTGCTACGATCCGGTATTGCCTTAAAGCTAATTTCGTAATTGCCGGATGCATCTGTGCGAACCTCCCCATGGGCTATCTCCTGCGCCGTACTTTTAAAATAGGGTCTGCTCCAATAATACCATCTAGGGTAATAAACCACTCTTTTTACCCGATACACTACTTTTGCATCCGTAATATTACTGCCCGCATATGCCTTTGCCGTTCCTTTCACCCTAATCTCATCGTTTACGGTATAGGTTTCGGTGATGGGGTTAAAATTTGTTTCGAATTTGGGACGTTTATACTCCTCAACGGAAAAATTGGCATTCCCGCCAATTGAGATTGCCGGGGAGCTTAATTGTAAGGAAAAATTGCCGGTAAGGCCGTTGTTCGGAATGATGAATTCCCCGGTAAAAGATCCAAATTCGTTGGTAGTAAATTCCTGTTTCCCAACTTCTTGATTGTTTACATCCCTAAGGGTGACGGTTACGGCCGTATCTGTTAATACGGAAGAAACGCTGTTGGTACGAACTATAGCAATTCCCTTAAAATATAGAGGTTGTCCAGGTCTATAGATACTTCTATCCGTAAATAGAAAACCTGCGTTACCGTTGCTTGTCCTATTTCCGTTATTGTTTTTTTTGTTCACATAGTAATCTCCAAAATAAGCCTTGTCATCTTTGTAATCTATACGAGTACGGACGTTTGTCCACCTTTCCGTGGACAAGGGAATTTTGATCATACCCTTTTTGTCCGTGACCAAGGTTTTTTCCAAGGTAGGGCCATCATAGTTTTTCCGGTAGTTCAATCGTAATTTGGCCCCTACCATAGGTTGACCGTTAGTACGATCGATTACCTGAAAATATTTATTTGATTGGGTCTGGGTTTCTGTCAAAGCTATATTGGTAACCTGTACATGGTTAAAGGCAAACGCTCCCTTGGTTTCACCTTTGGGTGTTGCCAAGACAATATAGGAACCTACCGATAAGGGAGGAAGTAAAATTTCGGTGGAATGGGATTGATAGTCCCCTTCATTTTTTAAACTTGCATCCCATTGTTTGGTGGGCCGTAGTTTTTTTATGAAGGAAAGCTGCTTTTCCGGCTCGTATAGCTTGTTCAGTTTTTCTATTTGGTTTCTGGTGACGCTATAGGCGGTAAGTTGTAAACCGTTATGGTTTCTATACCGCACCAGCAATTTGGATGATGTGTTGACAGGGATGTGCTGTTCCGCCGTAAGTTGCAGCTCTTTATTTAGGATACTGCTCTTTAAGTTCTCACATTGTTGCGCTCCCCGACTTTTGGGATATTTGGAAATTACGGAATTGCACAGCTCTAAAGCTTCTTTTCGTTTCCACTGGTGGGTCGTATCGCTTTTTGGTCCATAGGTATTGGCCCATTTGCCATATAAGGACGCTATTTCATAGGTATATAATGCGGAGACCTCGTAATCCTTATGTTGTGCCGCCGAATTCTGTAAAGCTTCCAGATAGTATTGATCCTTATCTTCAAAAACGGCATTTTGATGTATGAATTTCAATCGGTCGATATCCACGTCCACTAAGGCCTGGGGCGATGCATCCTTTACGTGGAACCGGAGTAATTGTTGGTATATCCCAATTGCCTTTAGTTGTAGGGAAGTACTATCCTTGGAGCTGATTTTTATTTTACTAAAGGGTAATGCCTCACATAAAAGCTCCGAATCGTTTATTTCAAAGGTATAGGCCGGTCTGGTAATCGTATTTTCAGTGGTCTCATAAAAAACCAATGCGGTATGGGCCAATAGGTCATAAAGGGTAGGCCTATAGATTTTAGATTCTTTAGCCCGATCGAGGATAAGGTCAAAATCGGATGCGCTTACCTCTTGTAAACCGGATGGGTTTTGCAAGGATTTATCAAAATGAAGACTCACTTCCTCAAATAAGGTCGTTAGGTCCCACGTTCTAAAATCCGTACGATTTACGCTTGTTTCTGTTTTTGTGCGATTGTAGAATTGATATCTATGTTGTTGAAAGTACTGCCAATAGAGGTTTGCCAGATAGCTTTCCAGTATATTCTTTACAGGGAATTCGCTTTTTTCTATTTCGGACCTAAAATCGGCAACGATTTTCAACTGTGCATCCTCTTCTAGGGTCATGGCGTATTTGGAGGAATACAGCAATGCCTTTATCGCTTGGTCTGAATCCTCTTCTTTTTTGGCCTTTTCGGAAATAGATCGTACCACTTTCAGTGCAGAAGTGGTCAAGGCCTGCCGTTCCAAGTTTTCCACCTTTTTCCAAAGTGTTTCATAGGAATCATCGGGTTTTTGTGAGTGTGCCATTTGTAAAAATAATAGTATAGTGATAATAGGGGCTAAATACTTCATATGTTTAAATTTTGATAATTACCGGACAATAATTTAATTATAAGACTTACAGCGCATATAACCGCTATGCGCACACATTAAAAATTTTAAACTCCTTCGCGCCATCTGGCTCGTTCACTAAAAATGTTTACAAAACATTTTTTAACGCTCCGCCCTATGAAGAAATTTTTAAAATTTGTTGCTATTCTTTTCATCTGTTTAAAACTTTAAATCCCTGAATCAATGCCTCCGATCCCATTGTTTCGCGAGCATATTTACAGAAACCTTATTGTCGGTCAGGCATGTTCCGCATACATCAATTTCATCAGATTAAATGTACAGAACAAATATGTATCTTATTCCATTAGTGGGCAATTATAAATGAGGGAATCTGTATTTTGAATGAGGGAACTCCCATAAATTGAAAAAGTTTAAACCACTTTATTATTAATGATATTAAAATCAAAATGCATAACGGGTTTGATTAAGTATTTTGAAATCATTTCGACCAAAAACCAATATAGATCTCGGATTTTAATGAAGTGTTTTATTTTTTTAGGATTGGTGTTTTTCTGCTTTTTTGTAGAGGCGCAGGATGATGCCATCCTAAAAGCGGAACGCTATATAGCACAAAGGGACTACAGTGCTGCGGAAGCACTGCTTGTAGAAAGATTAAAAGTTTCCTCCTCGCCCGAGCTAAAGGATAAATTGGGCGAGGCCTATAGTTTTCAGGAAAAATGGGACCAAGCCATAACCATATATGAAACACTTGCCGATACCTATCCAAAAAACGCGGAGTATCAATTTAAATATGGAGGGGTATTGGCCAGAAAGGCGCAAAACAGCAATAAATTACGGGCGTTGATGTTGGTAGGTAAAATAAAGAAGGGGTTTATGAAAGCTGCGGAACTAAATCCCATGCATATAGAGGCAAGGTGGGGCTTGGTAGATCTCTATGTATCCTTACCGGGAATTGTTGGAGGCAGTATGTCCAAGGCCTATACCTATGCCAAGGAACTTAAATCCATATCCGCTATTGAGGGACACTTGGCTTTGGGCTATGTCTATGAATATGATGATATGCCAAAGAAGGCGGAAGAGAATTATATGAAGGCCCTACAATACGTAGATGGTTTGGAAACGGTTGCCCGTAACCAACTTAATTATCAGATCGGGAAGATTTGTGGGGATTACGAGCGCTATTTGGATAAAGGTATAGCGCATATGCAGACCTATATCAAAAACTATACGGTAAAGGATGGTGTGCCCTTGGATTGGGCCTATTATAGAATGGCAAAATTATATCGCCATAAGGGGGATAAACGGGAAGCCCTCACATGGATTGGAAAAGCACTTCAGGACAGACCGGATTTTAAACCTGCCCTAAAAGAGCAGAAAATCATTGAAGCATTATAGTGAAGACGAGTTCTTAAAGCGATTTCAACAACCCGCCATCTATAGGAATATTGGTGCCGGTAATGAACGCAGCTTGCTCCGATGCTAAAAATGTGGCTAAATAACCATATTCCCTAGGGTGGCCTATACGCTTTAGGGGCACTCGAGCCTCCATATCCGCCCTCACCTCGGAACTGGAAATCCCTAACTGTTTTGCCTTGGTTTCATTAAGTTGGGAAATGCGTTCCGTATCAAAATAGCCCGTAAGGATATTATTTACCGTAATATGATGGGGGCCAACATCGGTGGCCAATGTTTTCGCCCAAGTGACCAAAGCGGCACGGATACTATTGGATAGAGCCAAGTAAGATAAAGGTTCCTTTACAGATACCGAGGCCACATTAATAATACGGCCATATTTTCTGTCGGTCATGCTTTTAAGTGCCAGTTCCGTTGTGTAGACTACGGTCTTAAAAAGCAGATCAAAAGCTTCCTGGTAATCTGCAATTTTTTTTTCCAAAACCCCTCCTGCCTTAGGACCTTGGGTGTTATTGATCAAAATATCTACGGTATGACTTTCAAAATATTGGAAGATTATATTTTTATAAAGCGCAAAATCTTGAAAATCAACTACTAGATATTGATGCTCTTGCCCATCATTTGTGGGTAATTCGGAAACCAGGGCCTTTAATTTATCCTCATTTCTAGCCATTAGTGTAACGCTGGCCCCGCTCAATGCCAATTGCTGGGCAATAGCTTTGCCAATACCCCCGCTGCTGCCACCTACAAGTGCTTTTTTTCCGTTGAGTGCTATATTCATTTAATCCTTCCTTTTTGTGTTATTCCCTTCCTTGGTCTTGCCTCAGAATACATATGGATAGTAATCCTTTATTTGTACTCTTCCCGTGCAGGACTAAAAACATCCATTAATTTACAGGCTGTTAAGGCTTTCCCGCCATGTTGAACATTTGGCGGAATGACCACAATATCTCCCGGAAGATATACCTTGGTCTCCCCACCTACGGTAAATTCAAATCTACCTTCCAGCACTTGCATTACCTGCTCGTTGAGGTGATGATGTTCCGGTACTTCGGCACCTTCCTTTACATCCCAAAAGGCCAAACTCATATGTTGCGTATGGATTAGCTTCCCATGATAGCCGGGCATGATTTCCTTTGAAGCAATTTCTGAGAGTTTCATATCCATTTTAAGTATATTTTGTTTATTGCTTTTTTAGTAGGTACATATGCTCGTTCAGCACATCGTTTGGATTCAATAAGTGTTGGGGTGCATAGGTACCGGCCAAACTTAATGTATCCTGATGGTCGATCAATTCATAATCATGCAATTCTTTATAGAATTCATGCGGAACGGTTTGATAATGAAACTTTTGGTTTTTTTCTAGATTCCCTTCCACAAAACTAATGAGTCTTCGGAAGGCTTCGGTTTCTTCCAGGGATTTTGTAAAAGATACACTTCCGATAAATTCGCCCTGCCCTTGAAGGGTATTGAACAGCTCAAAGAGTCGTTCGGTATCGTCCATACCGATAAAAAAAAGAACCCCTTCTATCAAAATAAAGGAAGGCCTTCCTTTTTTAATGGAACTGATGCTTGCAAGTAGTTCCCCAAAATTTTTATCATTAAAATCCGAGGCAATGTGATGGATTTCTCGCCGAGGTAGCTTTCCGCTGGATTGCCATTCCAGGATTTTTTTCTTTTTATATCCGATAACATCGGGTTGGTCAATTTCAATATGAACTAAATTTTCATCCATTAAGAAGGGATACATACTAAATCCGCATCCAAAATTGATGAGCAAAGCTACTTTTCCAGACCTATGCAATTGGTCGATTTTTTGATAAAAATAACGGTTGCGAATGCTATGGGCAAAGGGTTCATGTTCCGAAACCGCTTGGGCATAACGTTTTGCGTGCTCCTCCGTCTTTTTTTGCGGCCATAGCTTGGCATACACATCTTGGCTCAAACTGTCGTCCCATGCCCTGAAAGCGCAAGTGACAAAAGCGGTTTCGTGTATCGCTATTTTTGGGTTCATCCGTTATGATCATGAAATTAAGCTTTGCTAATATAAAAAGAATCCTATTCTAAAAGTAGGACTCCCAAAGGTTTTAAAACCTTTGGGAGTCCTGATTATACGATAAAATATATAATTGATTTGGTTTCTTGATCTTTATCCGGTCTTATTTCCTACACTTCCAAAACTGTTTTAGGGTTTTTTTATTCCCATTTTACAATTACAAACTCACATCTTCTGTTTAGCTCGTGATCCTCCTCGGAACACGAAGTATCCGTTTCACAAACGATTACCGGCTTGGATTCTCCATAACCTTTGGCAACAATCTTGTTTTTGGCTATTCCATTTTCAACCAGATACTTCTTTACCGCATTGGCCCGTTTTTGGGAGAGTTGTTTATTGTAATTGGCATTTCCACGTCTATCCGTATGGGTGCCTATTTCTATAGTAATCCCTGGATTTTCTTTCATTATTTCGATTACTTTCGCCAATCGCTCCCTTGATTCCCTTCTAAGGTACCACATGCTGTAGTCAAAGTTTATGGCTTTAGTCTTAATAATGGTTTTTTCTTTTTCCTTAACGATCGCCCCTTCTTTTTGAATGGTACTTTTAATTTTTTCTTTTTTGGCCCGTTCTGCCATTTCCTTGGCTTTTTCTTGTTGCCGTAATCGCTCCTCCTCTTCTTTTTGTTGTGCCAACTGCAATTGCTTTTCTATTTCTTCCAATGAAAGTAGGGCCAGCGATCCGTCATTGACTTTGTTCCGTTCCCTTGTGGTGTAGATGGTTTTGGAATTGGATGTATAGCCGGTTTTGTTTCCTTTTATGATATATTCGGTGCTGCAGTCCACATTCAAATGGAAAGAAGCATCTTCGGCGGTGGTTATATTGAATAGCAGGACATCTTCACTGTCATATATGGTTATTTCCCCCTTTGGAATTGGCATTTTTGTGGTTTCATCTACCAGTATACCGCTGATCGATTGTTTGCAGTCAACAATGACCAAAGGTTTACTTTCGGTAAATGCATAGATATCATCACTACCTTTTCCTTGTGGCCGGTTAGAGGAGAAAAATCCTTTTTTTTCATTTTCCAACTGCGTAAAAGAGAAATCGTCATAACCACTGTTTACGGGTAATCCAATATTGTCGGGCTTTTGAAATGTTCCATTTTTGGATTCGGCAAGAAAAATATCCAATAGTCCAAAACCTTCATGTCCATTGGAAGAAAAATATAGGTTGTTGTTGGCATCCAGAAACGGGAACTGCTCCTTTTTATCCGTATTTATTTCCGGACCAAGATTTTTTGGTTCGCCAAAACTACCATCGGTATTAATACTTACCGAGTAGAGGTCAAAAGATCCAAGTCCGCCTTCCCGGTCGGACGCAAAATAAAGGTTTTTCTCATCCTTGTCCAATGCAGGGTGCTCGGTAGAGAAATCATCGCCGTTAAACGGAAGCTCGTTAATATTTTGCCATTCGTTATCTATGCGTTCTGCACGATATATTTTTAGGTTGCTAATTTTTTTGGAATCGGTTTTTTTCTTCCCCTTTAAATAGTTGTTCCTGGTAAAATAAATCGTTTTTCGGTCCCGGGAAATAGCAAAGGTACCCTCGTGCATTTTAGTATTAATAGTTTGGGAAAAACTAGTGATTGCACTACCTCCCAATTGTATTTGGTCTACGGGAACGGTATATATATCCAAATAGCTTTGATTGTTCCATCTATAGAGTTTACCTAATGAGGAAGCATCCTTCTTGGCTGCTGAGAATACTAAATTGGAATCTATAGCAATGGCCCCAAATTCCGATTTATCCGTATTAATATTCAAGTTTTCAATTTTGAATCGATTGCCAATGGCCTTCACATTTTCCAAATAAGTTATATGGGATCGTAGCTGTGCGATCATTTCCTGCTCATCCTGTTCTGTATAATAATCGAGCAAGGCTTGGTTTGCTTTTTCATACTCCCCAATGGCTTTTAGGGATTGATTTAGTTTAAATACATAGTCAGGGCCCACTTTGTTTCCATAGTTGCCAATAAGATAGGTATACCATTTTGCGGCGGACTTCATATCGTAGGTATTGTAGTAGCTGTCCGCCAAGTTTTTAATAAGTTTTGAACTTTTGTTTTTAGGTAACAGCGTTTCATAAAGGGGTATGGCATCCACATAGAATGCCCTCTCAAAATAATTGTCGGCCCGTTTTAATTCTTGCTGGGCAATCATATTTTGGACGAAACTAAAAAGTACGATAAAGAGAACTATTTTTTTCATCTGTTTATTTTAGTAGAATCTTGGGGATTTATCATACCCCTTTTTAAGCCCTAAAAGATCCAAATCGAAAAGGACGAATATTTCATGCGAACCCGAGTTAAAATCACCGAGATTGGATAGGGTATAGTCATAGGCATACCCGATCCGTATACTGGGTAAAACATATACGTTGAACATGGCACTTACGGAATCCTCCAATCTATAGGACAACCCGCCTTCGAATTTGTTGTTGAACAAGGCATTGATAGATGCATCCAGGGTGAGTGGCGAACCGCTTACGATCTTAGTTACCATGGATGGCTTTATCTTGAGTTCGGAATTTACTTCATATACATATCCGCTTGTGAAGAACACGTGGATTTCTTCCGATCCGGTCCTGTTTATCCCGTCCCTATTCTCCAAATGTTGGGACGTTAACAAGTTGGGTGCCGAAACTCCGGCATAAAAATTGTCTCTGCTGTAAAAAGCACCAACGCCTATATTGGGAAAGATGCTGTTCAGATTTTCATTAAAAGCAGGATCATCCTGAAATTCCGGAAACATAAAACCATTGAAATTAGTTTCAAAATCCGTGATGCCCGCTTTGAGCCCAAGGGAAAGATTACTCTTTTCATTGAGTTTTAAAATATAGGCGAAATCAGCATAGATATTATTTTCCTTTAAGGCACCGTCCCCAATATCATCGGTAATAAATGAGATTCCGGTTTCTATTTTTTCAGTAATGGGGGTGTGTATGAAAAGGGTAAGCGTTTTTGGGGCGCCAACTGCATTTTGCCATTGGGAACGGTACAGGGAACCAAAGTTTAAAATACCCCGCTCGTTTGTGGTATATGCCGGATTTATTACGCTCATATTATACATGTACTGTGTATACTGTGGATCTTGTTGGGCATTCAAAAAAGAATGTAACAGGAATAGGAGCGTGAGAGATAAATATATTTTTTTCATGAATTTGCTACTTTGGATATGAGCTGAATCGTATGTCATCTATTGAGATATAATCTCCCTTGTATAGGTTCAAACCCTTCCTTATTATAGTCTATGACATAGAAGTAAACACCATTGGGCGCAATGTTGCTGCCGTTCCCTCCATCCCAAGCAGGTCTGCGTATATCTCCCTTAAAAAGGGATGATCCATAGCGGTTAAAAATTTCCAGGGTAAATTCGGGAAATATGATTTCTATGTTCGGTATAAAGAATAGATCGTTTCTTCCATCATTGTTCGGGGAGAAACCATCGGGGATGAAAAAGTTATAATCCTCAGGGTCACAATTGCTTAAATCGACAGTCACCGGGACGCGTTCCGGATGTATGCATCCCGTGGCTTCATCATAGCTTTCAGCGTAATAGATAGCTCTGTCCTGTAGCATATCCGAAGAGAACAAGGGTTCTCCCCCGGAAGCAGTGTTGAACCAACGAATACTCCAATCCGATGAATTTACCAGTGCTTCTAAACTAACTACGGTTGGGTTGTCCAAGCCGCATATTGCTAAAACCTCGTTATCTAAAGAAGGCAAAGTTGGTGCTACTATCGTTGGGATAATTTCTAAACGGGTATCACTTTCACAGTCCCCGTTAATACTTTCGACCGCAAAATAACTTCGCCCACTGATTAATAACTCGCTATTGTCTATAGGATTACCTCCGGTCATTGCATCGTACCACACTATTGCTCCCCCGTTCGGCGCTATTGCATTGAGGTTGGCTACCGTGGCATTTTCCGAACCACAGAATAAAGGGGTGGCATTGGTAGTAGTAACAGTCTGCGGAGTAATCAATGATACCATGATTCCAATTCTTTCCGAACTTTCACAATTATTGTCGGGATCTGTGCTGGTAATAAAATAATCTTCGCCATTAACAAGGGCGGTACTATTAGGGAGTGCAGTGGTATCGGTTTCCGTACTAAAAAAGGAAATTGTTCCTATTGCCGTTATCTCCAGATCCGATAAGGTAGGTCCGCCCGGACCAAAATTATAGGTGCAAAAAACTTGATTGGCTTCCGCCACAGGTGTTTCCGGAATACCTCCGATCGCAAAATTTTCCTCTTGTTCAAAATCAAATATGGTCCTACAAGCTGTGGTATCGTCCTGATTACTTCTTAGGCTTACCACATAGTTGCCTTCCGATAAGGTAGTAATGTCTATATTGTAATTTGCCGTTCCTCCATTAAAGTTGATCGTATTGCTCACCAAGACGTTCGAAGAGTTTTGTTCGGTAACGTCATAAGTTACCGTATACGTGCCATCTGCCAAGAGTGGTGCATCTACCAATACATCTATCCGTGTTGCATCGCAGGAATTGTCTACAATTATATCCAGTGAAATATCCGGTGGAGTAGGAATTACGGTGAAGGTGGTATCGATCATACAGCCAACATCCAAAGCGGCGGGGATATCTATGGAGATACTATAGTTGCCCACTTCTATTAAATTGGCAAAAGGAATGTCAAAACTTCCCGTACCGTTGGTGAAATCTATATTCTGTGCTGTAAAGTTGAATGAATTACTGTTGGGGTCGGTCAATGTATATTCAACATCATAGGTAGCGTTGGAAGGGCTTCCCGTTACATCCAGAATAGAATCGAGTGTTATGGTTTCATCCGTATTCGGACAAACATCCACAGCTGTGGCCGAAGCATTTGATACCAAAAACGTTGTGGATGTGACATCAATGACAGGACACACATCCCTATCGGGCGTAATACCGTCAATGCCTGTAATACTTACCGTTATGAATTCATTTAAGGGTGTTAGTAAGGGTGGTATTTCAAAGATTCCTTGCCCATTATTCAGAACGACCTCCACCAATTCGGTCCTAGTTCCGGAACTGTCATTTAAGCTATAATCAATTTCATACGTACCGTTAGGTAATATGGAATCATCATAGTTCAATTGTATATCGTAGGGCGTTCCTATACAAAAGTTAGGGGCCGTTAGGGCACCTTCCAGAGCAGGAAGAATTATAATATTTACATCTGCGGATTGTTGTGAACAAACCGGGTGGCTAGGAAGAACCGTGTATCTAAAGGTATAGACCCCATATCCGAAATTATCATTTATTTCCTGTACATTTATAATGTTGTCCGTGAGGTCGCTAAGTTGATTGGTAATGCCTTCGGACCAAGTACCGTTAGTATCTTCACCTACTAGACGGTTACTCAAATTAAAATTGGTGAGCACGGATAAATCGCTAGTGGTGCAAACGGTTAGATCGGCAGATACCCCGGGATTGGCCGGAGGATGTACTTCCACCTCAATGGTAGCTGCCCTGGCAGGGCAAATATCTACTGCCGCTACTGTGTAGGTAAAAGTGTAAACGCCCGGACCGGCGTCCAACGCATTAAAAAAATTACCGGTCAATGATCCCGTAGCTCCTGCGGGCACTTCTTCCCAAACACCGTTAAAATCCTGGACTTTTCCGTCGGTCGAACTTCCTAGAAAGCTATAAAGATTTACGGTGGTATCATCTCCACAGGCATTGGCACTACCATCTGTATTGTCTTCCCCGGGATAACCTCCAAGATTAATGGTCACCGTAGCTGTATCGCCACTGCAATTGGTATAAACGAATTGGTGGACGCCAAAAGTGTTTATACGCCACAGATCTACCTCTCCTGTATTGGCATCCAATGCAAAGAAATTGGCCGGATTGCTTGTTGACCATACCCCTCCCGTAGTTGGGGCACCTCCCAGATTGTTAAAGAGACTAAAGGCCCTATTTGCAATATCTTGGTCTTTGGAGCATACCGTAAGGGTGTTGTCGGATCCCGCCGAACACTGTGAATTTGCCATATTGGTACATACCAAAAAGAATATGAGAAATACAACGGAAATGTTGGAGACCAGTGGTTTTTGGTTCGTCATTTGGTTAATTTGTTGTTGTTATAGGGATTTTCATCCTATATATCAAAAGTATTTGGAAAGGTCATTGCTACACAAAATATTGTTGTGAAACAGTATGAACTTAGGGTGAATACACCCAAAACTGTTATAGGATTATTCTTTCAATTAGGTTGTTTTGTCGATTATATTGGATTTTTGTCGATCAATTATGTTAAAAAATCACGAGCGGTTAGGAATAAAGCTTAAAAACCAATCCATATCTTTATATCCGAAAAAAGAAGTAGTATATGCGCATTCATTTTATTGCTATTGGAGGAAGTGCCATGCATAACCTGGCATTGGCATTGCATCATAAAGGATATATAATTACTGGAAGTGATGACGTTATTTTTGAACCCTCTAAAGGACGTTTGGCCGCTAAGGGATTATTACCGGAGCCTTTTGGATGGTTTCCGGATAAGATCTATTCCAATTTGGATGCCATCATTTTGGGAATGCATGCCAAGCCAGATAATCCAGAGTTGTTAAAAGCACAGGCATTAGGGTTAAAAGTATATTCTTACCCCGAATTTTTATATGAACAATCCAAACACAAGACCCGGGTGGTTATTGGGGGCAGTCATGGAAAGACTACCATAACATCTATGATTCTGCATGTGCTCAATTATCACGATAAAGAAGTAGACTATATGGTAGGAGCCCAATTGGAGGGTTTTGAGCGGATGGTACATTTGACCGAGGAGAACGATTTCATTGTCTTGGAAGGAGATGAATATCTTTCCTCACCTATTGATAGACGTCCTAAATTTCATTTGTATAAACCTAATATTGCCTTATTGAGCGGTATTGCTTGGGATCATATTAATGTGTTCCCTACCTTCGAAAATTATCTGGAACAGTTCCAAATCTTTGTGGATAGTATCGTAAAAGGAGGCAGTATTACTTACAATGAAGAAGATCCAGAGGTAAAACGTATTGTGGAGGCTTCGGGGAATAGTATCCGTAAATTGCCCTATCATACCCCGGAGTATGATGTTTTGAATGGACAGACCTTACTGGAAACCCCGGAAGGACAAATGCCCATTGAGGTTTTTGGAAAACATAATTTGAGCAATCTGGCCGGTGCCAAATGGATATGTCAAAATATGGGGGTAGACGAAGACGATTTCTACGAGGCTATAACCACGTTCAAAGGTGCTTCTAAACGTTTGGAAAAAATAGGTGAGGGACCTACTTCCGTAGCGTATAAAGATTTTGCACATTCCCCAAGTAAGGTGGCCGCTACTACTAGCGCTGTCAAAGAACAATACCGAGACAGAAGATTAGTCGCCTGTTTGGAACTTCATACCTACAGCAGCCTTAGTGCCGACTTTTTGAAAGAGTACAAAGGCACCTTGGATAATGCGGACGTAGCTGTTGTTTTTTATTCTCCCAGTGCAGTAAAGATCAAGCAATTGGAAGAAGTTACTGAGGAACAGATCGCCCAGGCTTTTGGACGAGACAATCTCAAGATTTTTACGGACCCTTCGGACTTTAAAGATTTTCTTTTCCATCAGGATTTTAGTGAATCCGTATTACTACTCATGAGCTCCGGAAACTATGGTGGATTGGATTTTGATGCCCTAAAAGAATTGATTACAACTTAATCCATATAATTCCTCGATGGCTTTGCCTCGAGGTTTCCGATTCTACCTCCCCCTAGGGGAGGTCGGAATTGCTTTTCGCAATTCCGGGTGGGGTAAAATATAAAATTTCGGTTTTTGTCCACAAGGGCAAAATGAAACCAGCGAAACACTCCTATGGCTTGCCTCGGAGATAGTCGATTTCAAGAAATTTTTTATTTTCATCCATTTTGTCTGAAAAATTGGCATACATTCAAGGGGTGGAACGCATTTTGACCGTTAGATGGTATGTTATCCATAAAAACAAGGGGCCTTTTAAAATCCTTTATGCTTAGTTGCAGACGAAAAGCCTCTATGTTCTTGATCGCATTTATGCTGGGAACGTCCAACGTAATATTGGAAGAGACCAGAATGGTGCACGATACAAGGGAACATATAGAGCAACAGGAAATTGAACCCGAAGAAGATTTGTTGGATACGAAGGTTGATTATGATTTTTGAGCGTTCGCATGATGTTCAAAAATTCCTTCCACAAAGGCACTAACATCTTTCTGTTGGCTACGTATAAGTTCTTGCTTTGCATATTCTTGGTCCTTCTTTAGCTTGTCCTGTGAGAACTTAAACTTACCTTCCCAATGGGTTATTTCAATCTCAAAGCCTACAATATAATCTACTAGACTTTCCATTCTGGAATCATCCTGTTCCAATACATACTTTGGATTTTCCCCTTCCAAAAAAGCCGTCATACGGACCATAGTTTTTTTTACATCCTCTTTGCCGGTTAGTAATTTTATTTTCCCTTTGATATGGGAAAAAATGTAGTTCCAAGTAGGTAATTGTCTCGTACCGTAGGTTGAAGGTGAAATGTAGCAATCCGGACCATAAAATATGGCGGTGACCGTTGCTCCATTGGTCAAAGTTTCGACCTGTGGATTATATTTGTCGATATGCGCGACCAGTTTTCCATATTTGCTTTCATCTTCCTCATAAACGATAGGAATATGGGTAATCAAAGGTTCATTGTCCTTAACGGTAACCAGCGTTCCAAAAGGATAGTTTTTTACTACCGCTATTACGTTTTTAAAATTCCGTTCTTGATGGTGTTCCGGTGGGTAGCTCATTTTTTTTAAGGTATAGATAACATTTTATGCTCCAAACTGTCTTAAGTGATGATCTAGGTGTTTATACTGCATTTGACCCCATTGCTCCGGAGTGAGATTTCCAAAAGCGGGATGTGGTTTCCAAATATCCCTGTTTTTTTCCTGGTGAAAATCATGTATTAATTGGATAAGTTTTGCTTTTTCAATCTGCACATCTTTAGGATCAACTACTTTAAAGGGCTTGTAAGTAGGCAAGCTCTGCTTCCAGGGTTTATCATTGTACATAGAAGTTTTAAAACTCTTCATGACCAAGCCCATTAGGAGATTCGGTTTTTTCATTTGATACTTTCCCAAGGCAAGGGAAAGCGGAAACTGACAATGATAAAACATTTGACCGGCATCCATTTTGCCCCATTGTCGTCCTGTACTTTCATCTATTGTTGCAATACGTTCCAAAAGCTCGTGATATGTGGTTTCATCAAAAATTGATTTCATCATGCATCGATTTGAAATTACAGACGAAATTTACAATAAAAATTATACCTATTATTCCTTGAATTGGCTAAAAAAACGTTTTAGTTCATTGAATTCGGGAAATAATAGGGGTCGGTTCATTATCTTTAGCATATGCAAGAAAAACCAACCACATTTTCCATAAAGCATTGGTCGGATGACGATAAACCTCGGGAAAAATTGTTACAAAAAGGGAAGATGGTACTGTCCGATGCCGAACTCATCGCTATCCTTATAGGCTCAGGAAGCAAAGATGAAAGCGCTGTTGAAC
>JBATTK010000044.1:0-32275 GCA_049670505.1 Saonia sp.
GCATAGGTCTCATAGTCTACCCTTATTTTTCCGGCCTTACCCTGTTTGGTAGTAATCAAAATTACACCGTTTGCGCCACGGGAACCATAAATGGCAGTGGCAGAAGCATCCTTTAGAATTTCAACAGATTCAATATCACCGGGGTTTATTGCGTTCACAGGCGCACTGGGTAATCCATCTATAACAAATAATGGTTCGTTACCTGCCGTGATAGATGTAGCTCCACGAATACGTATGGAAAAACCACCTCCGGGTTCCGCACTTCCCTGGGTGATCTGGACCCCTGCGGCCCGGCCTTGAATTAATTGACTTACCGAGACTTGAGCACCTGTATTAAAGCTTTCATTGTTTAAAGAAGAAACAGATCCTGTAAGATCTTTCTTTTTAACAGTGCCATAACCTATTACGACCACTTCATCCAGCCCTTCAATATCCTCGACCAATACAACATTGATAGTGGATCGGTTATCAATAGGGACTTCTACTCTCTTGAATCCTATATAGGAAAAAATAAGAACATCGTCCGCATTGGCGGTTACACTAAAGTTACCATCAATATCGGAAACTATGCCCGTAGTGGTACCCTTGACCAATACGGTAACTCCTGGCAGAGGGATATCGTTGGCATCTTTTACGGTTCCCGAAACCGTTTGCTGCATGGCTATTTCAGCCAGCGAAGGCGATAAAGAAGATGGTGACGCATAGGCGGTTTCCAATGCGAGCAAAAAGAGGGTCACTAAAACAATGATTTTTTTGCTACGGGACAATGGCAATAGGTGAATCTCGGTCGTTTCACATTTGTGTTCCATGCTCTTGGGTTTAGTTAAAAATTAAATTGGTTTATTTAAACGATTAAGTAACTATTTAAACGATTAAGTTAATTTAACACAAACGTAATATTAAAATTTGAAATACGCAATACTTAATCGATTAAATAAACGATTTTGACATTTTTTCTTACAAAAAAATGACAATTTCTATTAATTTTTACCAATAGTAGGGCCTTCGGTATTCTTTATACTCGGAATACGCTCCTTTACCTCCGGCAACTTTGGGAACGGCATGTGCGGTTCCGTTTGATACCAATATCCTACCGTATAATAGTTGTCCGATCGGTGATTGGCATGCCCGTGCTCAATGGTCATTTTAATGGATTTATTGAAAACTATGGGGGATTCTTCGTGAAAACGATAGACGGTCCATTGTGCCCCACGGTCATCACCCCCGTTTAAGGGGTTGCCATAATCTTTATAATCGAACTCAGGTTTTGCATTGCCAAAAGGATTGATACCACAACCTCCGTAACACCAAGCACCCAAATAATAGTCTTCAGCTCCCGTTCCTATTATTTTTGCGTCTTCGGCCCCATCTATAAAAATCATCTCATCACCTTCTCCCCACCAATCCCCTTGGTTTTGTATGATGCTGTGCGTCACTCCAAGGAAATGACCTTTTCCCTTGGCCTCCATAATTACATAATTTCCCTCTCCTTTAGGGTTTTTATGGGTGTTAACAATGGAATCACTATTGCGTGTCCAATTATTTGTCCAGCCATAGGTAGGAGTCTCCTGCCTATATTGCGCATGAAAGTAAAGGGTTTCATCAGGTAGTGACTTGTGCTTTTCCCAATCAATATTGTAATAAAAGGCACCTATAGCTTCCTCTCCATCATTTGTAACAGTGATTTTGGCCGACTTTTTAAAGGGCATTGGAAAGTATGCATTCAGGGCCCGCTGAGACCCCACGGAAGTATATTTGGATTCATATAGGTTGTATTTACCCAATCCTAATCCAAAAAAATCACCTATAGGCGTTTCAACGCTAGGATTTTCTTCTCCGTCCCAATACATTCTAAGGATTATTTTTTTTAAATGATAAGGTTCGTTGCTGGCAATCGTAATCCAAATATGCTTAATGATACCCGGCCCATCAACTTCACCGATAGTGCGTGTTTCATCAGGTTTAATCTTATTTTTCCAGTTTCCGTCATCATTGGCACCGGTTCGATCGTAACTTGAAATTCTTTCGGAAGAATAGTTTTTAGTCCGCCATATTTCATTTTGATCATTGTTGGTTTGGGCTAGGGCAAGATTGCCCATTCCAACCAACAAAACAATGGCCAACGAGGCGAAATGTTTTAATTGTTCTAAATTTTTCATTTTGTAACTTTTTTGGTTCTTGTTATGTTTCCTTGCCTAATTATTCTCTTTTTCTATGAAATACCGATGATTTTTTTATTTCTATATAGATTTTGAGATATTCATTATGTTCTACGGTAAACGATCCGGATAAGCCAACTTGAACATTACCCCATTACTGCATTGTCGATTTTCCCATCATCTCGGTTTCCAAGAAACTGCCCACTGCTTTATACTTTTCATAGCGTTTTTTATATAATTCGGTTTTGTCCTTTTTAGGTTCATATATTCTATCAAAACCTTGGCCGATTACCCCCATAGCTTCTTCCACATTTGGATATATTCCGGCAACTACGGTCGCAAACATACAGGCGCCCAACGCACAGGTTTGTTCCGACTTATGGACTTTTATAGGCATTCCCAGCACATCGGCCATCATCTGTATCACAAAGTCGGATTTTTTGGCCACCCCTCCCAGGGCTATAATGCCCTTGAGTTGAACATCATTCTCGATAAAGTGGTCCACAATGCGTTTAGCCCCGAAACAGGTGGCCTCGACCAAAGCTCTGTACATTCTTGCGGCATTGCTACCCAAATTTAGGTTTAGAAAAGCTGCCTTTACCTGCGGATTGGCATTAGGTGTCCTTCTCCCATTGAACCAATCCATAGCCAATTCCGAATCTTCATTTAAGACCAGTCGGGACGCTTCCTCTCCCAATTTTTGCAATAAGCCATACGTTATTGCTTTCTTCACCTTGCTCTTAAGCTTGTCGTCCCAATCACTGTCCTCAATGGACTTCAAAGCCATTTCGGTCATAAGCTCTTGAAACCATGCATAGGCATCCCCAAAAGCGGATTGTCCTGCTTCCAAACCAATCATACCGGGAACAATAGATCCTGTTGCTTGACCACAAATGCCTTGTACTACACCTAGCTTATCGCCTGTGGGTGCTACCAACATATCACAGGTAGAAGTACCCATGACCTTACTGAGATGGTAGGGTTCTATTTGCCCACCTACAGCACCTACATGGGCGTCCAAAGCGCCAACACCAATTAGGACATCGGTAGAAAGCCCAAGTTTCCGAGCCCATTCATCACAAAGATTTCCACATGCCACATCAGCAGTATAGGTTTTGATAAAAAGCGGATATTCCAAATTTACCATCAACGGGTCCAAGGTTAAAAAGAACTCCTCTTTGGGCAATCCTCCGTGTTCTTCTGCCCATAAAGCCTTATGGCCAGCTGCACAAATGCCACGCTTAATCTTTTTGGCATCTCGCCCTCCGGTCAATAAAAAGGGCATCCAATCACAGTGTTCTACCCAAGAGTAACAAGCCTTTGCTACCGCATTGTCTTCCCTAAGGGCATGTAACAGTTTTGCCCAAAACCATTCGGAGGAATATACACCCCCGGAATATTGTAAATAATCCGTATCGAACTTTTTAGCATGTCGGTTTATTTCCTTGGCTTCTTTTATCGAAGTATGATCTTTCCATAGAAAAAACATAGCATTGGGGTTTTCGGCAAATTCTTCCCTTAATGCCAGAGGCATTCCTTTTTTATCAACGGCTACTGGAGTAGATCCAGTGGTATCTACCGAGATGGCCTTAATGTTTCTTGCAATCCGGAGGCCTGCCCTCCCAACAACATCTTTTACCGTATACTCCAATCCTTCGATATAATCCGAGGGATGTTGTCGGAATTGGTTTTTTGAAGCATCACAATACAGCCCTTCTTTCCAACGGGGATATTCATATTCGGCAACGGAAATTTCATCACCCGTATATGCATCTACAAGAACAGATCGTACGGAAGCCGTGCCGAAATCGATTCCAATAACATAGTTCTTCTCTTTTTCCATAACGGATTTTTTAGTGAGTATCATGGTAAGGCCATCACCGTCTTTTGCAAACGTTTCTGCATAATGGCATATATGGCTACGGCTAAAAAGCAGATAAATGGCACGTAGAACGATAGGTTGATGCTTCCCGTTTTATCGGAAACGACTCCCTGAAGACCTGTAAGTACGGCACCGCCCAGAATGGCCATGATAAGCCCTGAGCCCCCTATTTTTGCATCATCGCCCAATTTCATCATGCCAAGTCCGTAAATGGTGGGAAACATCAGGGACATACAGGCAGAGGCCAGGATCAACGCTACCACGCCTGTTAGTCCGTTACCATAGATGACGGTCAACGTACAGATAGCACCCATGGCCGCAGCAATCAAAAGTAATTTTCTCGGTTCAATATATTTCATCAATGCCGTAAAGATGAATCTTGAACCCGAAAACAATATGATGGATGCCAAATAATATACCGATGCGTCGTCTTCATTTTTGCCCAGTTCCCCCATGGCATAGCGAATGGTATAGGACCAAAGTCCTATCTGCGCACCCATATAGAAGAACTGTGCAGTCACGGACCAGCAGTAATTCCTGTTTTTCAAAAGTCGTTTTAAGGTCGGTAGTATATCCAAATTCTTGATTTTCTCCGTAACCACGGGCATTTTCGTGAACTTTACCATAATCCAGACAACCAAAAGGAAAAGGGCCACACCCACATAGGTGCCCATGACCGAAGTAAGCTCTTCGGACTGTATGGCCTTAAGTTTTGATATATCCAGTTGGGCACGTTGATCCACATCCAAAAGATTAAGGTTGGAAAGAATGAAAATCTTACTGAGCAATATGCCCGTGATAGAGCCCAAGGGGTTGAACGATTGTGCTAAATTCAATCTTCTGGTCGCCGTTTCCTCAGCGCCCATGGAAATAATATACGGATTTGCCGCAGTTTCCAAAATGGACAGTCCTCCGGCCAAAACAAAAAGAGCCCCCAAAAAATGTCCGTAAACCATTGTAATACTTGAAGGATAGAACAAAAACGCCCCGATAATAAACAATCCCAACCCTAACAAAACACCGGATTTGTAGGTGTATTTCTTTATGAATATGGCTGCTGGAAGTGCAAGCAGGAAATAAGATCCGTAAAACGCCATCTGAATCCATGAGGTCTGAAAATCGGACATACTCATAATCCGCTTAAAGGCCGCTAACAAGGTGTCGGTCATATTATTGGCCAATCCCCATAAAAAGAACAGGCTGGTAATCAATATAAACGGCCATTTGTTGCCCGGTTTGATGACGGGAATCCTATTTTTGTTTTTTTCCATTTCTGATTATTTGCCGAAATTCAGATCATCTTTTACCGTAAAGTGGTCCATAATTTTCACAGGCCCTATAATCCGAACCTTCTTTATCCATACCGTATGCGTTCCATGCGGAGGGCCTAAAAATACGTTCCGGCTCCACATTGTGCATGCATACCGGGATACGTAACATAGATGCCAAGGTTATAAGGTCATGGCCTATATGGCCGTAGCTGATCGCCCCATGGTTGGAACCCCAATTATTCATAACGGAATACACGTCGGCAAATGCCCCATGGCCAGTTACTTTGGGTACGAACCATGTGGTGGGCCACGTACGGTCGGTGCGTTCGTCCAAAGTGTTATGTACGTTCCCAGGGAGGTCAATAGTATGGCCTTCGGAGATTTGTAAGGTAGGCCCCAAGCCTTTGATGAGATTCAACCGGCACATGGTAACTGGCATATCGCCCTTGGTCAGGAAATTAGAAGAAAAACCTCCGCCCCTAAAATATCCCAGATTGGCCGGATACCATGTAGTGGCCTCCAAACAATCCTCGACTTCCTTTTCGGATATCTTCCAAAAGGGTTTCAATACAGGTTTACCATCTTTTGCCTGTCTTCCCGAACCGTCCAATGTTGCCGAACCGGAATTGATCAAGTGGATAAACCCCTGTGCAGCCTTGCCTTTAGGTTTCCAGCCCGTAACCCTCTTGACCGCGTCGGGACTCCAATACGTGCGTACATCCGCAAAAATCTGTGCTGTATTGGTCAGCAAATAATTAAAGAGCATGGAAATACCATTTAGGGAGTCGTTCTCCGTAGCGACCATATACGGTGCTCGGATACCGTTCCAGTCAAAGGAAGAGTTCAATATGGCCTCTGAAAAATCACCGTTGGGCAAAAAGTCCGTCCATTGCCGCTGCCCTTGAAATCCGGATATGATGGCATCATGCCCCATGGACTCCTCACCATAGCCCATTTCCTTAAGCTTTGGGTTGCCTTCCATAAGATCGCGAATAATAAGGGTCATCTTTACCACGAATTCCCAATCCTTGTCTTTCTGTTGCCGTGGGCGTTGTTTTTCAGCATCGTTGAAATCGGTCCCTTCCTTACAATTTTGCTTGGTCCATTTCAACGCTTTTTCAAATTCCTCCTTATCATAAATGCCTTGTTCAATTCTTCTTAGGACTTCTGTGGAATCTACATATTCATTGCGCATCCCAAGAAAGTCCTGGAAAAAATCGGGGTCTATGGCCGACCCGACAATTCCCATGGATACGCTCCCAATGGCCAAGTAACTTCTGCCTTTCATAATGGCTACAGCCAATCCCGCTTTGGCAAAACCCAACAATTTCTCCTTGATATCCAAAGGAATATCGCCATCGTTCATATCCTGTACATCATGGCCATATATTCCGAAGGAGGGCAACCCTTTTTGATTATGCGCTGCTAAGGTAGCGGCCAAATATACCGCTCCGGGACGCTCGGTACCGTTAAAGCCCCAAATGGCCTTGGGAATATTAGGATCCATATCCATCGTTTCGGTTCCATAGCACCAACAAGGGGTAACGGACAGGGATATGCCCACGTTTTTTCCTTGGAATAGGTAGGCGCAGTCAACGGCCTCCTTTACACCACCGATGCAGAAATCCGGAATTACGCATTGGACCGGTGTCCCATCCGGATATTTCAATTCCTTTCCAAACAGTTCCGCTACATTTTTGGCCATGTTCATCGTGGTTTCTTCCAATGATTCCCGTACTCCGCCCAGTCTTCCGTCGATTATGGGCCTAATACCGATCAGGGGATATTTATTTTTTTTGGACATTCTTCTTTGATTTAAGGGGTTGCTATTTTTAAAATACTTCGTTTATGTCCTTAATGCCTATGCCGAAAATGGATTCCAAGACTGCATTAAGATCTTTTTCATTGCCCGTAAAATGAAATACACTATGGGTATGGCCTAATGTTTCCCCTGGCTGCAACAAAGCTGCCGGGGATACACTCTCCAATTCATAGAAAGGCCCCATTTGTGGACCATCATCCAAAGGGCCATCGTTATAGGCGTTTATGGCATCGCCCGAGAAAGGTTTTGCTTCAAGGTTCCATTCTTGGTTTAAATAAGTGCCATGGCGGTCAATATCAAATAAGGTAATTGTTAGTATTTTATCAACAGCATCATAACTTCCGGCCATATTTGTAGCCCTTTTCGGAGGAACTCCTAGTTTACCACGTGATTTACCGTCCGCCTTAAAGTATAAGAGACCTTCATTGAAAGACACACGATTATCCGGTATTTGTCCGAAGTAATCCGTGGTAGCCACTTCGCCTTCCGCTTCGGTTCTGTATGGTATTACAATTGTTGTCTTCTTGGAAGGAGGAAACATATCTAGTATCCAGATACATGGTGCCCCCGTAGATTTTGTCCATACATTATCCCCTATATTGGTAATGGAATTATCGGTTTTATATCCGACGATATCCAAGCCTCTGGTTTTAATTTCCAGTAAATTTTCAATTTCATCTTTATCCAATATGGTAACCGTTCTTTTGGCCTTTAATACAAAGTCGTGGTTCGAATAATTTTTCAATTCCATTTGCTTTTCCATAGAAACGGAGTTTTCAGTTTTATTGACCATATCCCAAGCCTCGCTATCTATCGGTGCCGGGGTTTCCCAATTTTCAAAGGTCATTTCGGTCATGGGTTTAAAGAAAAGGGAGAATACATTTCCTTCGGGCCCTAGCCAGAATCTATTCTCACCGCCATAGGCGTTCATGTGCGGATCGTCCTTGCCAAAAGCCTTATAATTGATCCATCCCATACTTTTTCCGTCCTTTCCGGAAACCGTGGATGTAAATACCTTGGACTGATATTTTGGGGAGACCAGTACCTGTGCGTTATCTTTTTTTAGAACGACCAATTCCTCGTCCCATTGGTTCAAAAAATCCAGATCATAACCAAAACTACCCTCTTTAAAAGTTTCTGTTTCCATCTTTTTTTCGTTTTTCGTTTTTTGGCCGCATGATGCAACAATAAAGATGACGATGGCAATAAAGATCCAATTTCTTTTCATGATCTATATTTAAACGATTAAATAAAAAACAATAGAGTTTTATAAATCCATTGAAGCCAAATATATTACTTAAACGTTTAAGCAACAAGTTTTAAGTCAGAAAAATTTAGTAACACTACGGTTTATGTTCTTTGTTTTTGTTTTGGGGCTTGTTCGGAACTTACTTTACAAGATTCCCTTACGATGAGCTTGGCGTCCAAGTTTAGCTGTTTTAATGGTTGTTCCGGGTCGGAAATCTGATCGATCAGTATTTTCACCGCTTTTTTCCCTAGTTCGGCAAGGGGCTGTTTTATGTAGGTCAATGGGCAATAGAAAAAATCGAAGGCCTCACTTTCATCAAACACAATAACGGAAACATCATCCGGAACTTTTATACCCAGTTCTTTAATGTATTTTAATCCGTGTATTGCAAGGGTATTGGTTGCAAATAGAATGGCCCTCACTGGTTCCGCTCCCAACAATAATTCGTCTACCGCTGCATGTACCTCTTCCTCAATTTTCGAAAAATTTACTTCCTTTACCCATCGTTGCCTATCTTTGACCCCATAATTCTTTAAGGCGGATTTATAACCGCGGATTCGTTCCTTCATGTGGTACAATTCGCCGGAATAGGCAATCATTCCAATTTCCTTATTTCCCATTTCAATTAATTGATAAGTAGCTTCATACGCAGCTTTATGATTATCTATAGCTACATAGTTGGTTTTGATTTTCGGAAAAAAACGGTCGATGAGGACAAATGGGATATTCTGTTTTTTAAGGATTTGAATCTGTTGCTCAGAACCTTCTGCCGGTGAAATTATGAAACCATCCACTTGTCGGTTCATCAAAAGCTGGATTAGACCCCCGGACTTGGAAGGGTTTTCATCAGAACTTCCAAATATTACGGTATAATCATGATTTTTAGCCTCGTCTTCGGTTATTCGGGCAATGTTTGCAAAGAAAGGGTTGGATATATCCGCAACGATCAGGCCTATGGTATAGGTTTTTCCACTTTGAAGGCTTTTGGCTATTTGATTGGGTCGATAGTTAAGCTCTTTAGCTATCTTCTCGATTTTTTCCGATACCTCGATACTGATACCGCTATTCTCCCTTTTCGAAAGAACATAGGACACCGTGGCCGTAGAAACCCCTGCTTTTTTTGCTATGTCCTTTAAGGATACTTTTTTCTTCATATCCAAATATATAGATTTAAACGTTTAAACTACCAAAAAAACAAATTGTGACTAACATTTTTTTGAATAAGTACAGTGCTTGTACCAATTCGTTTGTCTAAGAGTGTCCACAGGCTCCTATTTGAATAGTATCATGGTTTCGCTCATGACAGGGCTGCTAACATTTAAGGATATACCATATGAATATTTATCTTACTGTACCAATAATCCTCTTTTTTAAGTTTTAAAAATCTATGTAAGAATTACAAAAAAAAAAGTCCCATAAAACAGTTATTTTAAGGGAAAGTTTTAACCATATAGGAAGCTTTCCTAGATAGTGCCCCATTCCTGGTCTTTTTTGATAGTTTCGATAATTGACCTTTTATAGGACACCCTCAGTGCACTAAACCCATCCTTTAAAAATCTTATATCAAAAATCAAGTAGTTTAAAGCGACTATTAATGTTTGCTTTGGATGGGCAGATAGGTATTAACAAAACATTGTCTTACAAGCTTTTATTGAAATTGTGACCGCGGAGGGATTAGCTTGCACCTTCGCTAAAGCTTCGGCGGCACGCGAACGCTTTTCCCTACATCGCTTCCCTTTGCAAATACAGACCTGTATTGCCTGGCAATGCGGTTTGCTATTTTTCAAAAAAACTTGAAATTTTCCCTCCTTTTTTTTTGGAACAACAAACCCTGCAATTTTTATTGCAGGGTTTGTGCTTGTAGTGATCTCAAGAGGACAGAATTCGAACTTTTTGAATGATGATATTAACCTGATCATCCATAATTCCACTGACTTAAGACCCCAAATATTCTGAACTATTTTCTTTGAACCAGTCAAAACAGCTTGCTTAAACAAGAATAGGCCCAACTTGATCCTTTAGATTCCCTATAACAATTTTAAAATTCCTAAAGTCATATTCTTTGAAATCCCGTTTGTGCAAAAAAAATTGGGATATATCAATATTATCTTCTAAGGTTGTATGAATTGTTTTCAACCGAAGTAACTTAAAGGAGCTATGGGTATCATTTCTTGCAACTTTTTTAAAAGCTCTTTATTAGATACAAGGAGTATACATTTAAACGACCTCTGAAGTGGAGTTTTTGGATTGTTCTTCAAAGTATATTTTAATGTGGGATTAATCACAAAAAGTTCAATTAAGAAATAAGAGTACAAATGAACTTTTAGAAGGTTAACTTATAGTTCCGAAAAACGTTCGTTGTATGGGAACGACCTGGATAAAGTGGGCTTTCTATTACCTTTTACTTGAGATAAAAGTATTAATGACTTGCTGAAGCTGCAAAAATTACACAAGTAAATTCCTTTATTTTTTGTTTTGCGTTTCTTGACTTCTCTTAAATTGAATATGATATGTTCTATGAGCAGAAATTAAAAATGTGTTGGCCTCTCCCAATTAGTCAACTTCAAAAGTTAATATAACCTTCCTCGACCATTTATCATAAAAAGTCAATTCATTGGTCGCTAAGGACAAAGGTGCTATTTTTGAACGGGACAAGTTAAGTTAAGGGTCCGGGGAATTATTTTCTAGTTTCGACCGATACAAAAAAACGAGAATGTCAATTATGAGATGGTTATGCAATGATAGTATCAATTGTATAGCATATTGATAAAATTTCGACTTCTATTAACTGTTTTTCAACCTCATCAATCGAAGGGTTATCTAATTTACCAGATTTGAAAATTCATATAAGATCTAATGAGATTCGATTTTCTGATATCAGAAAATCACCATTGAATTGTTTTGATGATTATATGAACTGTTGAGTTCATTTTTCTATAAGGAATCGATTCAAATTCAGTTGACCAAGAGTTTAATACCAGCCCTCTTCTTAAGAGGTTAATATTGAGTATCTTTAATAGAACAAACCCATTGATGGGTATCTGTTTTTCAAAAGGTTATTAATGGAGTACAAGCTAAAATGGATTGGGACCATGTCGGATTTATGTTATTATTTGAAGAGCATTTTTGAGCCTGTATATAGAGGAAAAAAAAATATGTCACGACTTCACTTAACGATTTTCCTCATTTTTTTATGTACTTTATCGCGAGCACAAAACCTTAATTTTCAAAAGTATGGCGTAGGTGAAGGTTTAAGCAGCAATACAGTCTTTTCAACTATTGAGGACAAGGACGGTTTTATCTGGATATCGACCGAGGAAGGTGTTGACCGTTTTGATGGATTAAATTTCAAACACTACAATCTACCAAGTTTATACGAATACCGAACGGTAAATGATGTTGAATACTATTTAAAAATAGATTCCAACAATCAGATTTGGTTGTTGACCCTTGGAGGCCTTTTGTACCATTACAACCCAAGCAAAGATGAGTTCGTACTGTTCTTGATGCTCAAAGATCGATCAGACCAGGCAGTTCTTACCTTTCACATAGACCATAATAACCATTTATGGTTTGGTATGGAAGACGGCGTATTGGTATTGGATCCAAATAGCGTAGTATTCCATAGGGTTCCGAAAGTAAGACATACCACCTTGTCCATAATACAAGATAATAAGCTAAGGTATTATATAGGAACCAACAACGGAGTAGTGGTGCTAGACAGCAATCAGAACTTTCTATATAATTTATTGGATGTCAGCTCATCCCAAGGGATAGGATTAAAAGATTCCGAAATAAGTTCTCTTTTTGTCGATGAAGAGAATGACAGACTTTGGATCGGATCAAGAAAATTGGGATTATGTGCTTTTAATCTAGTCAATTTTGATTTTATCAGACCAAAAGGGTTACAAAGTTTTAAAGGCCTTAAGATCAGTAGTTTTGAACGATTCTCAAAAGAGGAAGTTATTATTGGCGTTGATGGGGAAGGTTTACTTGTTTGGAACCTAAATCAACAGAAAGTAATACGAAGAATAAGTGATGAGGACATTGGTCCAAGTGCTTTAAGCTCTAAATCCGTTCAACAGGTTTTTCGCAACAGTACCGGTGTGTTTTTTGTGTCTACATGGCGTGGTGGGTTAAACGTATATAGTCCGGGAAACTTAAATTTTCGATCTATCAAACATTTTCCCAACACAGAAAATTCGCTGCGCAACGATGTTGTTATGATGCTGTTTGAAATATCCCCGGGTATTATTGGATTTGGGACAGATAAGGGCATTAGTGTATGGGACAAAGAAGAAGATAATTGGCAACACTTGGAAATTGAGCATAGAGGTGCAGAGCATATGTCCAATTCTAGGGCCATAGCTGTTGATCGAAGGAATAATTTATGGGCAACTTCTTATACCGATTCGTTAGTATTGTTTCAAAATACAAAAGGTGGTGATTATACCAGTACCAAGAATTTCCCCCTAGACCTAAGTTTACACAGATTTAATAAGGTATATGCGGGCAATAACAATTTGATCTGGTTTAGTAACGATGACAAGAAACGGATTACCCGTTATTCGCTTACCACCCAAAGGGTTAAACACTATCCCTTTGCTTTCGGCAATGTACAGACGATGTTGGATTTATCCGCTGAACAGCTTGCTCTTGGCACATCTACTGGGCTGGTGGTTTTCAATACAGACAAAGAAGTTGCGGAAGAATTGGATATTATCAACACAACTAGGTTGAAGACCACCATGATTTCAAGTATGGTGCTGGATATGAACAAACGACTGTGGGTCGGCACTCGGTATGAAGGCCTTTTTATCATCAATTTTTTCAAAAATACTGTTGTTAGGCTTACATCGGAAAATGGGTTGCTTTCAAATCGAATTTTCGCACTCACCGTCGATAAAGGGAATGTGTGGGCCAGTACATCAAAAGGAATTTCAAGAATTGATGGCAAAAACAACATTAGCAATTTCACCGAATCCGATGGATTGATCTCGGTTGATTTTAATTATAACGCTGCTTTTAAAGATATCGATGGCCAGTTGTATTTTGGGACAAACGACGGAGTGATTACCTTTAATCCGGATGACATTCACCCGGTAACATCCGATAAATCACTAGCTTTCAACGAATTCTACTTGAACCATAAACGTGTTTTGGCCGGGGACAACTCACCGCTCGACAAATCCTTGAACGATACCGAGCTGATTGAATTGAAACATAATCAAAATTCATTTTCCATTGGTTTCACCAGTATTGATTTTTTACATTCCGACCAGGGCAATTTTCAATGGAAACTTGAAAATTTTGATGAAGAATGGATATCCGATCAAAGCACATCCAGGGCAAGCTACACCAACTTGAATCCAGGATCATATACGTTCAAACTAAGAATGGTAGGGAACAAAGAGGAAATCATAGGAAATGAAAAGCAAGTTGAATTGATCATACACCCTCCTTTTTGGAAAACGGCTTGGGCCTATTTGATTTATTTTGTGATCATAATATTGTTATTTGCATGGGTAATTTATTCAAACGGTTTAAGAATTAGGTCAGAGCACTCCAAGGAAAAGTTGCGTTATCTGGTCAATATTGCCCATGAGATTAAAACTCCGCTCATGTTGATCAAGGCACCATTAACCGATCTGCGGAACAATAACAAAATGGATGCCTCTTTACAACAAGGCATCGATATAGCATTGAAAAATGCTGAAAAGGTACACCGACAAATGATGCAGTTTTTGGACTTTAGACATTTCGGGTTGCGAAAAAAGGCCCAGATTCTTTATCCAATAGATTTAGTTCGATTCTTAAATGACAAAATATTTGCCTTCAAAATCCTAGCGGACAAAAAGAATATCGATATCTCTTTAGATTCTGATACGACCCACTTTATGATCAATGCCGATGAGAAGATTTTCGATAAAATCATTGGCAACCTTCTGTCCAATGCTATTAAATATACTTTGCATAATGGAAAAGTATCCGTCAAGTTGACCACTAAGAAAAAATGCAAAATCTCGATAGAAGATTCTGGTATAGGTATCGTACCTTCCCAAAAACGAAAGATATTTCAACTTTTTTACAGGGCCCCTAATGCAAAAAAATCCGGAAGTTTAGGTACCGGGGTGGGATTGGTCTTGGCGAGCGACCTGGCCAAGTTAGTGGGTGGAAAGGTGTTTCTTGAAGAATCTTCCCCTAAAGGCTCTACTTTCTCATTTACTTTTCCTTATGAGCATCCTATTGTTCCGGGGAATCCTGACAAAGATGCTGAAACCGGTGAAGGGTTGCAGGAAAACGGACATCAAGTTACTGCTAGCCCAAAAGTGCTTCTAGTGGACGATAATGAGGATTTGCTGAATTTTAGCAGAGGTAAATTGAGCGCTAGATTCAGGGTGGATACGGCTTCCAATGGATACGCCGCCCTTGAAATTGTAAAGAAAAATAGGCCCGATATAGTAATTTGCGATATTGTCATGCCTAAAATGAACGGCCTTCAGTTATGTATGAGGTTGAAGAAAAATATTGAAACATGTCATATACCTGTTATTCTATTGACGGGCCTAGAGGCCAAAGAAAATGTCTTGCAAGGCCTAGAAAGCGGTGCCGATGATTATATAGTGAAGCCTTACGATTTTGAATTGCTTTTGAGCAAAATGGAAGGTTTGTTGCAGAACAGATTGGTTTTAAAAAATAAGTTTTTGATTCATGAAGAAGAAAAAATCGAATTCTCAAACGAACTTGATGATAATTTCATGAGAGAACTCACTCAATTTGTTGAAGAAAACATCAGTGACGTGACATTTTCTATAAAAGATATGTGTGAGGCCATGGGTATGAGCAGAACTTCCTTTTATCATAAACTAAAATCATTGATCGACATTTCCCCCAATGAATTTATAAGGACCATACGATTGAAAAAAGGCAGATCCATGCTGTTGACCAACAATTATAATGTGAGTGAGGTAGCTTATAACGTAGGTTTTTCGGATGCAAAATATTTTGGAACCTTGTTTAAAAAATACTTCGGGAAAAGTCCCTCTGTTTTTCTTGCTGAAAAAAGGAACGAAACAATTCAAATTTCTGATCGAGACTTTTAAGTCGATCTAGCTTTATTTTGTTTCTAATCCACATACGGTCCAAGTTCCTTGGCCCTTCCCCACGAATTCTTATACAATTCATATACTTATTTGTTTACTGGTGGTTCAAGTGGTTTAACCGTTCTATCGTTTGAATCCCACTGTTCTGCACATATAAAATCATGGTATAAAAATAAAAAAGGCCCCAGTATGTTTTGCCTAAATGCATATTGATAGTATTTCTACCACATAAAACTATTTGCCGACCCCATCCATTTAGTGCACACATATCTTCACCACATGAAAACTGTACATCTCTGGTTTACTGGGTACTCTTATCCCTTATAGATTTCAGAAATGAAGACAGTTTATAATATATCAACCAACTAAACCCTATTGATTATGAATCAAAAAATTAACTGTCATTGGTTAAAACCCAAAAGAAATGTAAGTTGCCTTAAAAGTGGATTTTTCTCCATATTGATTTGCCTTGGAGTCCAATTGGCCATGGCAAGTCCTGAAACGAAATTCGAAGTAAACATAATCGTACAGTCCACCGTGACAGGTACTATTACCGATGCTTTGGGTGCTCCCTTACCTGGCGTGAACATCTTGGTCAAAGGAACCACAAACGGAACCCAAACCGATTTTGATGGTAACTACGCAATACAAGCCGGTGAAAATGCTACTTTGATTTTTAGCTATATCGGTTTTTCTACCCGGGAAATTCCTGTCAATGGGCAATCGGTTATCAATGTTGCACTTGAGGAAGATACAAGCCAGTTGGATGAGGTTGTAGTAACGGGTTATACCACACAATCCAAAGCAACAGTGACCGGCGCCATGTCCCAAGTTGATGTGGAAGAAGCCTTGGCGGTACCGATACAAAATGCGGGACAAGCGCTACAGGGAAGGGCAGCGGGGGTTACTGTTGTAGGTGGAGGGCAACCTGGTAGTACACCCTTAATAAGGGTCAGGGGCTTAGGGACTACCAATAATAATGGTCCTTTAATAATCATTGATGGGGTTCAGACTACCGACGGTAGTATTTTGAGCCAAATAAATCCTAATGATATTCAAGCTATCAACGTTCTAAAAGATGGTTCTGCGGCCATATATGGGGCAAGAGCTTCCAACGGTGTGGTCATTGTTACCACAAAGCCGGGTACAAGGGATGAAAAACCAAGGTTAAGTTTTAATTCCTATATCGGTTTTCAAGAATTGGCAAAATCTCAAGATGTTCTCAATGCGCAACAACTAGGGGATGTACTGTTCGAAAGTTTTAACAACGATGGAGTCGTGCCCACCCATCCTCAGTACGGTGATGGCCCTTCACCAGTAATTCCCGAATTTATCCGGGGAACCGATGCTCAGCCTTATGATGCAATAAACAATAAGATTACCAGAGCGGGTGATACCGATTGGTTGGATGAAATATTTCAAACTGCCCTTATCCAAAATTATGACGTATCTATTCGTGGAGGTAATCAAAAAAGCAGGTATTTAATGTCGGTCGGATACCATAACGCAGAAGGTATACAGATACACACTGGTTTTGAACGTCTGGTTACAAGATTGAACGCGGAATACGATGTTACGGATAAAATACGTATCGGGGAGCATCTTAATGTAGGGTTTACGGATCAGTTGGAACAAAATCAGTTCGGTAACGCATTACGAATGCCTCCACTGGTCCCCGTGTTTGATGAAGGAGGTAATTTTGGTGGCGGAGGTCCGTCTACAGCTGCCGGGCTCAGTAACGTAAGTAATCCAGTCGCAGAATTGACTAGGGGTAGGGATAATTTTGATCGTAGATTACGGATTTTTGGCGATGTATATACCGAAATCACGATTCTTGATGATTTTAAATTCAAATCTACCTATGGTTTTACCATTAATGATCGTTTGGATAACGATATTTCAAGGGCCAACCCAGAGGCACCAGAACCTAAAACCAATGCCTTGACTGAATTAAACAGTAGGGCAACTTCTTGGGTATGGAGTAATACACTAAGATGGGACAAAGTAATTGGAGATCATAATTTTCAGATTTTAGGAGGGATAGAAGCGGTAAGCGATGAATTTAGGATCAACGAAACACGGGTTCAAAATTTTCTTTTGGAAGACACTGATTTCTTTGTCTTAGGAGCTGGTACGGGTACACCGTCAATTATTGATAGTCGTTTTGAAAACAGTACTTTATTTTCATACTTATTCAATCTAAATTACTCGTTTAAAGATCGTTATTTAGCATCTTTTTCATTAAGACGTGATAAGACCTCAAGGTTTTCTGATGGGAACAACACAGGAGTTTTTCCTTCTATTAGTCTAGGGTGGATCATTAGCGACGAAAACTTCTTTAAAGAGGATAGTGCCCTATCTTTCCTTAAATTAAGAGCGTCTTATGGTGAACTGGGCAATCAAGATGTTCCAGTGCCCAACCCTAATGTAAATATCCTTGAAGCACAACAAGAAATAGGTTTTTATCCTATAAATGGTGGATCTGTGGCAACAGGAGCCGTGCTATCTGCTTTAGGAACTCCAGATTTGCAATGGGAAACATCTCAACAGTTGAACGTTGGGGTAGATACTCGATTCTTTGATAATGCCCTTGGTTTTTCCTTGGATTATTTTAATAATACTACTCAGGACATGATTATTCAAAGTCCTTTGCCTTCAACAGCTATTGACGCTTCCGCACCTTTCATAAATAGTGGGGAAGTAAATAACAAAGGGGTGGATATTACACTTAATTATACGAATGCTAATCAGGAATCTGCTCTTCAATGGGATGTTGGTATAAACTTTTCAGCCTATAAAAACGAACTTGTAAAGGTAAACGGTGACAATCCAAATGCATTTATTAATGGAAGTACGTTCCGATCAGGTGTAATTACAAGAAGTTCTAGCGGATTGCCCATTTCCTATTATTTTGGACGTGACGTAATCGGCATCTTTCAAAATGCCGCAGAAGTATCAGCCGCCCCCGACCAAGGTTTTGCCACCCCGGAAGATGGTGTGGGCAGGTTTCGGTACCGGGATGTTGATAGCAACGGGGTCATTAATGATAACGACCGGGCAAATTTAGGTGACCCGCATCCTGATTTCACCTATGGCATAAATGCAAATTTCTCGTACAAGAATTTCTTTTTGACCCTGTTCCTTCAAGGTGTTCAGGGGAATGAAGTCTATAACTTCTCCAAGATTGAAAGTGACTTCCCTACCTTTCTTAACAGTAACCGTAGCACCCGCGTGCTAGATTCTTGGAGACCGGACAATCCCAACGCAATTTTACCCGCATTAAGTACCAGTATTAGAAATAACGAATCACAGCCAAATTCATATTTTGTTGAAGATGGATCGTATTTGCGGCTAAGGAATCTACAAATTGGGTATGATTTTGAAGCTTCATTCTTGGGCCTGTCCAGTGCAAGGTTATATATACAAGGAACAAATTTGTTTACGATTACAGATTATTTAGGGGCAGATCCTGAAATTGGTAATACAGCAGGAGATGAACCAAATTCACCTTCTGCAGATCTTACCATAGGTGTGGACAATGGTAACTTTCCACAGCCAAGATCCTATATTTTAGGCCTTAACGTAACTTTCTAATGATTGCAATTTAAAAATATAATACGATGAAAAAAATATTGATACTATTATTAGCCGGCCTCGTAATATACGCCTGCTCGAAGGATTTTACTCAAATCGCCCCTAAGGGCAGTCTCAATTCGGAAGCTTTGGCCAATGAGCAAGGAGTGGACTTGCTTTTAATTGGAGCATATTCCATGCTCGATGGGTTTAGATTTGGCCTCAACAATGACTTTTTGTCCAGTGGGGACAATTGGTGGTTCGATGTCGTTTCGGATGATGCCCATAAAGGAGCTACCAACGGGGACCAGAACGAACTTTACCTCTTGGAACACTATGATTGGGCCACAAATAATCCTTATATCAGAGATGAATGGATAGGCCTGTTCGCTGGAGTAAACCGTGCTAACGCAGTAATCGAGCAGGCAACAGCTATAGCCGGTTCTGATTTAACAAGACAGGTCGCCGAAGCGAGATTTCTACGTGCACATTTTAATTTTGAGTTGCAACGAACGTTCCAAAATATTCCTTTTCTGACCGAAGAAGATCTGAGCGACCCGAACAAGCCAAATCCAGGCCCTATCTGGGATAAGATCGAAGAGGATTTTCAAGCAGGGATAGCCGACCTTCCCGATACCAAGGGTGATGTGGGTAGGGCAGACCAATGGGTCGCAAAAGCATATTTGGGCAAGGTATTTTTATACCAGGGTAAATTTGCCGAAGCAGCTACTATCTTTCAGGATGTAATCAACAATGGGCCTTATGCGTTAAGTCCGAATTTCGTGGATAATTTTACGGTTGCTGGTGAAAATGGTCCGGAAGCTGTGTTCAGTATTCAGTTTTTAAATGATGGTGGTGATTCCTTCAATGGAAATCGTGGTGGAGCTTTAAATCATCCCGGTGGCGGACCTCTGGGTACCTGTTGTGGGTTTTATCAACCTTCCCAGGACTTGGTCAACTCCTTTCAGACAGATGGAGCGGGATTACCTTTATTGGATACGTGGAACCAAACCGATGTCACTAACGATCAGGGCATTGCATCGGATGAACCCTTCACCGTTCATAGTGGACCCCTTGACATAAGACTTGATTATACCGTTGGCCGACGCGATATCGACTTTAATGGTTTTGGGCGTAACCCTGGATTTACTTGGGTAAGGGTGCAGGCGGCCGGAGGGCCGTATCTCGCCGCTAAGAACACGTATCGGGCCCAAGAACCGGATGCAAGATCTACGGGAGGTCCCTGGGGACAAGACCGTTCGGGAATCAATTATAATATCATCAGATATGCCGATGTATTGTTGATGGCCGCCGAAGCCTTGGTGGAAACCGGAGACCTTACGACTGCACTTGACTACGTAAATCAGGTCAGGAACCGCGCCAAAAATTCTACTCCGGTACCTTCTGTAGAAGGTGTGCCACCCACAAATTATCAAGTAGAACCCTATGCTGCTTTTCCAGATGCCGATTTCGCAAAGAAAGCGGTACGTTTTGAGCGTAGACTGGAATTGGCCATGGAAGGACATCGCTATTTTGATTTAGTGCGATGGGGTGTTTTGGAAGAAACTATAAACACCTATTTTCCCAATGAAGAGCGTACCATTCCCGGAATAGATTTGGGTATACAGGCGCAACCAAAGCATAACGTTTTCCCCATTCCCTTGGAGGCTATTGACTTGAGCAATGGTGTATTGATACAAAATCCGGAATGGTAGTAAACACCATAAAAGAATGAACCTTATACTTGACCAGAGGGTGACCAATAGAGGATTGCCCTCTGATCTATAGGGCAACACATAAAAGAACCATTAGGTATCTTTGGTCATACTACAATGAACAGTCCTATAACAGCAAACTTTTAAATCAAAAATTCACCAATAATGAGAAACCCTAAATCCCACCAAAGACGTTCCTTTATAAAAAAAATGTCGGGTACTGCCTTACTAGCAGGTACCGCACCAGGGTTGATGTTAGGAAAATCTCCGCGACGGACTTATCAAGTTCTTCAGGCACCTAAAAAAACCTATGCGGCCAATGATCATATTCAGATCGCCACAATAGGTATGGGTATTCAGGGGTTTAATGACACCCGATCGGCATTGGCAGTACCGGGCGTGAAATTGGTAGCGGCCTGTGATTTATACGATGGACGGCAAAAAAACACGAAAGAAGTTTTTGGAAAGGATATACTTACCACCAATGATTACAAGAAAATATTGGATAGGCATGACGTTGATGCCGTCATAATAACAACACCGGACCATTGGCATGACCGGATATCCATGGATGCCATGGACAAGGGAAAGGCGGTTTATTGTGAAAAACCCATGGTTCATAATATCGAGGAGGGTAGGGCCGTTATCGAAAATCAACGGAAAAACAAAAAGGTGTTTCAAGTTGGCAGTCAAAGAGTAAGCTCCCTGACTTATCTGAAAGCCAAGGAATTGTATGAACAAGGGGCCATAGGACAACTGATATTGGTAGAAACCTGGAACGATCGCCAATCAAACCTTGGGGCGTGGAACTACTCCATTCCCTTGGATGCTTCGGAAAAAACAATTGACTGGAAACGATTTTTGGGGGATGCCCCGGTTGTTGATTTTGATCCGATCCGATTTTTTAGATGGCGTAACTTTCAAGATTATGGAACCGGAGTGGCCGGAGACCTTTTTGTACATCTGTTCTCCGGTATTCACTATATAACGGGATCTTCCGGGCCAAACAAAATCTATACTACGGGAGGGCTCCGCTATTGGAAAGACGGTAGGGATGTCCCCGATGTGATGATTGGTTGTTATGATTATCCCGAAACGGAAAATCATCCTGCGTTCAATATACAAGTTCGCGTCAATTTTGTTGACGGCGGTGGCGGCGGTGGGAGAATCCGATTGGTGGGTTCGGAGGGCGTAATGTCCGTTGGTGATACTTCGGTAAGGGTAACCAAGAGCAAAATTGGGGGCCGACCAGGATATGATGGTTGGGATTCCTTCGATACGTTCGACAAAGCCAATCGAAATGAATTTGAAAAATGGTATAAGAACAAGTATCCATCACCACCCCCCTCGGTAAAGGAAAAAGGAGAACTGGAGTTTAGGGTTGGTGATGGATACAGCGATCACGTAAATCATTTCGAAAATTTCTTCCATTCCATACGGACAGGAAGTACAGTAACAGAAGATGCTGTTTTTGGTTTCCGGGCGGCAGCGGCGGCACTGGGTGCCAATAAGAGTTATTTTGAACAAAAAATTATCCACTGGGATCCAGAAGCAATGAAATTTGCTCGGAAGTAGAAAATCCGGACGGATTCATATGTGTATTATTAGTACCCAAAATATTCGATTTTATGTAATGAGTGTAAGCTATACCTTTTTTGAAAAATGATTTGCTCCCATGGAAATATATGGCCTTTTTTGGCAGTATTCATGCTCTTGACAGGCTGTGCCGAACAAGACCCGTCGACAGATGGGAAGAGGTTTAGGCTGTTGGGAAGCGAATCTTCGGGCATCGAGTTTGTGAATCAACTCACCGAAAGTGATAGCTTAAATTACTTTACCTACCAATACATGTATATGGGTGGCGGAGTTGCAGTAGGAGACCTGAACAACGATGGATTATCGGATGTTTTTTTTACTGGAAATATGGTGGCCAATAAGCTCTACCTGAACAAAGGGAACCTTAAATTTGAAGATGTCTCCGTAGCAGCCGGGGTCAAAGGGGATTCTAGATGGTATACGGGGGTAAGCTTTGTGGATATTGATGCGGACGGGTATCTAGACATATATCTTAGTGTATCTGGAAAAAGCGGCGACAAAAGAAATCAGTTGTTCCTTAACAACGGAGATTTGACCTTCACGGAAAAGGCCTCGGAATTTGGTATAAATGATAATGGTCAATCCATTCAATCTTCCTTCTTTGATTATGACCATGATGGGGACTTGGATCTTTTTGTAATCAATTATCCTATTACAGATTTTAAAACCCCGAATACCATCTATAGAATGATGATGAACGATGCCAGCGAAGAAAAAAGCGATCGTTTTTATAGAAACGACGGTAATGGACATTTTACTGATGTGACCAAGGAAGCTGGATTACTGAATTTTGGGCTCTCGGTAAGTAGTAGTATCGGGGACTTTAATCAGGATGGGTGGGATGATATCTATGTCTCCAATGACTTCAGCACCCCTGATTACCTATATATAAACAATGGAGACGGGACCTTTACGGATAGATTGAAAGAAACGACCAAACAGACTTCATTTTATGGTATGGGTACCGATGCCGAGGATTTTAATAATGATGGTTTGCTCGATCTGTTTCAAGTAGACATGGCGTCCGAAGATAATCGACGATCAAAGGCCAATATGGCAAGTATGGATATTGGCTTGTTTTGGAGTACGGTAAACAATGGTTTTCACTATCAATACATGTACAATAGCTTTCAATTGAATCAAGGTTTGAACGAAGATGGATTACCCGTTTTCAGCAATATTAATTGGATGTCCGGTGTGGCCGCCACAGATTGGAGTTGGGCGCCACTTGCAGCTGATTTCGACAATGATGGTTGGAAAGACCTTTTTATAACCAATGGCACACGTCGTGAAATTAACAATAAAGATTATTTCAAGAGACTTGAAAAAAATAAGACAAAAGCTGAAGTTGGCTCGTTGGTGGAACAAGTGGAGAATATGCCCTCGGAGAAAATTGACAATTATATTTTTAGAAACAAGGACGGATCGGGTTTTGAAAAAACCAATGTAGAATGGGGTCTTTCCTTTGAGGGATTTTCGAACGGTACAGCCTACGGTGATCTGGATAACGACGGTGATTTGGATCTGGTCATTAACAATATCGACGACAAAAGCGTAATTTTTGAAAACCGCACTTCCCAGTTGGGGGAAGCACATTATTTGAAGGTGGTTTTAAAGACAAATGAACCAAATCTTCATGGGATTGGTGCAAAAGTATCAGTGGTTATCGGGAAAAATCGGCAATACCTTCATTTAAACCCCAGCAAGGGTTTCCAATCCTATGTAGAACCGGTATTGCATTTTGGTTTAGGCGAAAAAGATGCGATCGATTCTTTAATTGTTGACTGGACAGATGGAACGAGGGAAGTGATGTTGGGTTTGGCCTCCAATCAAACAATTGCCTTCAAGAAGGGAAAGCATGGATTGTCCAAAAGAAATGAAACGGTGTGCCCACCAATGTTTTCCTCCGCCAACAAGCTACTTGATTCGGAATTCTGGCATAGCGAAAACAATTATAACGACTTTGTCGATCAAATCCTGCTCCCCCATAAACTTTCAAATTTAGGCCCTGCACTGGCCACAGGTGATGTAAACGGGGATCTACTGGAAGATATCTATGTGGGCAACGGTGCGGGTTTTTCAGGCGCGCTGTACCTACAACAGCCTGATGGTCGGTTCTCGATGGCCAACGGACCTTGGGAAAAAGATGCCGCCTATGAAGATATAGGTGCCGTGTTTTTTGACGCGAATAATGATGGTCATCGCGATTTGTATGTCGTAAGTGGCGGAAATGATTTCCGGAAGGATGAAATGTATCAGGACAGGCTTTATTTAAACCGAGACGGGAACTTCGTCAAATCAAATGGTTTCATCCCCAAAATAACCGGAAGCGGGTCAAGGGTAATTCCTCGGGACATGGATAATGATGGAGATATTGACCTATTCGTTGGAGGAAGGTTATCTCCGCAAAATTATCCCCATCCGGGTAGAAGTTATTTATTGGTAAATCAAACGGCTCAGGGCAGGTTTATGTTTGAGGACCAAACGGAGGAATTGGCACCTGGACTTTCAAAAATTGGTATGGTGACCGATGCCCTATGGATTGATTTCGATGAGAATGGAACAACAGATCTTGTGGTAGTCGGTGAATGGATGCCACTGACCATCTATAGTCAGGAAAATGGGCAGTTCAAAAATGCAACGGCGCTCTTGGGGTTTGAAAATACGACAGGTTGGTGGTTTAGTATCGACAGTGGTGATTTTGATCGTGATGGCGATGCGGATATTATCGTAGGTAACTTGGGAACCAATTATAAATATCAGGCAAGTGCAGCGGAAACCTTCGATATTTTTGCCAATGATTTTGACGAAAATGGAACTACGGACCTGGTTTTAGGCTACCACGATTCGGGAGTACAGTACCCGGTACGTGGGCGGCAATGCTCATCCCAACAGATTCCGGCAATTCAATTAAAATTCAAGGATTATGGTTCTTTTGCAAACGCCACCATCAAAGATATCTATGGTAAGGAAAACCTTGAAGCGTCCTTGCACTATGAGGTAGCTTCATTTGCGAGCATTTATATGGAAAATCAAGGAAAGGGCAAATTTAGGCAAACGGAACTCCCGTTTATGGCACAGATTTCTCCAGTTAATGAGATGGTTCTTGAAGATTTCAATGATGACGGTGACCTAGATGTGCTTCTAGGCGGGAACCTCTACGCCTCAGAGGTAGAAACACCTCGCAACGACGCAGGTATAGGTATAATACTGCTGGGGGATGGACAAGGGGCGTTCGATCCGTTGCCGTACACATCCAGTGGTATAAACATGTCGTATGACGTAAAGGCCCTCGGACGAATTGGAGATGCTGAAAAAACTCGAATAATCGTTGCCAACAATCAAGGACCTCTTCAGTTCTTCACAACAGCAAAGGCAACCAAATCCAAATTGCACGCTGATGGTATAGATTATCGAAAACAAATCCCACTTCATCAAGAAGCGGATACTGGTATCTCAGGTTTAAAAAGCAAAAGGCCGGAATGAAACCATTATATAAGTTCGCAATAGTGCTTCTAATTTTATCCATTTTGATTTTCGTGGTGTACTATTTTTTGTATATCGATAGAAAAGATCTTGGGGTAGGCGCAAAAGCTCCGGAAAAGGCCGAAATACTGTTTAATGGTTCCCGAGAAATTTTGGACGAAAAATGGACCTATTGGGAAGGCCCTAGATTTTCTTCGGAATTACCGATTAAATGGAAAATAGTAAGCGATCCCGTAGACAAAGGAACGGTCGTTAGTAGCAAAGACCCTTACGCGCTTGATGGTAACTATGGTACGGCAGACATCGTAACAAAAAAGAAATACCGCGATTTTCGGCTCCACATCGAATTCCTTGTTCAAAACAAGGGAGGAAACAGCGGGGTTTATCTTCAAAATCGATATGAAATACAAGTATTGGACGGCGATAGCACAAAACATGGTATGGGCGCTATAATCAATGAATCGAACGCTCCTTACGAGCACTATAATGGACTTGGAAAATGGAACGCTTATGACATCACTTTTCGTGCTCCTAGATTTGCAAATGGGACACTTTCAGAGAAACCTTTGGTAACCGTTTATTTCAATGCCGAGAAGGCACATACCAACGTAGGGATAAACCAAGTATGGGGAGGCGCCAATTCGGGGCTGGATGGTGGAAATAATGGTGGTAAAGGCATTACTAATACTGCTGGGGGTATAAAATTGCAGGCCGAAGGCCACAACGTACTTTACCGAAATATTTGGATACAGGAATTGGATTTAGAGCAAGCGGATACGAGATTTTAACTTTGAACGGGATAATGTCCGTAAGGACTTATGCCTTTTCAAAATAAAGCAGCTACGGACATAATTTCTACCTATAAAAACAGCTTTTCTACCTGAATTTTTAAAGGAAACTCTACTATTGTCTTCGATAAATCATAGAAAGAATAGACAATCCATAATTGCTAACCGACTAACAATATCCGACAACTATGAAAATTAAACTTATGATGATTGGTTTTTACCTGATGCAATTCGCGATTGGTCAAGAAAATCCGATTGGGGACTTTCAATACAATAAGGACATAGGTAATCCAAAACTAACCGGTTCTGCCTCATATGACACCAACACACAGACTTACACCGTTAAAGGTGCAGGATACAACATCTGGGGACAACGGGATGAACATCGTTATTTGTACAATAAATTGAAAGGTAACTTTGTTGTGACCGCCAATTTTGAATTCGAAGGCTACAATGAGGTGCATCGTAAGATAGGTTGGATGGCGCGTGCTTCTGAGGCTGATAATGCTGTGATGGTAGGAGGCTTTCTTCACGGAGATGGGCTTACCGCTGGTCAATGGCGTGAAAGAAGAGGTGCCGATATGCAAAACCCGGAAGATGATGTATGGGCGCCTAAGCGTTTTTATCAAATTATTCAATTGGAGCGTCGGGGAAATATCTTTATTGTAAGAGCGGCCCATCCTGGAGAACCTCTCCAAGAAATAAGCTCCAAGGAGCTCAAGTTCATGCCCCCTGAAGCTCTGGTCGGAATCGTAATCGGGTCTCATGATGTGGATAAAATCGAAACGGCTAAGGTTTGGAACGTCCGTATCGATCAACCTGTGGCGCAAACGTACAATCCAAATGAAGAAGGTTGGATCGGGTGCCGAATGGAAACCATGAATGTGTTTGATAGAAAACGAAAGGTTATTTACGAAAGGGACAGCCGTTTTGAAGCGCCTAACTGGATGCCCGATGGTAAAGAATTATTGTTCAATATGGACGGATCCCTATATACCATTCCAATTGGAGGTGGAGAAACCAAAAAACTCAATACCGGTTCTGCGGATAGGCTCAACAACGACCATTGCATCTCATTTGATGGAAAATTACTTGGTATAAGTCATAACGATGGTGATGGATCCAATGTTTTTGTACTTCCCCTTACCGGCGGGGAGCCTAAACCCGTAACTAGTGAGGCCCCGTCTTATTTGCATGGTTGGGCGGCAAACAACAAAGAATTGGTTTATGTGGCCCAACGAGGTGAAAAGAAAGCCTACGACATTTACAAAAAATCGATCAAAGGCGGTAAGGAAGTAAAATTGACCGATAATAAAAAATTAGACCACGCCGATGGCTGTGAGTATTCACCAGATGGTAAATATATTTATTATAATGGATCAAAGAACGGTGGCACTATGCAGCTTTGGAGAATGAAGCCGGACGGGAGTAAGAAAGAACAGCTTACGTTTGATGCGTACAACGATTGGTTCCCACATATTTCCCCTGACGGAAAGTGGATTGCCTTTATTTCTTTTCCACCGGATATCGATTTGAATTCCCATCCCTCCTATAAACAGGTAATGCTACGTTTGATGCCCGTTTCGGGGGGTGTGCCAAAAGTTATTGCGCATCTCTATGGTGGTCAGGGAACTATCAACGTAAACTCTTGGTCACCGGATAGTAAACATATCGCCTTTGTTAGCAATTCAAAAAAATAGATTTTGGGATTTTTGATTTCTCCACCTCCCATCGCAATTATAAAATACAATAACATTAAAAAATAATTCAATTAGTATAGTAGCCTAGTTGAGTTAATTTTGAGTTTAGTTTTCAAAAAGCACGGGTTTCGGCCCGTGTTTTATCTGTTTCAAAATTATTAAGGAAATGAGATCGTTATCAATTGATCCTATACTTTTGTGATATAATTTCCCTGCATGGGCAACAAATGATTAAAACAATTATGAATTAAATAACTACTTTATGTTTTCGAAAAAAGGTCTGATTAAGATAACTTTCATTATTTTGTTTGTGCAGCTATTTTGTTTGAAAATAGCTGCACAAAAACAGTTTAAGGTATTATTGATAACAGAAACCGCTGGATGGCATCATGCATCGATTCAGAACGGAATTACGGCAATCAATGAATTGGCAAGCACCCATAACTTTGAGGTAAAACGTCAGCAAAATGCCATAAAAATCACCGAAGATGGGCTAAAAGGTTTTGATGCTGTAATTTTCCTCAGTACAACAGCGGATATTTTTGATGCTGCCGAACAAGCAGCCTTCGAAAAATACATCCAATCCGGTAAGGGGTATGTCGGTATTCACGCTGCCTCTGATACGGAATATCACTGGGAGTGGTATACGCAGCTTGTTGGAAGAATGTTCCACATACATCCAATACAACAAACTGCTAAATTGGAAATAATTGATCACAGTTTTCCCGGTTTGGAACATTTTCCCAACAAACTGCTATGGACGGATGAATGGTATGAATTTGGCGAGGACAAAGTGGACGGTCTACACGATCTTATTTTGGTGGATGAAAATTCATATGATCCAAAAGTTACCTGGAAGAATAGAGATATGGATAAAAATGGCAAAACGGTAGATCGGGTAGGTATGGGAATGGGTACTCATCCTATTTCCTGGTATCATGAGTTTGACGGAGGACGTTCTTTCTACACGGCTCTTGGTCATATTGAAAAAGTATATGAAAATCAATGGTTCTTAGATCATTTGTACGGAGGGATCTATTATGCCGCTACGGGTAAGGGGATCGAAAAAAAATAGCGAAACGATGGCCATTAAAAATTTGAGAAACAAAATCAACGCTGAGGGAATTGATAACCTATCTTTTACTTGAGTCGGGCAGCTTACGGAAGGAAAACCTTACTAGTATAGAATTCATGGCCCTATGCTGTTGATAGCGTTCGATAATGTACAGAACAATGCCAACCATATATACTGCTGTTAGGGATTTAACGAACGATTTTGCCGAAGATTTCCTAAAACAACACTATCAAAAAGAACACTAATTTAAACTACACCTTAAAAATATGATTTATAGAAAATTCGGAAGAACAAATTGGCAGTTAAGTGAAGTGGGTTATGGCATGTGGGGCATGGCCGGTTGGACGGAGTCCGATGACTTGCAATCTTCAAGATCCCTTGATTTGGCGGTGGAAAGGGGCGTCAACTTTTTCGATACCGCTTGGGGTTACGGCGAAGGGCACAGTGAGGAATTATTGGGTCAGTTGGTGCGGCGCCATCCGAACAAAAAATTATATACGGCCAGCAAGATCCCTCCCAAAAACTTTCAATGGCCGGCCAAACCTGAATATAGTTTAGAGGAATCCTACCCCACCTCCCATGTAATGGATTATACCGATAAGACCCTTAAGAATTTGGGTTTGGAACAGATCGATCTGATGCAGTTCCACACTTGGGACGATGGCTGGTCTGATCGGGAAGAATGGAAACGGGCCATTGAAGATTTGAAGGCCGCGGGAAAAGTAGCCGCCATGGGCATCAGCGTAAACCGTTGGGAGCCGGAGAATGGAATAAAGGCGCTGCAAACCGGATTGTTGGATGCCGTACAGGTCATTTACAACATTTTTGACCAAAACCCGGAGGATGCACTTTTTCCACTTTGCGACCAAATGGATATTGGGGTGATTGCTCGGGTTCCCTTTGATGAAGGGACTTTGACGGGAAACATCACCAAGGAGACCACCTTCCCGGAGGGCGACTGGCGGAACACCTATTTTGTGCCCGAAAACCTCATTTCCAGTGTCGAGCATGCAGACGCTTTAAGGCCATTGATCCCGAAGGAGATGACCATGGCCGAAATGGCACTGCGCTTTATTTTGATGAACCGATCGGTGGGTACCATTATTCCGGGGATGCGAAAGGAACGCAACGTTTTGGCCAATACCGCGACTAGCGATGGTAGTGGGTTATCCGCCGAATTGCACCAAGAACTTCGGAAACACCGTTGGGACCGAAAACCAACAGCTTGGTCACAATAATTTATTGGAGAAAGTGAGATGTTAAGCCTTGTTTGGAGAAGTAAAGGATCAAGGTCAAGACGAATATTTAATTTAAACAGAATTATAAATGACAACTAGAAGAATTTTTTTGCTACAATCTGGAGCCTTGACCGCTAGTACCGTGTTACTTCCCTCTTTTACTCTTGCCCCTTATAAATCCGAAAAAAACCTCGGGATACAGTTATACACCTTTCGCAAGGAGATGGATGCGAATCCCGTCGGTACACTTAAGAAGATAGCCTCCATTGGATTCAAAAAGATTGAAACCGCCCGGAGTAGTAAGGGTCATTATTATGGCCTTGATCCTAAAGAAATAAGTAATGTTTGCAATGATTTGGATATGAAACTGATCAGTGGGCATGTACATTTGGATGACAACTGGCAAAGGACTATGGATGAGGCAGTGGAATCAGGTCAAAAATATTTGATCTGTTCTACCATGCCGACCAAAGGTCAGACTGTTGAGAATTACAAAAGCGTAGCGGATAAATTCAACAAGGCCGGTGAAGCCTGCAAAAAAATGGGATTGAATTTTGGCTATCATAACCATGCCTATGAATTTGAATCCGATAAAGGGGAAGTTCTATATGATGTCTTGCTCAACAATACCCAAGCAGATTTAGTACATATGGAACTGGATTTGGGATGGGTCCTTGTGGGTGGAAAGAATCCACTGGATTATTTTAAAAGGTTTCCCAATAGGTTTCCCCTATGGCATCTGAAGGATATGAATATGAGCAAGAAGGAAAGCACCGAGTTTGGCATGGGTGGACTTGACATTGCCAAAATGCTCCGAAACAAAAAAGCATCCGGAGTGAAGCATATTTTTATTGAGCAGGAAGAATATGCAAGTACTCCACTGGAAAGCATGAAATACAATATAGCATACTTAAATAAGATCTGGTGAAAACCAAGCCAAAAAAGGGACATTTACTAAAAAAACCACGAGGAAATTTTCGAATAAAACAAGTTATACAAAAAGCAGCCTTTTTATAGGGGGATAGTACAATTCTTCTTATCCTTGTCTGCAAGCATGAAAACAAAAAATCAAATTCGGTAAATTCTTTGCGAATCAGCTCTAATAATGCGGGCCTAACCGTTCCAGATGGATTTAACGTAGTAAAGGTCGCGGATTCTCCGGGGAAACCTCGGCATATAGCGGTGAATTCCAGAAACGGGATTTATGTGAAGTTAAGGCAACCTGTGGACTGAAACCTAGAAGATGGTGATGGAGTGGCCGAAACCAGGCATAGCTTTGCCGACTTATGGCGTAACAGGCATGTATCTTGATGATGATCTTTATACCTCGCCAGATGGGGAAGTTTCTCCATTTAAAGAAAACTATAGTAAAAAAAAAGTGAACTCGTTTTGAGTGATTGAATATTGTTAAAATACACGCATTATGGAATATAGAATATTGGGGGAAACAGACCTTAAACTTTCGGCAATTACTTTTGGAGCATGGGCTGCAGGAGGCTATCGAGCGTAAGCTAAAACAAGAACAGGAGTCGTTGGAATACCAGTTTCGTTTGGTCACGGCTACAAAAGAAGCCGAAAAAGTGACCATTGAAGCACAGGGAAAGGCGGATGCGAACCG
>JBATTK010000045.1:0-25529 GCA_049670505.1 Saonia sp.
GTCTCCAACTCTCTTAGCTGCGCAGTCAGCATCTTTTTACTTATGCCTTCAATCATTCGATACATTTCCCCAAAACGGTTCACATCGTGACTGATCAGATACAGAATGATCGATTTCCATTTACCGCTACTTGATCATTTGCAGCTTCAATACAAAAAGATCGATACTTCCAATCTTAGTAGCATCCTTCAAGAAACGACACATTTAACTTATTTTGATTTTGATGGAAATACTCAGGATTACCAAAGAAGGGATTTTAAACGTATCGGTCTCAGCACAGAAATCAATATAACGGACACCAAGTTTGAAGATAAGGACGATTAGCTACAACAACAAATAGATAAAATTGAAACAGGATCCAAGCGCAAAGTTTAGGGGTAAGGATTTGGGAATCCAATGGACGAACCCCGACCATGAACACTTCACAAGAAAAATTCCATAGAAGTGAACTAGGCAGAGGATTTTTGTAATAATCTCTTCATAAAATTTGTCAAAATCAAATATTATATGTAATTTCCTACATAGTTCCCGGATATTTTGATTTGATAAGTAATTTTATATTCTTATGAAGAAAATTTTATTCGGCTTCTTGATATTTCTAGCTTTCCTTTTTTCATTGTCAATTTTTGGACAAGATTCCATTGATTTTGTCATCAACGATAATCCTCCCCCAGAACCTGAAGATTCAAACTCAATAGTTGTAACACCTTTATCGAGATTAGAATTCATATTGTCAATATCTGTTCTGGCTTTTGGGTTGGTTGTGATATTACTGGAGATTTTTCTAATTAAAAATAGAAAAATTAACGCTGAGGACACCATTAAATTTATAATAATAACATTGATCATAACAGCAACTCTTTTTTTGATAACTGCTGGCTATAGCAATGATCAAATCGCACCAGCTGTAGGGCTTTTGGGAACTATAGCGGGATATCTTTTAGGTCGAATAAATAAAGCAAATTCCTCACATGAAACTAATATTTAGTACAATTGTTTTTTGTTTATTCCTTAGTTCTTGCTTAGCGCAAAAAGTAGATCATATTGGGGAGGAGTTAACCAAAACAACAGTAAGGATTTATAACAATAGTGAGAGTAAAAAAGTAATTTTGGTAGGAAGTATTACTAAACTAGATACTTTTGAAGTGGCTAAAAATAGTACTTGGCTAAGTCCTTCCTACAAGTTTAATCCAATTGTCAAAATCAGAACACAAGATAAAATCGTGACTTATAAATTGAAAATTGGTCGGTTTTATATGATTTATTGGAAAAAGAATAAAGAACGTTGGGATTTAAAAAGGATAAAGAACCGATAAGAAATCAGTTTTTACTTTTTTCGTTAAAATTATCTAGCAGTTTCAACTTCTTGCGCAGCATCAACATATCCTCACTAACTTTTAGAATCAAGATTTTTCATAGTGTTAGATAGTACGGAGCGATTTATGCCCTGGCATCTAGTTATTCCCCTTTTCTCATATTGAAAATTGGTGCAGGGCAAAAAGTTGGGTGCTCCCCACTTCGATATTTTTCTAGGAGTTGCTGAATAACACCTGCGCAAAACTACTTAAGATAAATTGTACCGAAGCAACCTTCTACAAACCCCATACCTTATAAGTAAGAATAATTCTACAATAATAAGATTTAAACATTTTAACGTAAATATTTTCTTACTTTTATTAATTCTATTTAACTTTAATGAGCAAACATTCTGAAGTAGCAAAGAAAATGAATTTTTTTCTCTTAGTATTATTTGTCAACCTATCCATTTCCGGATGTTCCGATGATGACCCGAATCCGGGCTGCTTTCAGGATGAAGGCAGAAGAATCGTGGCCACCATCACTGATGCCGAAGGAACCATTAGGGGACCAGATACATTTTGTCCCGGTGATTTCACGATTGAACCTGATGAAAAAACCGATAGTCGTCCACTGGGTTCTTTTATCCCCTGTAATTTAACAGATGAGCTCCAGATAGGGGATGTAAGGGTGGTGTTCAGCGGATATGTTTACGAATCGTTTGACACTGAGGATATTTGTGCGGATTTCTTTGAAATAACCTCGATACGGATTATGAACCAATAAATAGAAATAATATGAAAAAAATTACACTTACACTATTCCTTTTTGTGCTGTTTTGTCCGTTGGCCTTTTCACAAATGAAGATGGTTTCCAACGAAATATTGATTTCTGACGAGAAGTCCCGAGCCCTTGATAATTCACTAGAAGAATACCAAATAGTTCAAATGGACATTGGAAGTTTAAAAAAAGGGATTTCTTCGCTAAGAGAGACCAAAGTTTTGTGGAATATCGGCAAGGAACAAGAGTTGGATATGACGTTATATCCCCATGAAATACGATCCCCAGATTTTGAGTCTTATATAATTACCGAAACGGATACTATAAAGCGTGAAATGGGGGAGACCATTACCTACAAAGGCTATTTAGCCAACGGAAAGCGTATCAGGCTAACCGTTGATGACGATTTCATCTATGGGGGCTTTGAAACGGACGAAGGCCGAATATACATTCGGCAGCTGAAAGATTTTTTGAAGGACAAAACAATCCCTAACGATGAGTTGGTGCTGTACAGGTCCGACAAGTTAAAAACCAAAGAAGGTTTTTGCGGAACGGAAGACGTGCCCGAGGAACGCATAAGTTTGCCGCAGAGCTATAGGAGTACTTCTGCGGGATGTAATATCATTGAGTTGGAATTGCATTGCGATCCCGAATATGCAGCCGCGCACGCCAATTCATTTGCACAGATGTTGGGGGAAATCAACCTAATCCAAGACGTTTATGACGACGATCTGGATGCAGTTTTGACAGTTACTTCCCATATTGAGTTCCAGTCCGGAGGCTATACATCGACCAATCCGACAACCATCATAAATGAAATAAGAAACCAATGGAACGTTTCAAGTGCGCCAAAAGATTTGATTCATCTCTTTACCGCAAAAAACTTGGGAGGAAATTTAGGTAGGGCCTCTGGTATCGGCGATGCCTGCAACAATGCAAGACCGGTCTGCTATACTGTTGATCGAGCCGATGCGCACCAAACCGTTTCCCATGAAATAGGCCACCTTTTGGATGGAAGGCATGGTGATGGAGCTAATTGTGGCGTCCCGAATGTACGAACCATGATGTGCCAAGGATTTGACAAGGACTTGAATTTTTCAGCAGCTTCAATAAACCGTATTACCAACTTTTTGAACAATGAGAATTGTTTCAACTTCAACACCACTTCCATCTCGGGAATTTCCAACCTGTGCGTCAACAATACCTATAATTACTCCTTGACAAATTTTAGGCAAACCGCGGGCACAACCGTTACCTGGAGCGTTAGCAATTCTAGGGCCAGTATTATTTCTGGACAAGGCACAAGTGTAGCGACGGTAAGGGGCCTTTCGAACGGAGGTGTTACACTTACGGCTGTCATCAATTATCCTGGAAATGACTGCGGATCGGTTGCCGAAACGAAAAGTATTACAGTCGGTCCTCAGAATATGACGATTTCTATTTCGGGACCCGACTCATCGGGGTGGATTATCGCAACGGCCACTGGCGGCACTTCATCCCATACCTGGACGTTGAACAACAACACTACGTGGACAACGACTTCCTCCACCACTAGCCGTTATGTGGGTTGTAATGGTGGATATCTCTATGTGCAGGCATCAACTTCCTGTGGACAGAGCAGTGGCTCAAACTTTATACAACCGGGTTGCTCAGGTGGAGGCTTCTATCTAACCGTATACCCAAACCCGGCAGACAATGAAATATATATTGAAAAAAATAGTGAACACGAAAGTTTCAAGAAAGATAACGCGTCTTTTGATGGCCCTGTTTCCCTGACTTTATACACTTTCGGGGCTACAATGTCCAAGTCCATGAAATATGATAGTTCTTCGGAAAAATTAACTTTAGATGTAAGTGATTTGAAGAAAGGAAATTATTTCCTTAAAATCACTGGAAAGGGAATAGACGAAACCCATCAAGTAATTGTTGAATGAAGCACCTAGGTTTAGAATATAAAAAGGACAGCAAATTGCTGTCCTTTTTATTGTTTACTTGGAAGAACTATAGGATATAATTTGAACAAATAACCATAAAGAAAACTATAAATCAAATAAGAGGCTGCGGCCAATAAAAAACGACCGTTTTATCAAACACCATTTGGCGATCACAAAAGTTTTCCCGGAGCTTCTCATTGTTGGCCTTTTTAATTAACCTTTTATAAGATACTTGTTCCGCTTGGAACAACAGTGCGCTTTTCGGCCTGTGCTAAGCTCCGCACAACTACTATTCATTTACGGTAATTCTGAGGGATATCATAGCTCTTCCTTCACTATCGGGCTTGCTCTTTTTGAGATAGCATAATAACAAAATAGGGCCCTATCTCCCTTAAAAACTAGATATTTTGCGTACTTAGTTTCAAATAGAACGCGTAATATTGTCACTACCCACTAATCTTTTTCTATAGCAGCTTGTGGTAAGCCTTTGGCTATACTTGTTTAAACAATCACCTCCTTTCCGTCCGCTTCCGATAAATCAAAACCATTCTTTCATTTTAGTCCCTATCATTTGATGTATCTTCCATTATTTGGGAAATCCATGCTAGTGCCAGTTTCATATCAGGTCTAATGACTTCTTCACTTACTGTGTTGAGTATCTCCTTTATTTTTTTTGGCGATACCATTTTCCGCTCCAAAAACGGATTACAAATCTTCCCAACTAGCTTTCAGATCAAAATTAATCCTCTATTTTTATTCCCGATGGGGTTTCCGAGCAGACTCCCGTTGTACACCATTAGATCTAGACAAGTAATGCGCATTTTATTTCATTTTAAACAAATTTTACATAGAAAATGTCGAATGTATTAGTTATAATTTCTGGAATTGGTGCTATTCAATGCATTTTATTTACTCTTTTGCTCTTAATAAAAAAGAGTAAAAAATTATCTGATTGGATTTTGGTGTGCTGGTTTTTTGTATTCTTTATTCATTTACTCATAAGTATAGACAAGGAGTTAAATCTAACTTATACCGCTGAAATATTTATAACTACAATTGGCTTTTTACATGGTCCTCTATTTTTCGCATACACAAAAACTATGTTTAACCAACACCTTGTTAAGGCTGATTTTTTACATTTTTTACCTTTTATTTTTTTTACGATTTTCAGTTTTTATATTCAATCAAATTTCGAATTATCGTGGGAAATAATAATTCTAATAGCAAAATTAATTTCTGTAACCTCTTATCCAGTTTATATACTGTACTCATATAATAAAAAACTACTAAAATTAAAGACTAAAAGAGCTGATAATAGTATACCAGAGCTTTCTTGGATTAGAACCATTGCAATTTTATTCCTAATTAGTACAGGAATTAGCATTATAAGGTTAACAATTGAGATTTTAGTAGGAGTAGCATATTTTGAAATTTGGGATTTATTGAGATATATTGCTCTTGTTACGGTTATTGGGTTTTATGGGTTAAAATATGGTATGGTTTACAAGCCTGAAATATCCTATGATTCCCTTGCGGATAATAAAAAATACAAGCATAGCCCACTGAAGAATGAAGAGATTAAGATGTTTCGAGGTAGTATAAATGATTTTTTCAAAGAAAATAAAGATTATCTGCAATCAGATTTTTCCCTCGCTATTTTATCCGAGTCCATAAACATTCCTAAACATCATCTATCTCAGATTATAAATTCAGAAATGAATACTACCTTTTATGATCTAGTAAACACCAAAAGAGTAGAATATGCAATGTTTAGAATGGAAGAGAAAAACAACTTGAATTTTACATTAGAAGGTCTAGGCTACGAGTGTGGTTTTAATTCTAAATCTGCTTTCTTTCATAATTTTAAGAAGAATACAGGTAAAACTCCAGGGCAATATAAAAAGGAAATTAGTACTGATTAATTAAGGACTTCTGTTATTTACTTTGAAGTTTCTTTTTTTGTATCCATAAAAATCAAATTGTTATGGACAAAAGAAATTTTATTAAAACCGCCGGAGCGGCTTCAATGTTTACCTTCTTAAACCCAATAAATGCCTTAGGGTTTAAAATGTTCAATAAAAACAATAGTAAAGTATTGATTCTGGGCGGAAGAGGTTTTTTGGGACCGACTATTGTCGATACATTTATAAATTCAGGATATGATGTCACATTATTAAATAGAGGAAAGACCAATGCACATCTGTTCAATGATTTGCCTATCATAATTTGCGATAGGGAAAAAGAAAATAAGCAAGGGTTTAAAGCTATTGATAAAAAATACCAGGATACTTATTGGGATATTGTTGTGGATACATGGCAAAAATCCCCAAAGGCCGTTTCAGATTTTCTCGAAGAATTTAAAGGACGTTTTGGCCATTATCATTACATATCAACTGTCTCCGTATATGATAAATGGGACAAAAAATTCATAGAAGAAACGGAACCTTTAAACCCACTTCCAAAATTCCCAAAAACTATTGGCGAAGAGTTTAGATATGCCATAAGAAAAACTTTTTCAGAAGAAGCGATTAGAGAAAGGACAAGTAATTATACTATATATAGATCTCATGGAATGAAGGATTTTAGGATAACAAGACCTAATGACCCAAATGCCGAACCTTTTTGGCCCGTTAGGTTTTTTAGGGGAGGAGAGATATTATTACCCCATGTTAAAGATCATCATATGCAGGTTACAGATGTGAAAAGCCTAACAAACTTTATCGTTCATTGTTCGCAATCAAAAATATACGGTTCATATAACGTAGCATGTTATCCAACTCCATTTAAAGACTTTGTATCTAGTCTTATTCATGTTACCGGTATGCCAAAAAAAATGCATTGGATCGACGGTGATTTTCTAATAGAAAATGGACTCTTGCCATATAAAATAGTGCCTTTATGGAAACCAACACCTACGGGATCATATTACTTTAATGTGCAGAAAGCTGTCGGTGCCGGTTTAATAAACCGTTCTATGGTTGAAATGGTAACCGATCAATTAAATGGATATAAAAGTAGGCACCCAAAAGACGATGTTAGGTTTGGAGCAGTTATGGATGGAAAACAAATCAAATATTATTCTGTCGGTAAAGAAAAGGAAGTAATAAAAAAATGGCTTTCTAGACTAAAATAATTTTTTTTAAATCTTAAACGAGTTCCTTGAGAAGATAAAGCTAAAAAGAAATATAAACGAAATCATTAGAATAGTTATACGCTTAAAATAACTGCTTACCACAAGGAACTCCAAATGAATCCATTTGAGCACATAAAAAATAAAAACCCTGTAAATCAATTGTTTACAGGGATTATTGTAGTTGTTTAAAACTACCCAGCGGAGAAAGAGGGATTATTTTCAATGTTCCCTCTAACCGCATACTGCAAATGCAACTTATAATCCTTACGGCGTCTGCATCTTAAAACTAAAAATCCCACTCAACTAAACTTGGTAGGATTTTATCTTCAAGCTGCTTTACAAGTTGCGCTTGATCGCGGAGAAAGAGGGATTCACTGCGTGCGTCCCATTTGGGAATCCAATACAAACACAAAAACCGCAACACACTGCGTGTGTCCGGTTTTGTATTTTCATCTGCGAACTGAAATAGGTTTCATTCACTTTGGAAAACACAAAACCCATAACGAAAGTTATGGGTTTTCTTTTGCGGAGAAAGAGGGATTCGAACCCCCGGAGGTGTGACCCTCAACAGTTTTCAAGACTGCCGCATTCGACCACTCTGCCATTTCTCCGGTACACTTATGCCTTATGCTAAAATAAGACTTTGGCGGGCTTGGCCCACCAAAGCAACCTTGGGTTGCGAAGGCGGGTGCAAATATAGCAACCTTTTTCTATTTCATAAAGGGTTTTAGGAATTTTTATTTTAACCCTAAACTGCTATTTATTTGTTTTTAGAAGTTATTTTTGTGCGATGGAAGAATGGTATCATTATGTACTTTTGGTAGTAGTAGGTTTTGCCGTAGGGTTCATAAATACCATAGCCGGAGGCGGATCATTGCTATCCTTACCGGTCCTTATTTTTCTTGGACTACCACCTAGTGTAGCCAATGGGACCAATAGAGTAGCTATTGTAATCCAGACCGCTTTGGCCACTGCTGGTTTTAAAAGCAAGGGCGTATCTACTTTCCCGTTCAATATCTATTTGGGTATTTCGGCCTTATTAGGGGCCATTTTAGGTGCCAGTATTGCAGTAGATATCAAAGGGGAGACCTTTAATAAGATTCTGGCGATCGTTATGATCCTGGTGGTGCTTATTATTATTTTTTCGCCCAAAATAGATGTCAAGGAACTTCAGGAGCGACTCAGCGGTAAATATCTTTGGATAGGAATTATAGCTTTCTTCTTTTTTGGTGTTTATGGCGGATTCATCAATGCCGGTCTAGGATTTATCATCATATTGTTCTTACATTACGTCAACCGGATGACATTGGTGCGGGCAAATGCCACAAAAGTGGCGGTAGTATTTATTTATACCCTTTCAGCTTTGGCCGTATTCGTTTTTAATGATAAGGTCGATTGGAAAGTCGGGCTAATACTGGCCCTGGGCAATGGCAGCGGGGCGTGGTTGTCTAGCAGGATATCGGTAAAAAAGGGGGACGGATTTATAAAGACCTTTTTGGTGGTCATGGTCGTCGCCATGGCAATCAAATTATGGTTTTTTAATTAAAAATAGCGTTGTGGATATCATAGAAAATTTGCAGTGGCGTTACGCCGTTAAAAAGTTCGATTCGGAACAGATACTTCCGAAGGATAAAATTAAAAAACTGAAAGAGGCCTTCAACCTTACCGCTACCTCTTATGGCTTGCAACCCATAAAGATGGTCATATTGAAGGACAAAGAGCTACAGCAAAAATTGGTAGCCCCTTCCTATGGTCAACAACAGGTGGCGCAAGCATCCCATGTGCTGGTAATCTGTATCGAGAATACTATAGATGAAGCGTTCATTGCTAACCATTTCAAAAGGGTGAAGCATGTTCGGGGTACTAGTGATGAAATATTGAACCCGTTCAAGGACTCGCTGGTAAAGGATTTCTCCAAGAAAAGTATCGATAAAATTCAAAACTGGGCTACCAATCAGGCCTATTTGGCACTAGGGAACCTCTTGACCATATGTGCGGCCGAAAAGATCGATGCCTGTCCTATGGAAGGGTTCGTACCTGTTGCCTATGATGAATTATTGGGCCTGGATAAAGAAGGACTGACATCCGTACTGGTTTTACCCGTTGGATATAGGGCTTCCGATGATGTTTTTTCGGGTTTTAAAAAAGTGAGAAGAAATCTTGGGGAGAGTATCATTGAAATACCCTAAAAACAGACGACTTCCCATATTCCGATGAAACTACCGCTATAAGATTTAACAATACTAACAAATACCCTATACGATGCCAGGATTTGAACTTTTTGGAGACCAAGAAAGAGCACAGATAAACGATGTAACGGATTCCGGGGTACTGATGCGCTATGGTTTTGACGGTATGCGTAAGGGTCATTGGAAATCCATGGAACTGGAGAAGGCCTTGGCAAAGCGTATGGAAGTAAAGCATGCGCAATTGGTCAGTAGCGGAACAGCGGCTTTGACCGTAGCCATGGCCAGTGCCGGAGTAGGAGTAGGGGACGAGGTCATAATGCCCACCTTTACCTTTGTTGCTACCTTTGAAGCCATTTTGGGACTGGGAGCGGTTCCAATTTTGGTAGATGTAGACGATACCCTTACCCTAGATCCGGAAGCGGTAGAACGGGCAATTACCAAAAACACCAAAGTGGTTATGCCCGTTCACATGTGTGGATCCATGGCCGATTTAGGTGCTTTGGGTAAAATTTGTAGCAAACATAAATTGTTGCTGATAGAAGACGCTTGTCAGGCCATAGGCGGAAGCTATGACGGAAAGCCTTTAGGAAGCTATGGGGATTTGGGTTGTTTTTCGTTCGATTATGTGAAAACCATTACCTGTGGTGAAGGGGGAGCGCTGATAACGAACAACAAGGCCTATTATAAAAATGCCGATCACTATTCGGATCACGGACATGATCATAAAGGAACGGATAGGGGAGCGGAAGAACATCCTTTTTTGGGCTATAACTACAGAATTTCAGAATTGAATGCGGCCGTAGGGCTTGCCCAAATTGCACGTTTGGATGAGTTCTTGGGTATTCAGAAAAAAAACTATACAGTGCTGCGGGAGGCCTTGGAAGCCATACCAGGGATTACTTTTAGAAGAGTTCCCCAAAGTGGTGTGGAAAATTACTCTTTTCTTAATTTCTTTCTCCCAACGGAAGAAATTGCAAAAAAAGCCCATAAAGCCCTTTTGGAAACCGGTATCGATTCCTGTTTTTATTGGTACGATAACAATTGGCATTACCATAGAAAATGGCAGCATTTAAAGGATTTGGAATCATTGGGCCATCTGCCTGCCAAGGTATATGATCAACTTCCCGAGTATCATATGTCCAATTTTTCCAAATCCGATCATTGGGTAGGGCGTACGATATCCTGTTTGATCAAATTGGGTTGGGACAAGGAAGAAGTGTACCAACGTGCCGAGAAAATGGGAAAGGTACTCAACGCGCTATTGTCTTAGCATTTACTATAGGCCAAGGATATACCTGAATATTCCAAAAGGAATTTGATCAGCAATTATGGAAAGCCTAGTATCGACTTTAAATCTGGACAAACATTCGTTAGTAGCCCACGTATTCCACAATTTCCAAACCATAGCCTACAATACCTACACGTTTGGTTTGGGTAGTGTTCGTAAGCAGGCGTATTTTGGTAATATTCATATCGTGCAGGATTTGGGCACCAACCCCAAAGTCTTTGGCATCCATGTCTATTTTTGGAGCCTTAAAAATACCTTTTTGCTGCAATTCCTTTAATTCCGACAATCTATTCAATAGATTAAGTGATTGCGATTGTTGATTGATAAAGACAATAGCCCCTTTTTCTTCCTTATTGATGGCTTTGAACATCTCTTCCAATTTTTTATCGGGATTGTTCGTCAAAGTGCCCAGGATATCATTATTGACCAAAGTGGCATTGATGCGGGTAAGGATAGGTTCACCGGTTTTCCAAGTGCCTTTTACCAGCGCAATATGTATTTGATTGTTGGTAGTCTGTTTATAGGCACGTAATCTAAACTGCCCAAAGCGGGTGGTAATATCAAAAGCTTCTTTCCGTTCTATTAGGCTATCGTATTCCATGCGGTAGGCCACAAGATCTTCTATGGAAATGACTTTGAGGTCAAACTTTTTGGCGACTTCCATTAGTTGTGGTAAGCGGGCCATAGTACCATCCTCATTAAGGATTTCTACTAAAATACCGGCGGGCTTTAATCTGGCCAACCTTGCAAGGTCAATAGCGGCTTCCGTATGTCCGGTACGTCTTAACACGCCTCCGTTTTTTGCCCTCAGGGGAAAGATATGCCCGGGTCTCCCTAAATCGTGGGGCTTGGTATCCTCATTTACTAGGGCCATAATGGTTTTTGATCGATCGTGTACCGAAATTCCGGTCGTACAGCCATGGCCTATCAAATCTACCGAAACCGTAAACTGGGTCTGATGTAAGACCGTATTGTTCTGTACCATCATTTCCAGATGTAGTTCACCACAACGGTCTTCCGTTAACGGGGCGCAAATAAGTCCGCGTCCGTGTTTTGCCATAAAGTTGATCATTTCCGGTGTTACCTTTTCGGCAGCGGCAATGAAATCTCCTTCATTTTCCCTGTTCTCATCGTCTACCACGATGATGATCTTCCCATTTTTTATATCCTCAATAGCCTCTTCTATGGTATTCAGTCGGATTTTATTTTCCATATGTATCATCATGTTTTGGCAACTTTGCTTTTCTTTTTAAACAGTTCCTTGAAGAAATCCACAACCGCACCAAAATTGGATAATCCTCTGTCCGCAGTAGCTCTCTTCGTTAGAAAAACGCTCAAAGGTAACATTATAATGGTAGACATCCATGCACCGAATATTGGATGTATATTGCCTTCCTTTGCATAGTTTCCTGCAAATACACCTATAAAGTAATAGGTGAGAAACAAAATAATAGCGATGACCATAGGCAAGCCTAGTCCTCCCTTGCGGATGATGGCACCTAATGGGGCCCCTACAAAAAACAGGATGATACACGAGAATGCCAAGGCGAATTTTTTGTGAAGCGACAAAATATGCATATTGTAGATCTTATATCTTTTTTGCAGCTCCTCTTTTTTTCCCGAAATAGTGTTCAATACATTGGTGGTGGAATTTTTAGCGCCGGTGAGCAGCTGTTTCCTTTGCCAACCATTGTACAGCGCCACAATGGAATCTATAGGGACATCCGCCCCATATTTCTCCAAGACGGTACCACTTTTTTTCGCTTTTACAACGCTATCGTTCACAATACTATCTTTTACAACGCTATCGTTCACAATGTTATCGTTCACAATGTTATCGTTCACAATGCTATCTTTTACAATAGTATCGTTGCTATCCAATTTTTCCTTTTTCACCTTATCCTTGGAAACTGGCAGAAAAGCTCCCATTCTGGAATAGATGTTTTTCGAAAAGGCCTTTACAATCTTAATGTTATCCTTTTTTAGCGAATCGATATCCTTGGACAAACGGGAGATATTCTTCATCTTATCCGTATTTACATCCCTTTCCTCATTCATATCAACGTCGTTCAATCCAGAAATATCTATATTCATCGTATAGGTCTGAAAATTGGATTTTGCAAAAGGGTATTTCCTTTTGTTACTACCGCTTTTTGATTTCACGTCTTGGTAATAATGTCCATCCTTAAGGACCAACTGAATGATATCCGAGTCCTTACTACTGATCAGTTCGCCCGTTTTTGATTTTATAACGGTATTGTTGACATTGGTCTTTGTCTTTTTGTGAATGATCACATTTTCTAAAAAGCGATCGTTTTCCCCGTATTTTTTGTCGACCTTTATATTCATCCCCGTACCTTCAAAGTCGCTAAAGGCCCCTTCGGAAATGGCTACCGCCGGCTTTACTTTGGCAATGTTTCTTCTAAGGTTATATATTTTTTGCTCCGATGCGGGGATAACACTATTGGCAAAAAAGAAGGTGACTCCTCCCAAAAGAACCACAAAGAAAATGAGACTTCGCATGGCCCTTTGCAATGAAATTCCCGAAGCTTTCATGGCGGCGAACTCATAATTTTCGGCAAAAGTTCCAAATGTAAGGATAGAGGAGAGGAGTACGGTAAGCGGTAATACCTTTTCCGTAAGGTTGGGCATCAGGTAAAAAAGGAATTTACCAATAATCATAATGTCCAGACCTTTGCCCGCCAAATCATCTATGAACAACCAAATGGTTTGGAAGATAAAGATGAACATCAATATGACGAACGAACTGAAAAAATTAAAAAGAAACCTGTATAATATATAACGATCTAGTATCCGCAACTTCTCAACCTCTTATAATATAGTAGCCTTCATTCTTATACTTGCTCTCATCAAAATTAAATAAGGTTTTTGACAATTGCTGATCAGTTTTAAAAGAATTAACAGTAATGGTCGTCTTTGTGCCATTATTGCCGGTTTCTATGAGCTTAAAAATATGTTTGGTCTCTATATCGATACCTAACAGAATGGACTTGATTTCAGAATTGGAATTGATAGGAACGAGTTTTACATACTGTATTTTTCTCCCTTGCACGTTTTGTAAAACGTCCCACTCGTAGGTATGTCCCTGCTTGTAAAAGGTAAGCATTTTGGAAGGTGTTATTGTATTATCCTCCTCCGATCTGTTCTCAATGGTAACCTCTTCGTTTTCGGGAACTATGGTATATACCTTACTACCATCGTACATTTGTTGGGAGCCCAAATAATTGAGCAGATATCGATCTCCCTGCATGGTAACATCACCACGTGTTTCCTGGTTAATGTTAGCTTCCGTATTATTTAGGGAATATTTAAAATCCACATAAATATTATCATAACTCATTACCTTGTTATACACTTCGTCCAACAAAGTTTTTGCTTTTGCCGAATTTTGTGCCACGGAAAGTGTCGAAGACAACACCACCATTAAAAAAAGTACTCTTTTCATACGTTTAAATCTTTTTAATTTCTTGATAATAAATCAACTAAAAAATTGAGAACGTATGTAACCGCTACGCTCTCGCATTAAAAATTTTAAACATTGCCTTTTGTGAAGAAATTTTTAAAATTTATTAATGTTCGTTTCATCTTACTATTATTTTGATTCGTTGTTCAATAACTGATCTAAGGCATACATGTCACTGACCAGTACCTGCCTGGCCTTACTGCCTTCAAAAGGGCCTACGATTCCTGCGGCTTCCAATTGATCTATGATCCTGCCTGCACGGTTGTACCCCAATTTTAATTTTCGTTGTATCAACGAGGCGGAACCTTGCTGTGCAATAACAATGACTTCAGCGGCTTCCCTGAACATGGCATCCCTTTCCGAAATTTCATAATCAATACTCGTGCCAGAATCTTCGCCCACATACTCCGGTAGCAAATGGGCCTCCGGATAAGCACGTTGGGAACCGATATATTCCGTAATTTTGGCCACTTCCGGAGTATCCACAAAAGCACATTGTAGTCGGGTCACATCGTTTCCTTGGGTAAACAACATGTCCCCACGACCGATCAATTGATCGGCCCCTTGTGCATCCAAAATGGTTCTCGAATCTATTTTGGAAGTAACCCTAAAGGCTATTCTGGCCGGGAAGTTTGCCTTTATAATACCCGTAATCACGTTCACGGACGGTCGTTGTGTTGCTATGATCAAGTGTATACCTATAGCCCTGGCCAGTTGTGCCAGCCTTGCAATAGGTGTTTCTACTTCCTTACCTGCAGTCATGATCAAATCGGCAAACTCATCTATGATCAATACGATATAGGGTAAAAATTTATGACCATCGTTAGGATTTAATTTACGCGCTTTGAACTTGGTATTGTATTCCTTTATATTGCGCACCATAGCCATCTTTAGCAGCTCGTACCTATTGTCCATTTCTATACAAAGCGAATTTAAGGTATGGATAACCTTGGTGTTATCGGTAATGATAGCTTCTTCCACATCGGGAAGTTTTGCCAGATAATGCCGTTCTATCTTGTTGAATAGCGTTAATTCCACCTTTTTGGGATCTACCAAAATGAACTTTACTTCCGCCGGGTGCTTTTTATATAGCAAAGAGGTCAATACGGCATTTAGACCAACGGATTTACCTTGTCCGGTAGCTCCCGCCATAAGCATATGGGGCATTTTGGCCAGATCCACCACAAAGGTTTCGTTACTTATGGTCTTGCCGAAAGCAATAGGCAATTCCATTTCCGCCTTTTGGAACTTTTTGGAGGCTATAACCGAACGCATGGATACAATAGTGGCATTTTTATTGGGTACCTCTATACCTATGGTTCCTTTTCCCGGAATAGGGGCAATGATTCGTATACCCAAAGCGGCCAATGACAGTGCAATATCATCTTCCAGGTTTTTTATTTTTGAGATACGAACGCCCGCTTCGGGTACGATCTCATATAAAGTGACAGTGGGTCCTATGGTCGCCTTTATCTGGGCAATACCGATTTTATAGTTTTTTAGGGTATTTACAATTTTGTTCTTGTTTTCCTCCAGTTCTTCCTGATTAATGGTAATGCCACCGGTAACCCCATGCGGATCCAGGAGTTCAAGGGTAGGGAATTTATAATTCGCCAATTCAAGGGTGGGGTCAAATTCCCCAAAATCCTTTACCAGCTTGTCCGAGATATTATTTTTTACTTCCTTTTCTTCCTTAACTTTTTCAATCTCCATGGCAATGCCCGGATCTTCCTCTTCTACCTTGTTGGAAACGCTCATTTCCAAATCGGCATCGGCTTCTTTATTCAATGGGGGAATATCTTTTTTGTGGGTATAGGTATCCACTATAGTGGGGGACTGGTCTTCGGTACTTAAAATTAATTCCCCACTTTTATCGGTAGTGACCTTAAAGTCGGAGCCAGCGGATTTTACTTTCCTTCTGAAATAGCCTGCGATATCCTCCGGGCTAAACTTGAACAGCCGGACTAAAATGATCGTAAGACCAAAAAGTAATAGTAGAAATACGCCTATTTTACCCGTATAGTCCTGTAGGAAATCATTCATTTCATAGCCTATAAGTCCACCTAAAAGTGGGCTCTTCACAGCAAAAAAACCTAGGGCTATAGATATCCATATGACGAATACCAAACCCCATATCCAAACGCCCAACAGCCCTTTTTTCTGTAAACTAAGAAATAGGTAAAGTCCCGTAATACAAATTAGAAAGGGAAAAACAAGGGATGCCAGTCCAAAGCCACGGTACATAAAAAAGTGACTGACGCTTGCCCCGAATTTGTTGAGCAGGTTTTTGGCCTGTTCGTTTCTATCGGCGAATTCGGTAAGCAGACTTTGATCTTCCTGCCAGGTAAAATAATAGGACACAAAAGAAAAGAACAGGGCCATACTGAAAAGTATCAATAGACTTCCCAATATAATTTTGTTCTGCTTGGATAACCTAAACGAAAAACTTTTTTTAGCAGTTGTAGGTTTTGATTTTTTTCGCTTCTTTGCCATTAAATCACGAATTCTTTGGGGCTAAAATACAAATTTACTAAGGAAGCGGATGCGATACCGATTTTAAAAAATTTTTGGTAAATAAATAAGGAGTCCAATTATAGCGGCCCCTACGGAAACCAGCATCACGGCACCAGCGGAAATATCTTTGATAAAACCTATTTTTGAGTCGAATTCCGGTTGTATATAGTCCGCCATTTTTTCTATCGCCGTATTTACTCCTTCGATACCCAAAACCAGGGCAATCGCAAAAATCTGTAAAATCCATTCCGTAGTGGAGATTTCAAAATAGAATCCGGCAGCGGTAACCACAAGGGCAATAAAAACTTGGATTTTTATACTGCTTTCCGTACGAATTAGCAATAAGGCACCCCGCAGGGCATAGCCAACACTCCGGATTCTATTTTTGAGAAAAGGTTCCTTAGGCATCCATTAAGGCTTCAAGCGCAGCTTTGTAATTGGGTTCGTCCACAATTTCAGGTACCTGCTCCGAGTATACTACATTTCCATTCTCATTGAGAACTACAACGGCTCTGGAATGTAAGGGCTGTAAGGGGCCATCCGTAAATTCCACCTGATAGGACCTTCCAAAATTCCCATCCCTAAAATCGGATAACATTTCTACATTCTCAATGCCTTCCGCACCACAAAAACGTGCTTGGGCGAACGGAAGATCTTTTGAGATACAAAGCACTTTTGTATTTTCCAATTCCGCGGCTTCCTGATTAAATTGTCGGACAGACTGTGCACAGGTTCCCGTATCTATGCTGGGAAATATATTCAAGACTACTTTTTGTCCTTTGTAATCGGATAGGGTAGCGGTAGATAAATCCACCTTTGTTAAGTTGAAATCCTGGGCCGTGCTGCCATTGGCAGGCAGATTTCCCAATGTATGTATCGTATTTCCTTTTAGTGTTACTGTAGCCATTTTTAACGTTTTAAATTCCCCGTGAAATTATAAAATATATGAGTGATACGTAAGGATTTTCAAAGAAAAATATGACCGATCTATATTTCTATCGTCGGGCGGTAATCAGTTACCGGTTATCAGTTTGCAGTTTCTGGTTTAAGGTTGAAAGTTCAAGGTTTTGGTTTCCAGTTTCTAATTTCTGAATACTGAATACTGGTCTTTCGTCCTTTATCTTTTTTTCTTTGTCTTTGGTCTTAGCTCAAAGTCGTTGATGATAGATAAGTGAACATAGGTTATGGGTTATGGGTTATGAATTATGAGTTATGGTTTCAGGGTTTAAAGTTCAAGGTTTTGGTTTCCAGTTTTTAATTTCTGACTACTGACTACTGACTACTGACTACAGATTTCAACAGTATCCAGCTTCCAGTATCCAGCTTCCGTACTTATACTGCGGTAGAAGTGGATAATTGCTTTATCTTAATTTTAAATGCCGCGAACAATAAGGTCATAAACGGACTTAAAATACTAAAAAAGGCGAAAGGGATATAGGCCGTTGCCCCTACGTATCCGAACAATACTTTTGAGTGATAGGCGCCACAGGTGTTCCAAGGTACGAGCACGGAAGTAACGGTACCCGAATCCTCCAAGGTCCGACTTAAGTTTTCAGGGGCAAGTCCACGTTCCTTATAGGCTTTTGCGAACATCTTTCCGGGAACAACAAGGGCTAAATATTGATCGGAGGCGGTAACGTTCAACGCAAGGCAACTGGCGACAGTACTGGCGAAAAGACCAAAAGTGGTATGTGCCATGCTTAATAGACCGTTGGTAATCCGTGATAAAGCGCCTATGGCGTCCATGACCCCCCCGAATACCATGGCACAGATAATGAGCCATATGGTTCCCAACATGCCCTTCATTCCACCTGCCGTAAATAGTTCGTTCAACTCTTGGCTCGAAGTCTCTACGGCCGTATCAACGGTAAGGGCGTTCATAATGCCCATATAACCTGACTGAAAACCAAGCGTGTCACTTCCTCCTATTTTGGCAACGATGTCGGGCTGTGCTATCAAGGCCGCCACTCCTCCAAGAAGTGCTCCCAGTAATAGGGCGATTAAAGGAGGTGTTTTCCTTACGATCATAATTATAACCAAAACAGGGACTAGAAAAAGCCAGGGAGTAATATAAAAGGCACTTTCAATATCCGCAAGCTTTCCACTAACATCAGCGGAACCACTTATATCCAAATTGAAGCCGATAATTATAAATACGATGAAAGTAATGGTAATGGTAGGAATGGTCGTAAGGGACATATATTTGATATGATCAAAAAGTTCTCCACCGGCCATGGCCGGTGCCAGATTGGTGGTATCGCTCAAAGGGGACATCTTATCACCGAAATAGGCTCCGGAAAGTACTGCTCCCGCAGTCATTCCCAACGAAATGCCCAAAGTTTCGCCAATACCTACCAAAGCGATACCCACGGTTGCCGAAGTGGTCCAGGAACTTCCCGTAGCTATGGAAATAATGGCACAGATAATAACGCAGGCCGCTAAAAATATAGTCGGATTCAATATTTGTAGCCCGTAATAGATCATGGTAGGTATAATGCCGCTTATCAACCATGTTCCTGCAAGTGCTCCTACCATCAGTAAAATAAGTAATGCCCCGGTGGTCGACTTTACATTTTCCGCAACCTCCGATATCATTTGCTTATAGGATACCTTGTTGAAAAAGCCTACAACTGCGGCAACTGCGGCACCAAGAAGCAAAATGAACTGATTGGACCCGCTTAAGGCATCATCCCCATAGACGTATATATTGTAGGCCAGCATACCCACTAGGGCAACTACGGGAATAATAGCTTCCCAAATATTCAGTTCCTTGTTCTCTATGATATGTGCATTTTGTGGTTCGGAGGGAGGTATTTCTTGGCTTTGCATGCGGTAAGGATTAGTTATCCTGTAATATTACGATTTTGGGGACTGTTCTGCAAGCCTAGGAAAAAGATGCCCGCTTTCAGTGTCCAGTATCCAGTTTTCAGTTTCTGGTTTCTAGTTTCTGGTTTAAGGTTGAAAGTTCAAGGTTTTGGTTTTTTATCTTTTTTCCTTTGTCTTTGGAAAGATCGTCTCCAGTAGGCAGGAGTTTCGTTTCCAGTTTATAGTTATCCATTTATCCAACGGCAAAGCCCTACTGTTTACTGCCACTGCCTACTGAAGACTCCCTTTTATTCAACGGCTTAGGCCATTGTATTTTCAACGCTCATAACGAAGCCCCTATAGCTATTCCTGGCTGGATACCTAATTTCACCATACAGGCTTTCATCATGTCATAGGTTCTTTGGATATCATTGTCCAGACCAATTGAAAACCGAATAAGTCCCTCCGATAATCCCATTTTTTCCTGTTCCTCCAGGGGAATTTCCGAAGATGTTGAGGTGCCCGGTGCACTGAATAAGGTTTTATAGAAACCTAGGCTCACTGCTAAATACCCCAGATTATTGTCTTGCATCAATTCCATTAAGGCGTTGGCATTTTCCAAAGACCCTACATCTATTGTTATAATGCCCCCGAATCCAAATGCCGGATCCATTTGATTTTTCATCGTGTTATGTCCGGCATGCGACGCAAGCCCGGGATACACCACCCGCAGACCATCTTTTTCAAAACTTTTTGCCAAGTAAAGGGCATTTTCACTGTGCTTTTTTATCCGGATATGTAGGGTCCTTAAATTTTTAAGTATGGATGCGGCCCTTAAACTATCCAATGTACTACCTAAAAGCATACCCGCACCCTTGTTTACATCTTTTAGACCAAGACAAAAATCTTTTGTGGCACAGACCGCCCCGGCGACACAATCACTACTGCCATTGATAAATTTGGTAAGGCTGTGTATCACAATATCCGCCCCTAATCTTGCCGGTGCAATAGAAAGTGGGGAAAAAGTATTATCTACAACTAGGGGTATGTTATGTTTCCTGGCCAATTGGGCGAGAGATCGGATATCCGCAATTTCTAATAAAGGATTACTAATGGACTCGCAATAGATCATCTTGGTTTTGGACGTCATCGCCTTTTCCACGACATCAATTTTAGTGATGTCCACAAACGAAGTGTCGATATGGAACTTTTTCAAAAAGTTTTTCATGAAAGCATAGGTTCCCCCATAAATGGTCCTACTGCTCACAATATGCTCATTGGCATTGCATAATTGTAATAGTACCGAAGTTATTGCTCCCATACCACTTGCGTATACATTGGCCGTTTCCGTACCTTCCAAAGCGGCCAAAGCCTCTCCCAGATACAAATTGGAAGGGGAGGAGTGTCTGCTGTAGAGATAGCAACCCTCGGTGTTGCCCTCAAAAGTATCGAACATGGTCTTCGCCGATAGAAAGGTATAGGTAGATGAATCCGATATGGAGGGATTTATTCCACCGTATTCCCCAAAGTATTGCAAGTTTTGAATATGATCGGAGGCTTTATAATCCATATGATTAGTTTTATGGTCATCTAAATTATCAATACTTAGTTAATTTTTCAATTAAAGTAAATATATATAGAAAATAAATCTATTAATATTGATTAAAATAGAATATTATTAACTATATTCCATGCTATGGAGCCTATTAAAGAAAAAGTATCATGACAAAGTTTGATGAAATAGATGTGGAACTATTGGCCTTGTTGCAAAATGATAGCAAAAGAACTACCAAGGAATATGCCAATCACCTGAACCTTTCCACCACTGCAGCCTATGAACGCATTAAACGTTTGGAACGTAGCTCGGTTATCACAAAGTATGTGGCACTGGTAGATAAGAAGAAAATAAACAAGGCCTTTGTAGTTTTTTGCCATATAAAATTGATACAGCATATCAAGGAATTTGTATTGCAATTTGAGCGGGAGGTGCTTAAATTGGAGGAGGTGGCGGAGTGCTACCATATGAGCGGGGATTATGATTACATCCTAAAAATATATGTTAGTGATATGCAGGCTTATCGCAATTTTATGGTTTCCAAATTAACCGCCATAAGTAATATTGGAAGTACACAGAGTTCATTTGTTATAAATGAAGTGAAACATACCACTGCCATTTGTCTATAAAACCAGAAAAATAGTGCTAATTTTGTGTAGTATATAAACCGAGATATTTTATGAATCAATACGATGTAGCCATTATAGGCTCCGGTCCAGGAGGTTATGTTGCGGCAATACGATGCGCACAATTAGGAATGAAAACTGCAATCATTGAAAAATATGCCACCTTGGGGGGTACTTGCCTTAATGTAGGGTGTATACCGTCTAAAGCGATGCTGGATTCATCCCATCATTACGAAGATGCTATTAAACATTTTGAGGAACACGGTATAGATATTCCCGGAGAGGTAAAAGTAAATTTGAAACAAATGATTGCCCGCAAACAAGGTGTTGTGGACCAGACTACAAAGGGCGTTCAGTTTTTGATGGATAAAAATAAAATCGATGTTTATGAGGGTCTGGGTAGCTTTAAGGACGCAAATCATATCAACATCAAAAAGACCGATGGAAAAACCGAGACCATTGAAGCCAAGAACGTGATTATAGCAACGGGTTCCAAGCCTTCCACCTTACCTTTTATTAAAATAGATAAGGAACGTATCATTACCTCTACGGAAGCATTGGAACTAAAGGAAATCCCTAATCATATGATTATCATTGGGGGTGGAGTCATTGGTTTGGAATTGGGGCAAGTATATAAAAGATTGGGTTCCGAAGTGACCGTAGTAGAATTTATGGACCGCATTATTCCCGGAATGGACGGAGCTTTGTCCAAGGAGCTGATGAAAGTGATGAAAAAGCAAAAAGCGAAATTTCATCTGTCCCATAAGGTAAAATCCGTAGAACGTAAAGGAGATGAGGTCATTGTAAAGGCCGATAATAAAAAAGGCGAAGAGATTACGTTTACGGGCGACTACTGTTTGGTATCGGTAGGAAGAAGACCCTATACCGATGGACTGAATGCAGAAGCGGCCGGAGTGGAGGTAGACAACAAGGGCAGGGTGGCCGTAAATGACCATCTACAGACCAATGTTTCCAATATCTATGCCATTGGCGATGTAGTTCGTGGGGCTATGCTGGCGCATAAGGCAGAGGAAGAAGGCACTATGGTCGCGGAAATTTTAGCAGGTCAAAAGCCACATATCGATTACAATTTAATTCCGGGTGTGGTGTACACTTGGCCGGAAGTTGCTGCAGTAGGCAAGACGGAGGAAGAATTAAAGGAAGCCGGTACTGCTTACAAAGTCGGACAATTTCCCATGCGGGCCCTTGGGCGTTCCCGTGCCAGTATGGATACCGACGGATTTGTTAAAATATTGGCGGACAAAAATACCGACGAGGTCCTTGGCGTGCATATGATCGGCGCCCGTTGTGCCGATTTGATTACGGAAGCGGTCACCGCTATGGAATTTAGGGCATCTGCCGAGGATATTTCTAGAATGAGCCATGCACATCCTACCTATGCGGAAGCTGTAAAAGAAGCTGCGCTAGCAGCTACGGCCGATAGGCCATTACATATCTAATTTCCTATTAGGACAATTTAAAAACAAAACCCCGACTACAAAGTAGCCGGGGTTCTCCTTCCTCATAGCATTTTTACTTTATCAGTCTGGCATGGGGGAACGCTGCTTTATAACCAAACCAAAAAGCGTTATGAGTAGGAATGCGCTGTAACTCCTCTCCATTTTCGCTCATCATTTTTTCTTCTAAAAGTGTCCATGAATTGCCATCATCATCTAGTACAGTGCTTTTATGGTCATAATCTTTAAAATGCTCCTCCTTGGATGCATATACCCTGTGTGCACCCGTCCTATCGGTAAATACCGTAAAGTTTACCGACCCGATTTTGGAGGCATAAATACTATTTTTTCTTAGGAATTTACTGGCGATCGCCAGGTTTTCATCAGGAACACCGGGTATACGGATAGATAGGATTTCATCCTTGTTCTTAATGCTTTTATCAATTTTGGGTATGGTGAACATTAAATCATCCGTCGCAAAGTATTCCCGATAGGCTACCCCTTCCCCATAGTCCCTACGGTGTCCGGTTTGCAGGGAAAGTACCGTTGTTTCGGGATGTCTTTTTTTCCATTCGCCCCAAGTGGTGGTTACCACGCTTAAATAATCGAGTTGTATCCCCTTTCCCACCAAGGGTCCAATTACCGGCTCGCCCTCTAGAGTACTCCAAAGGCTCTGTGTTGCCTTGTCATACATTAGCTTATTAGATCGATAGAGAAAGCCACTGGTTCCCAATTGATGTTTTATGCCCTTATGTTCTGTTTTATACAGGATTACGGTTCCACAAAGGGTGCAATAAACACCCGCTACGGTTACATCGCCCACGGTGTCCACAAACATCTCATGCCATGCCAATATTCTTTTGGGGTAGGCCCTGGCATCCCCGTTTACTTCAATTCCGAAAACAATATGGGTATCGTCCAAATAGGTTGCATCGGCAACGGAAATCATTTTAGGATTACGCAAGGGTGGAATACCGTCTTGTAATACACCGCCCCAACGTACCTCATCCAAGCGTATCGTACTTTGTTGCTCCCTGTCTAGAAAATAAGTGTTAAACCGGGGGTCTATAATTTTATGCAAGCTGGCCTTAAATTCAAAATAATCGTCCGAATAGTGCGGATCTCTGTTCCAGATCCATTGAAACCATCGGTCAAAATCGAATCCGAATTGCTTCCCCGTTTTTTCCTCCAATAATTGGATAAGTTTTTGAGACGTTTTTTTATGCTGACTAAAATAAACGGTCTCAAGCAACATTATTTCATAGGTATCTTCCCAGTGCTTATCAATGTAGGCAATAGACGTCTTCACCGTTTGTTCATCGGCCTTGCTTATTAAATTTAAAAAATGTGCAGTGGGAGTAATTTTTTCCGATACAAGGGATAGGGATGGAGAATTGCTTTTTGGCGTAGCGTCGTTGTCCCTTTCCAACTGAATGACCAGAAGAACGGTACTTATAACAAAAGCAAGAAGACTTCCATATTTTATATAAGTAACCATATGCTACGTTTTGCACTATAGTCGCATATAAAATCCCAAAGTTTTGATTTTAACTATAATTTATGAAAGGAAGTGTAGACCAAAAGCCAAAATACTATGGGTTATGTGAACCGTCGCAATAGGGAGGATTATCGGTTTTTTTGCAGGTACATAAATAGGCCTGCTTATCTTCATTTACCGTAAAACCTAAAGAAGGTGGGGCATTATGGGCCCTATGGGAACCGTCGCAGAAAGGTTGGTCGCTACTATGGCTACAGGTACACCATGCGTATCTTTTATCCTTTTCCAAATCAATGGCTATGGGGGCATAACTTTTTTTATTATCGCTCATGTCAATTATTTATAAATAGCACTATTTAATCTTAAAAGATTAATCTAATTTATAAAGTTAAACGAAAAGAAAAGAAGGAAAAATACAGGAGTCTAATTTTTAGCCAATCTAAATAGCTTAAGAAACATAAGCTTTGCCCTGAACAAGTTCGTTTTAATCAGTTTAAAGATAAACGATTGCCATGATTCGGTTTTTATCCACAGATACCTTAAACCCGTACTTATGTTCAATTGAATACGTTCCTTATTTTTCTCATATTGAAGCGCGGCATACGTACAACCGATCATAAATACAATAGCCCCCGGAACTGCTACGGAAGGAGGGAGGGCATGATTAAAGAATCGGTACAGGCCCAGTCCGGTAAAGCTTCCATACAGCACGATAAAATGTACAATATAAATGGATAAGGTACTCTGTCCAATTTTTAAAGCGGTGCTATGGGTCATTAAATGTCTGAACAGCATGAACAGGGCAAAGACGATAAAGACATCCCCCAAACGAATAAAAAGATAATTGTTAAAATAGATATCCGCAAAAAGCTGAATGTTGGTCGCCTGGGCCAGCGTTAAAAAAACATCGGACGAGAAAAAAATAAGTGATAGACCTACCGTTGATGTTATTGCTATAGCGGAAGGGTAT
>JBATTK010000046.1:0-16230 GCA_049670505.1 Saonia sp.
CTACAAAATCCATAACGGCCTCGTGCGTATATTCCGTTTCGTCCTGAAGTTTGATCATGACGGGGTTGGCCGTAGAACGTGAAGACCCACGTTCACCATTTCGCGCCAAGCGGGAATACTTTAGGAAATCGGACTCACTTCCCGTAAAATAAAAATGAATGGGGCTGGTCGCAACAATAGTGGTCAATAATGTAGAATTGGATGTTCCCCCGTCGATCAGATTGCCCTGATTTACCATATCGCGGCTTACACGTCCGGAAATAGGGGCGGTAACCCTGGTGAACTCAAGGTTTAGTTTTGCATTGTCTATTGTAGCTTGGGCAAGTTGTAAACTTGCGTTTGCTCCGGCCAGTGCTTGCTGACGATCGTCGTATTCCTCAAGGGATACTGCCCCCGATTCACGAAGCGACCCTACTCTTTCAAAATTATCCTGTGCCTGTTTTAGGGCTGCGGCTGCTTGACCATACGTAGCCCTTGCCTGTTTCAATGCTATCTTAAAAGGACGTTGGTCGATAACGAAAAGAACAGTGCCCTTTTCTACGATTTGCCCATCCTTGAAGTTTACGCTTTCCACATAACCGCTTACCCGGGCACGGACCTCAACTCGGTTACTAGCTTCGAACCTTCCGGTGTATTCGTCCCATTCCGTGATTTTTTCGAATACGGGAAAGGCTACCTCAACGGCCATTGCCTTAGGGGCGATCGCAGCGGTTTCTTCTTTTGCTTCAATTGCCGAGTATGTCAGCATACCTAGAACGCCCAGTATTACAAATGCAACAATAAAAATCTTTGAATTCGTTGTTACTGTTTTAAGGTTAATTGTTTTCATTGCTTTTATGTTTAAAATGGGTTATACTTTATTTTACAGTACAAATGTATTGCAGGAAAGTACCTATGGGTTAACCAAAATCAAAGGAGAAATGACCAAAATGTAATATTGAAGCGAATGGTGTTTAAAATTCGGTTATAATCCAAAAAAAAATTCGTTAAAGGATCTTCTATAAAAAGATTTAAATGGAAAATAGGGTATTCCGATATTGGCATTGGTTTTCCAATGTTCAATACGTAATGGGTGCGGTAGACACCTATGGAATATTTTAAAGAAATATTCTTCTTTGGTTCAGACATGCCGTTTTGAAATCCTTTTTGGCCTGGAGACTAGCGCCACGTTACATCATCCTGTTGCCGGGCACTAAGATTTTGCTGAGGTATATTTACTGTGTTGTTTTCAATGACTCCCTTTATCTGTGGAGCTTTTGCATGTTCCGATTGCGCCATAATCAGGCCAAAACCGGCCAACATAATTGTTACGGAAAGAATAATATAAAGTACGGTTATTATAATCAGCTTTTTCATGGGGTATTATTTTTCGGGTTCCTTTATACTTCAAAGATAGTACCGAACAAAGGCCGATGGGTAACCAAAATAGGGGTTAAAATGACCGAAATCTAATGTGCTGGATTTTTGTGTTCGTGGAAGGAATTTAGAATAGCTTTTGAAAAGAAATAAGGGATAAAAAGGATTAACCGAATATCGCGAGCGGATAATATTTTTTCTCAGGTAGGCACGGACAAAATAAGCATAAAAGGGCCATCTTTTCTTTTGCATCTTAAAACCTATGACCTGCCAAGGAAAAAACGACTTCCAGTATTCGTTTGGCTTTGTACGATAGGGCTATGGTATTGGAGGTTTCAATTTTTTTTATTTTGGTCGAGTTCGTTTGGTTCGCACCTAAGGTGTTATATATTTACGGAAGTAAGGGCCTTTTAGGTCCTTGTTCAAGGTACTCCAACATGTCTACGGTCATATAATCCAGATCATACTTGGGTTTCCAGCCCCAATCGGTCCGGGCCTTCGAGTCATCGATACTTTCCGGCCAGGTATCTGCAATCTCCTTTCGGAAATCCGGTTTATACTCGATTTGAAAATTGGGGTAGAACTGACCGATGCTCCGATAAATCTCGGCGGGTGTAAAGCTCATTCCCGCCAGATTGTAAGAGGTGCGTACAGATAGCTTTTTACGGGATACCTGCATAAGGTCCAAGGCGGCCTTGATTGCATCAGGCATGTACAGCATAGGCAAGCGGGTGTCCGGTTTCAGATAACAGGTGTATTTTTTACCCTGTACCGCGTGATGGTAAATATCCACTGCATAATCGGTAGTGCCACCACCTGGTAAGGAGCGATGACCGATAAGCCCTGGGTACCGAAGGCTCCGCACATCTAGACCTAACTTTTCGTAATAGTACTGGCACCAGAGTTCTCCTGCTACTTTGGCAATACCATAGCCGGTAATGGGATCGGTTACACTGTATTGTGGCGTATTCCTCTTGGGACTATTCCTACCGAAAACGGCAATGGAAGAAGGCCAGAACATCCGTTTGATTTTATATTCCTTGGCAGCCTCCAGAACATTGATTAACCCCTGAACATTGACTTGCCAAGCGTTATGATGGTCTTGTTCCCCTGCTGCGGAAAGTATCGCTGCCAAATGATAAATCTGGGTTACTTTATAGGCACGTATGATGTAATGGAGGTTGTTGGTGTCGAATATATTGAGCGGTTCAAAGTGACATTGGGTAAAATAGTTTGCCTTGACTACATCGATATCCGAGGCAATTATGGCATCTTCCCCATAAATGGCCACGAACGTTCGGATCAGCTCCCGGCCCAACTGTCCGCCTGCGCCTGTTACTAATATTCGTTCGGTCATAATAAATTGGTTTGGTCGGTTCTTTTAAGTGAAGTGTAATTCCATTTTAGGGCTGCAACAACCCTCGAACCATTCATCTATATCGATGGATGCTTTGCTATCGGTTTGTTTTGGCCGGTATCCGTAGTAAGTCTTCACATACTCTTTTTTCCATTCCTGTCCGTTTGCGGCTATACTGCGTATGGCGTGACAGATCTGGGCTATTTCCCAGTCCGTAACGGTGGGATGTAAGGATACCCGCACCCATCCTGTTCTTTCCAAAGTATGGTCTCTTTCGCTTTCTTTTGGGATACGCACGGAGTCTTTTTTTCCGATATTCATCAAATATTGATTATAGACTCCTGTGCAGGAATAACTGTTCCCCACATGGATACCGAACTTGTCATTTAATAAATGGGCAACTATATGCTGGTGCAGACCATCGATATTAAAGGAAAAGAAAGGGATTCGCTCCTGATTTTTTTCGGCCAAAATCTGTAACTTTTTAACCTTATAGAGCCGCCGGAAGACTAATTTGTTGATTTGGCGTCCTCGTGTTTTCATATACTCTGTGCCCATCTCTTCCTTAAGCTTAATAGCCAGTGCCACACGTATCGTTTGCAAGAATCGGGGAGTAACCGCATCCTCACTGTCTTCCAGATGGATTTTATACGGATGGTCGTTTAGGGTATGTGTACTTTCTTCGGGAATATCCGGAATCTTGTTCGGTATTAGGTTTTTATTGAGGACCAGTACTCCGCAGCTCCCGGGTCCTCCGAGAAATTTGTGGGGGGAAAAGATGATAGCGTCCAGATATTCGGTATCATTGGGATGCATATCCATATCCGAATAGGGGGCACTATAGGTAAAATCCACAAAACAGACAGCACCATGTTCGTGCGCCAAACCCGCTATTTTATGGTAAGGTGTTTCAATACCGGTCAGATGGGAACAAGCGGCAACGGAAACTATCTTGGTACGATCGGGAAATTGCCGTAACAATAGTTTCAGTTGGTGTAGATCGATACGTCCGTCCTTATCGTTCGGGATGATAACCGTCTTGCAGATGGTCTCGGACCAAGATGTGTAGGTGCCATACTGTTCCATATGGCTCATAAAGACCACGGGACAAGCTGCCAAAGGTAGTTGGGTAAAGACCCGTAATCTATCCGGTATACGCAGTTCCAAGATGCTTTGGAACTTGGTCATGCCCTCCGCAATGCCTATGTCACAGCTAATAAGTATGTCATCTGCGTTTGCATTTACATGTTCCTTTATCTTTTGTGTTGCCTTTTGATAGGCGCGGGTCATGGTCGTTCCTATGGCCGAGGCAAGGTTATGGGTATTGGTCACCCAAGGGGCCACCTTATGGAGCATGGTTTCCTCAATGGGCCAGTACAACCGACCCCCTGCCGCCCAATCGGCATAGAGTAGCCCGCGTTCCCCTCCAAAGTTTTTGTAATGTTGCCGTTGACCGATGATATGTTTCCTAAAATGCTTAAAATATAACTCTAAATCGACGGGCTGTTTTCCCATGTTGTTCTTTATTTTAAAATGGGCATCCCCTAGCACTGGACAGAGGGCGCATGACTATAAGCCGTTTGCTAGCGTTGATGACTTCGAGAAGCGTAACGGGTCATGCTATAGATTTAATGCGATCAAGGCCCCTATAGAAAGCCGTAATGGTACCAATGGCATCACTATTCCGGATCTTTAAAACAGCCTTATCTTTATTTTATCTTGCCCATGCCCAGATACAACTTCTCACACTTGCTCTTCCAATGAAGCACGGTATGGCCCTAATTAGACATTGCTTTTTGAATGGGCCACCGTGCTTCGATATCAAAAGAAGAACAGTTTGTCCAAATAGTCCAAAACACACCCACCACCTCTGTTGGATGAGAACGAAATTGGTCTGTTTTCCTTTGATAAAACTCTTTGCAATATTTCAATAAAAAAGGAAGGGAAGCCTAAGATGAAGATTGGTTTGGTTTGTTGATTCCTTGGCTTCCTCTTCCCACGACTAACTAAAACTAACTATGAGAACCATCATCGTTGTTTCTGATAATGGGGTATGCAAGTAATACGGTTAAAAAGAACCGGAGTACTACTAGACTAAGCTTTTTTTTAACCTAAAGGGAACGAAATGATAAAGCGATCCATAAGTACGTAAAGATTTCAAGAAAAAAAGCAGAAAAAGGACAGAAAATATACTTTCAGGCTTTGTGTTAACAGGAACTAGTCCATCCAGGCCGAAGTCAAAATTAAAATGATAAATGTAATGTCCCTCTTGGTCAATAAGAAGTCGCGTATGGTAGCCAGGGCCTTACTCATTTGGCTCTTAACCGTGCTGACGGAAATACCTAGTTCCTTACCGATGTCTTCATAGCTCTTACCTTCGTTACGTGACATTTCAAATATCCGTCGGCGCTTTGGTGGCAAGAGGTCTATAGCTTGCTGTTTGATGTGTTCGATCTCTTCTTCCCCTATTTTTTCCTGGCTGGAGCCATACGGTTCTTGACTTCGGTAGAACACCTCTTCCCGGAGCCTAAGATCATTGGCCGCTTTTTTGAGGAAGTCAAAGGATTTGTTCCTGGCAATGGTAAAGAGAAAAGATTTAAAGGAAAGCGATTCGTTCAGCTTTTCCCGTTTGATCCAAACTACCAAAAAAACCTCTTGAACAATTTCTTCGGCATAGGGTCGGGATTTCAATAGCGATAGGCTGTAGGCATAGATTCTGTCACGGTAGGCGTCATAGAGACGTTCGAAAGCTTTTTCATTGCCTCCGATGAGTTCCTTTACAAGCGATCTCTCATCACTGACTTGTTTCCCTATCATGCTTCTACTGCCCAAAGCCTACATTATTACATTGGTAAAAATTCATGCTTAAGTAAGTTCCGGGGGTTTGGACTGCATACGTTGTTAAACGTTTTAAAATTTGATTTTTTAATGCCTTACTCTTCGGAATAACCCGATGAATAAAGTGTGTCAAAATAGAGAAAACACACTAAAATTGCAAAATTGTTGAACAAAATTTAATAAAACCTTTGTTTTTGTAAGAATATACTTGAAAAATACGTAGCTATCCAAGCTGTTTCTTATTTGTAATTTATTTACAACTAAGTAAAACAGTCTCTAATTTTTAGGAAAAATCGCTATTTCACTTTTGGTCTTTTGTTTTAGGGAATAGGGAATAGGGAATAGGGAATAGGGAATAGGGAATCAGTGGGCAGTGACGGTTTGCAGTATTCAGGTGTCCAGTATCTCACTTCTCATTCCTCATTTCCGATTTCGGTCTCTTTCATCTTTTGTCTTTGGAAAGATGGTCTTCAGTAGGCAGTGGGGATCGGCAGTCGTATCGTTTCAAAGTTCAAAGTTCAAAGTTCAAAGTTCAAGGTTTTGGTTTTTCGTCTTTGGAGGGATAGTATCCGGTTATCAAATACCTATTGCCTAATGCCTAATGCCTACTGCCCACTTCCAGTATTAGGTATCTCGTTTCTGGTTTCTGGTTTCTGGGATTTGGATTCCAGATTTCCGGTTTCTCATCTTTTCTCCCTCATCCTTCACCTTTTGTCTTTCCTCCTTGGTCTTTGGAAAGATGGTAATCAGCGGTCAGTGACAGTTGGCAGTCGTATCGTTTCTAGCCTCTAGCCTCTAGTTCCTAGTCTTTCGTCTTTTCTCCTTCATCTTTCATCTTTTATTTACGGATCGAAGAGCGATATCACCTTAGACTTTCCTTCTAACCTGTATAACATATCCTCTGTCATGGCATCCAGATCATACTCGCTTTTATGACCCCAGTCTCTCCTTGCCATTTGGTCATCAATGCTATCTGGCCAGGTATCGGCAAGATCCTGCCGAAAATCCGGACGGTATGTTATTTCAAAATCCGGATAGAACCTACAAATGCTCCTATGTATCTCTGCAGGGGTGAAGCTTGTTGCCGCCAAATTGTAAGAGGTACGGACTTTTATATTTTCCAAGGGGGCACGCATGAGATCCAAGGCGGCCTGTACCGCATCGGGCATGTATATCATAGGCAGCCGGGTATCTGGTCGCAAATAACAGGTATACGATTTTTTCGCAGCCGCATGTCTATAGATATCTACCGCATAATCGGTAATTTCCCCTCTCAATTTTAAACCATCGCCTATAAGTCCGGGATACCTTAGGCTTCGTATATCCACACCGTATTTTTCAGCATACTGTCGGCACCGTTGTTCCCCCACCACTTTGGAAATGCCATAGATGGTATCAGGATCGGTATCGGCAAACTGTGGGGTTTGCCTTTTTTGGGCGTTCTGACCAAAAACAGCTGTGGAAGACGGCCAGAATACCCGTTCCAATCCATTTATCCGGGCCAACTCAAGAATATTGCGCAATCCTTTAGCGGTTTCCAAAATATTCCAGGATTCAAAAGGGATGGTTTTTCCTAGGACCGGAAGAATTGTGGCCAAGTGATAGATCTGTGCTACCTTGTAAACCTGTATGATATGTTGTAAATGTTCGGTATTGAAAATATTCATGGTCTCAAAGTGACAGTAAGGGAATTTCCCTACTGCCGCGGCATCCATATCCGAGGCGATTACATTATTTTTACCGTACTGAACCGCAAGTTTCCTTACGAGTTCCTGTCCTAGCCGGCCCCCGGCCCCTGTTACCAATATCGTTTTTTCCATATCCAAGTTTTTTTAGGGCTTCTGCCCACCGTTACATTTTGGTTCCGAACTGATTGAAATTATAGCTAAAGCTTACCATAAAATACTGCCGTAGTACCGTTCCCTGAAAATCCTGTACAAAATCCAGGCCCGTTGTCCTGCGGGTGTTGATATTTTGGTTCAGCAGGTCATAGACCAAAACCTTTAGCATACTTTTCCTATTGAACAATTGCAATCCAAGGCTCATGTTCCAAAAAAAAGCATCTTTATCAAATCCGGGGCCCAAATTGTTATTGTACGTATAGTTGACATCACTGCTCCAGACTACATTTTTGGGCCAATAGAGCGTGGTCCGCAAAGATCCCAAATGAGATACAAAATCAATATCCTCAAAGCTATCCACATTGTATGTTGAGGCATTAAAGGATAGGACGTAGCCCGGTTCAACCTCCAACAGCTCCCCTACATTTAAAATACCGGAAAGACGTGGTCCAAGACCATAACTGTTAGCGATCAATTTTTGATCATTGTTAAAACTCACATCCCTCCTGTAATCAAAAGAAGACCCAAGATTCATTGTTGCGGAGACGGTACTGTCTTTTTTGATCTGTTTGGAATAAATAACACCTAAACTACCGTTATAGTTTCCATCTACGTTCGTATAGGTGGTGGTCCTCAAGAAATTTTCGTCCGTTGCGGTAACCGCCACTACCTTATCCTGCTGGATTTCTCCCCCGGCATATAAAAAAATCCCGGTTCGTTCCTTCCAATTGTAATTGTTGTAGTTAAAATTAATGCCGTGTGATACGGTGGGGTTTAGATCGGGATTGCCGATGATGATATTGAGCGGATCATTTAGATTGGGAACGGGCCGTAATTGATCTATAGTGGGAATTCCCAGTACGGTATTATATCCTAACCCTATAGTTTTATTTTTCCCCAAACTGTAATTAGCAAAAGCACTCAATAATACATTTTTATAGGTCTTGGAAAAGGAGGTCTCTTGTAAAAAATCCCGATTGTCCAAATCCGTAAAAATATATTTGGCCGTTATACCGGCCTGTAATTTTTCGCCATTTTGTCTTACCGATACAGCGGGGCTCTGTTGGTTGTTGCTAAAGCTAAAATCCGAGCTTAGGGTCTCGTTCAAATCGGTATTGTCCCCTGTGTTTTCATTAAAGTCGAATACGGACCGTACATTGGTTTGGCTGTTGTTCAGAAAACTATATTCAAGATCCAAAAAAAGGTTTTCCCGTATCGGTTGTCTATAGGTGGCCCTAACTTCATAGGTATCATTAGAATTGTCGGTATCAATGCGCTGATCCAGAATCTCTTCATTTGCATCGTCCCCAAAAACCGCCCTTTGCGAGTTGAAATCGGTAATATCGGTATTGATGGTATTATTATTGGAAAAAGAAAGTCCAATGAACTTGCCCTTGGCACCCAATTTTTTAAGGATGTCCAGGCGGTTGGAGAAGTTACGCTGTGAACCCTTGCCCACCGTCCATGTTTCGTTTTCATTGATCCGATTCCCATTCTGGTCTGTAGAGACCGTGGAGGTACTATTCAGGGAATTGGTCCTCGTCGCATTTACGAAAGGGGTCATACTGACCCGTAAGGTCTTGTCGATATCGAACCTAAGATTGGCAGATGCCCTGTGCAAAATGTTCGAATTCTCCATTCTGGAATCTGTATCCGTAAAAAAGCGCCCGTCCGGTAGCACATTCTCCCTGGCCGTTTTCTGATCGTCAAAGGAATCACTGTATGCAAGAAAATAGTCGCCCGCTATTTCGTAGGTGTTCTGTTGGGTGTTTGCATAACTAGTCCCCAAGCTAGAGGAAGTAGTAATGCCCTGTCCATTGCCCGAAGAAGGGATGAGGTTTCTGGCACCGCCCGCCATATCGGAAATTTCATCGAACGAGAATCCGGGGTTATTAACGTTATTGGAACTGGCCAGAACACTTATCCTTTGGGCATTGTTAAAATAATTGAGCAGTCCATTAGTCTGGTAGCGTTCATCGGTACCGTAGCCTGCCGATAGCCTGCCCAGATATCCCTTGTTCCTGTCTTCCTTTAGGATAAGGTTGATGGTCTTGGTGCCTTTGGTGCCCTGTTCCCCGGTAAATTCTTCCGTTGTCGTTTTTGTGCCGGTAATCTGCACTTGGCCGATTATTTCCTTGGTGAGTCCTTTGGTGGCGATATTAGGGTCATCGCTAAAAAATGCCTGACCGTTTACAAAGAGTCGATCTACTGCTATACCGTTTACCGTTATTTTACCATCGCCTGCTATGGCTATCCCGGGAAGTCTCTTGAGCAAATCTTCCACAGTGGCATCGGGCCGAGTGTTAAAAGAATTGGCGTTGAACGTTACGGTGTCCTTTTTAATGGATATGGGCACTCGCTCCCCCACCACCTTAACGCCACGCAACTGTTGCGCCTCGGTTTGAAGTGCCAACTCCGCCAGATCGATACGAGTGGTGGATAGTTCCAGCTGTTTTTTAAAAGTCGTATAGCCGTAATATGTGATAAAAAAATTCACTTTGGTGTATTTGGTATTTAGTTCCAGTTCAAATTGGCCTTCCCTATCGGAAACAGTATAGGATAACAAGGTACTATCCCGAAGGGTCTCCACATAAATGGTAGCAGCTTCTAGGGGCTGCTTGGTCTCGCTGTCCATTACTTTGCCGGTAATCATAACATCCTGGGAAAAACCCATGGTACCGATCAGCATTAAAAAAATCACCGGGCATACATATCTCATTTGTTCCAATCTCCTTTGACTTTCGCCGAAAAATTTTAATCTTCCTTTTGGTCATGGCATGGTCTTCCTATTTAGTGCTATGGGATATTGAAGGGAGTACAGGGTAATGTATCGGTAAAGCCAAAGGAGTAAGAAGCCTTTAAGATGTACCGGTGGGGCGTACTTCTGTAAATTAATTACCCTGCATTACTCCCATTAATTCCATGGCATAGTTGTCTTTTGCTTGTATGTAAGCCGTTTTTGGGATGATGGTGGCCCCTACTTTCTTCTTTTCAAAAGCCGCCGTCATTCCAAAATCCAATTTTTTAAACCCAAGTTTTTTCGCCTGTTTGATCGTCTGATACAGGAGTTGCCTGTACACCTGATGTTCCTCGGTATACCTATAATCCATGCCAATAAAGGCAGGCGTATACACTTCTCCCAAATTCTTATAGCAGAACATAACCCCTACCGGTATTTGGTCGGTTCCTTTGTTGAATTCCTCTTTTAAATAGAGCGTCAGAAACTCCCAATGGGGATGGCGGGACATCATTGTAAATAGTTTTTTTGGCAAAGTGAACATATTCAGGGCCAGATTGTGGCTATCAACGTTCTTATATAGGCTATAAAATTGATCGATTTCGTTTTGATCCGGTTCCTTATTACATATCACATGGAAACGGTCCTCATAGGGCTGGATATCTTTTCTAAAATGTCTTCTGGAACGGGTGGACAAGGTGGCGGGATATTCATCTATGGTATTCCAGGAAAGATCGAGTACTTTACACGAATCGGGCATCATAATCTTAATGAACCCCTGCTGGTGAAATAAGCGACCAAGTTCATCGTCCTTTTCAAAATCCCGCAGCACCACCATATTGGGATTCGATTTTTGGTCAATTTCCTCAATTTTATCCATCAATTGTTTTAGGGCCAACTTCCAATGGGGATGTGATCTATCCAGATATAGGTGCTGTCCTTCGGTAAACAAAGATCCCATGCCCAACACATAGGAGGTGAGGTAGTAAGGATCGTCTTTTCGCATTTCCTCTAGTTTGGTAGAAACAGAAATGGGGGAGAGCATATCGTCCTTCCATAGGGCATGTGTAAAAAACGTTGCTAATATGGGGTTATCCTTTTGATCTCTAATCATGATATAGTGAAAGTCCCAATTGTGTTCGGCAGCTATATTGCCCTTAAAAACAGATTCAAGAAAAAGCAGGCCGTCCCAATCAAAAACCCCTTCTTTTCCCAAAAGTTCGTTCCATTCCTCTTTATCTATAGCTTTTATGGTACGCTCATAGCTTGTGCGGACTTCGGTTACCATCTTCTTTTTTGGTAAAGTGGACAACACGGGCAACTGAAAAGCTACCCTCACCTTATCCGGGCTACTATGGGTATCCTCCAGGGCTTTCGGATAATGATAGACCATGGCATCTACCAGACTTTTTATTTCCTCCTCCTGGTTGTGCGTGGAAATGGTAATGCGTACCCCCGTATTCTTTACAGGTACTGCGGGAAACAATCCCAAGTTCACGAAAAACCCTTCTTTCATCAGCCTATTCACAAAATTGTATCCGGTTACGGGCATTCCGGTACCAATATAGAATACGGGAGAATTGTTTTGTTCCACCAGGGGCAGCTCTGTTTTCGCCAATAGGATATTGAACAAGGTTATGCGTTCGGACAGTTCATTTTGAAGTCTGTAGATCTCTGGGGAGAGATGAATGTCCGCAGATGCGATTGCGGCAGCTACGGAAGCCGGTTCCAATTGGGCAGAAAAGGTCAAAGGTCCACCGAAGTTTTTGATTTTATGGTGTTTTTTCCGGTCGGTGCAAACGGCGACTGCCCCACTGGCCCCAAAGGTTTTGCTCAGCGTTCCGAACAACAATATATTTGGGGGCAATTCCTTTAATTGGCCCAGTACATAACCCGTTCCGTTTTTTCCTGCCCAGCTCATCCCATGGACATCGTCTAGATACAGATATAATTGTGGGTATTTGTCACATAATTGCATCAGGTCTTCCATTGGGGCTACATCTCCATACATGGAGTATACCCCATCGGCCATATACCATATTTTTTTATACTTGGAGGATAGTTTTTTAATCTTGTCCTCTAACATATCCATACGATTATGCCGGATCATTTCAATAGGGACGCTTCGGGTTTTAAGCATCTTTGCGGCACTTTGTACGCTCCAATGGACCTGATGATCCAGAACAACGGCATCGGTATCATCTACAATACTGGGGATGACCCCTATATGTCCAAGGGTACTGTTTTTAGTAATAATGGTAGGGCATCCGTACATCTGTGTAACCTTCTCTTCTAGGCTACGGTACAAAGGATTGGAAATATAGCTTTTAGAGAGGGGAAACTGCGTTCCATATCTCTGAATGGCCTCGATGGCGGCTTCTTTTAAACGCGGATCTTGTTCCAGGCCCAGATATCCTGTTGTTCCGAAGTGGTACAGGTCTTTTTGGCTTACCCTGATCTTTCTTCCTGTAAAAATATCTCCTTCGGCGTACAAATGAATAATGCCCTCTTGCTTTGCTTCGTTAAAAACCTCGTCTACGGTATCCAGAAAATTGTTGTGTTTTATTTTTGCCATCTATAGAAAAAATTTCGATTCTTGTGGGTACTAATTCTTGAACATACCGTACAACCCATTAAACTAAAACATTTAACGCTTTAGTCATGCCAGCGTTTCAAGGATTCCGGAAAAAAATCCCTTTCAGGTAAGCTTTCATCCCTTTCAGACAAGTTTTACGGAATGTGAAGCGAATTCCGTACAAAAATTTTGGTTTTCCGGAACGGTACCGTTTAATTATTTGAACGGATTTTATAAGGTTTCTGTAGTCCTACACTTCTTGAAATATAAAAAAGCGGCCGTGTTTTGTGTGACAGAAAAAAGGGGTTACCTATACTAACATTTACAACCCATAAAAACAGCGATCAGGTATGTGGCTCATCACACTATTTCATTCATAAGACCTATGCCCATAGTATTTGTAATTCAATTACGACTAAAGAGGATTCCTACTAACTGCCTTTCTTTGAAGCAAGTAAAAGACAACGGATGATAAATTATGTAATCAATTAACAATGAATATGTTAAAGACATGTTATTTTAAACATATGGTAGCACAAATATGACAAATAAAGTATTATTTTGTGTAGGATTATTCCTTAAATTTGAATTATGGACAACCGAACCGAAAATGAATATGCAGAATTTTGGATCGAGAATGGAATTCTTTTTTTTGTTTATAAAGATGGGATTTCCGTAGATCTGCCGATGGTTATAAAAATTGTAGAAGATCGTCTCAAGTTACAACAGGGTAGGACCTTATTGAACTTTAGTGATATTAGGGGCGTTAAAAGCGTGGATAAAGCGGCGCGGAACTATTTGGCAAGGGAAGGTTCCGTACTGATCAAAGCTGTTGCTTTGCTGGTAGACAATCCGTTGAACAAAGTCATATCGCAATTTTATGTTAAGGCGAATAATCCTCCTATTCCCACCAAGGTGTTTACGGAAAGGGAGGCTGCCCTGATGTTTTTGGAAACTTTTAGATGAGACAGTCATTTTTTGGGAAAATGGATTCCCGTACTGGGTACGTACCCGGTTTTTAAAATTTAGGAACACCCGATACAACTATTTTTATCCCCCAGATACGTATTATGATACGAACTAATGATTTGTCAAAAATAGAAATTGGCTACTCCCTAATCATGGAGAGTCCAATGGTTAAGAACTCGACTAATTTATAATCACATTGTCTCCCCCGATCAATGAAAACACTTAATGTCTACTTATGTATACGGAAAAGAATAAAAAAAGAATGGAGCAAATTCATACCCTGCTTATGGAATTTGCAAGTGGTAACTTTTTGTATAATCTAAAGCGAACGGATTTAAACGATGATGTTGAGGCACTTACCGCATTGGTCAATATGACTATGCAAGAAATCAAAGGCTCCTTTTATCATCGGGGTTACGTAAACCAAAATGAAACCTATGGGCTTTTAGTACAACTATTCTTTTTATTGGATAAGGGGGATACGGTCATGGCCTTTAATTCTGGGGTAAAGCAATTATTGTTTTTGGATGATAAGGAAGTAAAGGGAAAACCTTTCCACGAGTTCCTTACTAGGGAATCCAAATTGGCTTGGAAGGATTTAAAGGCCAAGTTGATGCAGACCGACTCCAATTCCTCTGAGGAAGTTGTTACCTTATCTTTTACAACCCCACAAGATTTGATTTTAACGACCAATTGCCTAGTAGGAAAACCTATGGGGCAGACGGGCCTATCCGAGAGTATCATGGTCACCGCCGTAGAAATGGTGATGGATAGCAAGGAGCGGGAGCTGCAATTACGGAATGAGGTAAATGCCGGAAAGGAAAAGAAATCCCTCCCAAGCGGTTCCCGGAAAAAACGTACAAAACTAAGTGCTGCCGATGTTAGAAAAATAAGGGAGATACATGACCATATCCTAAATAACTTGAACAAACCTCTAGCGTCATTGGTAGAACTGGCACATTCCTTTGGAACTAATGAGTACAAGCTAAAGCATGGATTTAAGGAATTATATGCCCAAACGATTTTCAGCTTTCTTATGAACGAGCGATTAAGAAAGGCAAGTGTGTTGATTCAACATACCGATATTCCCTTAAAGGAAGTGGCCCATATCACTGGGTTTAAAAGTGCGCCACATTTTTCCAGGGCCTTTAAGGAAAAATATGAGTATACCCCAAGCGAGTTAAGAAAACTTCTCTTAACTGATATCGTACAATGATAGGCGGCTCCTTTTGGGCAAAGGGAGGTGTCCTGACGGTACCGTCAGCAAAAAGGGCCTGCCGGAAACCAAGACTTGGGCGTAAGGGTAACACCATAAAATAAGTAATTGCTCCCCTTCTTTTTTCAAGGAGGGGTGGCTCCCTGCGGGGGTGGTAAACTTGGCGAAGGAGTTTTACAACGGCAGCGGCTTTTATATTCAAAGCTCTTACCCCTACATCCTGACAGTATCGTCAGGACACCTCCCCTTGAAAAAAGGGGAGGGCCTTTGATTCCCTACCTAGGGTAAAACATGATCGCCATAAGCACCTCCTTTCTTCTCGAAAGCAAAGTTTATCATCTTTTTCCTACAAATAATCCCTCCCGGACAAGTTTTGCTCCCTTTGGGATAATTGTTATTGCAGATGTATCACCGACCTTGTATTTTGACTTTTTATAAGTATTTCAGACTTTGACTGTGCTCGGTCCCCGAATTGAATATGGGGACTGGGTGTAGTTAAAATTGGAATTCTGGGATTTAAGGGACTGGTATAAAAATTCTAACCCAATGAAAACAAATCTTTTAAGCATGTTGATATCCGCTTTTGCCTTTATACTGGCCATCGCAGCTTCTTTTGCGACCCTGGCCCAAAACCGTATGGAGGAGGGCGGACCGGTCCAACAAGGATATATCCATACCTTGGATTCCATGCAACCCTGTCAGCTATCCATTAAATGTGATAGTAGTGTCCATGGTCTTATATGTACCACAAGTAATAGAACACAGGTATGGGGAAAGGAAACCCCTGGGGGTACCAGCTGTAGCATCACCTTATATGGAGCGGAATACTAGTACCGCATGGGCCTACTACTGCGTAACTACATTACATCATTAAGCTTTATAATCATTAGGTTTCGACTACGCTCAACCACCATAAAGAATTGCTCCCCTCCTTTTTTGAAGGAGGGGCGGCTCCCTGCGGGGGCGGTAAAATTGGTTAAGGAGTTTTACAACTGCAACAGCTTTTATAGGCAAAGCTATTACCCCTCTGTCCTGATGGTACTGTCAGGATACCTCCCCTTGAAAAAAGAGGAGAGCCGGTAATCCCTACTAGCAAATCTTGTTCCCGACCTTAAATAGTACAATCACAAGCTCCTCCTTTAATCCCTCCCGGACAAGTTTTACTCCCTGTAGGATAAGTCTTATAAGCTACCTTTATACACATACTATATTGACCCGTTGTGCATTTTGGAGGTTATAAAGCGGAAAAAGCGTCAGTTCGAGTGGTTTTTCGCAACAAAGTGGAGAAAAATTGTATCGAGAATAGCTTTTTTTGATTCAAAACTCTATTCTCGATACACT
>JBATTK010000047.1:0-16269 GCA_049670505.1 Saonia sp.
GTATACTACGTTATGGAATACCTTGGGACTTATGGTAGAGACCCATATGTTAAAGCCCTATAAGAGAAGAGTGGTGGGCACCTACCAAGTTATGACCGGAATAATAGATATTGCGGAGAACGACACCAAAAAGATAAAGGCACTTCGGAAAAAGGCCGCCGCCAATCACATAAATTGGAAAACCTATCCCTTACAGTGGGTCGTAGACACCACTAAAGTTTCGCTCCTCAATTTTAAAGGATATGAGGCGGATACACTCAAAAGCGAGGTTACGGGATTTCCTAGACTGGCATATGACAGAAGTAGGCCATTTACTAAAAAAGTGCCCTATAAAAATCATTATGTAGCTACCCACTCCGTGAAAATTCCGAAAGCCTATGTCATAAAAAAAGGATGGTCCAAAATAATTGATCTTTTAGAGTTAAACGGTATTGAATATAGTACTTTGGAAAAGGACACTATACTATCGGTCGAAAGTTATACGATAGAAAATTACAAAACAGCGCAAAACGTATATGAGGGCCACTATCCCCATTATGATACCCAAGTTTCAAAAGTTATGGACAAGGTAGCTTTCCTTGAAGGCGATTATATGGTACAAACGGATCAACCCGGTATTAGATATCTTCTGGAAACTATGGAACCCGAAGCTATGGATTCATTTTTTAATTGGAATTTTTTCGATACCATCCTAGAACGAAAAGAAGATTTTTCACCTTATGTTTTTGAGGACAAAGCCTTGGAATTATTAAAAGAAGATGAAGCGTTACGAGAACAATTTTTATTCAAGAAAGGAACGGACAAGGAATTTGCCGCCAACTGGTATGTGCAATTGGATTGGATTTTTAAAAGGTCCGAACATTACGAGCCTTCCCATATGCAATATCCGGTATATCGTATTCCATTAGATGGTATGTAACATTTCCATACCTAATAGAATCAATCCTCGAATAGTGTTTTAATATTGGTATAAGAGTTGGCCAAGGCTTTCTTAATTTTTTTTGGCCCTTTCCATTTTACTTTCTCTATGCCCTCGCTTTTTTGTCCTATTAATTCCCCCTTATAAGAGGTCCTCATGGCAAACCAATGCACTTCCTTTAGTTTGTACGTTCCATTTCTTTTAAAAACATGATATGTAGTCCTTAAGAAGTTTTCGATTTTAAGTCCCTTAACACCGGTTTCCTCCTCTACCTCTCTTAAAGCAGCTTCTTTAATAGTTTCCCCTTTCTCCAGTTTTCCTTTGGGCAAGTCCCATTTGTCTTTTCTATAGATAAAGAGTACTTTACCCTCTTTGTTGGTCACTACCCCACCGGCAGCAATTTCCAAAGGTATTTTTTTAGTGAATTTTTTTAGGATCTCCTCATGATTGGGGTGGTAGATATAAGCCTCGGAAAGTTTCTTTTTTGCTAAAGCATCAATGGCATCGTTAATAGATTCGCCGTTCAATAAAAAATATTTTCCATTTGCGGTCTCCGATATTTTATTTGTTAAAACGAGAGGGGCTTCATTAACAAAAACTTTATACATTTGCGTCATGGTTTTAGACAAAGACACCGCTAAAAAAACAGCAGAACTTCTACTGCAAATAAATGCAATTAAGTTGAAACCAGAAAATCCTTTTACATGGGCCTCTGGATGGAAATCCCCAATTTATTGTGACAACAGAATTATTCTATCCTACCCCATCATAAGAAATTACGTCCGGGAGGAAATGGCCAAACAGGTAGAGGCGTTATATGGCAAACCCGATGTCATTGCCGGTGTAGCTACCGGGGCAATAGGTATAGGTATGCTGGTTGCCGAACAGTTGGGACTTCCTTTCATATATGTAAGACCGGAACCAAAATCGCACGGAAGACAAAACCAGATTGAAGGTGTTCTGGAGCCCGATCAAAACGTAGTGGTCATAGAAGATTTGATCAGCACAGGGAAAAGTAGTCTAAATGCTGTGGAAGCATTAAAGGATAGTGGGGCAAAAATCAAGGGAATGGTAGCTATTTTTTCATATGGTTTTGATATAGCCACTGAAAACTTCAAGCAAAAAAATATTGAACTCCATACTTTAAGCGATTATGATCATCTGGTACAGCAGGCATCTAACACGCAGTATATAAAAGAAGAACAATTAAAAACACTGTTGGAGTGGAAAAGTAATCCCTCTGAATGGCAAATTTAAGCATATGTATATAGAAACCCCGAAAAAAACAATATCCAAAAGCAATACCGAAATTTTTGAATTTCTTACGGACCTTAAAAACTTTGAAAGTTTAATGCCGGAGAATATAAGTAAATTCGAAGTTCTAAATGAGGACAGATTTCTTTTTGCACTCAAGGGAATGCCGGAAATAGTGCTGCAGCGCAAAGAGCAACACCCACATAATAAAATTGTTTTAGGAGCTGCCAGTGACAAATTACCCTTTACTTTAACAGCCCATATTGAATCTTTGGGAGCAACAGAAAGCGAAGTAACCTTAAGTTTTGAAGGCGAATTCAATGCTATGATGGCAATGATGATAAAAACGCCTATCACCAATTTTATGGAGACGCTATCGGAAAACCTAGGAAAGGTTTAATACAAAAGCTTTATTTCTTTCAAATCAAATTCGTGTCTGGTATTGTCCTCTAGGGATACCACGAGTTTTCCATCTGCCGAAATACCACGTATAAGGCCCATGAACATTTCGTTTTTTAAATTTTTGAACGTTGAGGGTTTGTCCCTTCTGAAGAGTAATTTTTCATATGAATCCGTAAGGTGTTTTCTTGATTTTTGATCAAAGGTCGAGGAATACTTTTTTAAATTATCGATAATGGATAAAAGCAACTCGTCTAAGTTCAAAGTTCGCCCCAATAGCAATTTTAGGGAAGAAACCTTGGGCAAATCGGTAAACTTTAGCTGATTTACATTTAATCCGATACCTATAATCGATGCTTGAATATTTTTTCCGGAAAGTATGTTTTCGATCAAAATACCACATATCTTCGAATGACCTGACAGAATGTCGTTAGGCCATTTAACACTAATATCGGGTATTTGCAACTGTTTTAAACTATCATAAATGGCGAGGGAAACACAAATATTCAAGAAGAACCGATTACCGACATCCAAAGAGTCAAACCTCTTTAAAACACTAAAAGTAAGGTTTTTACCAGTTTCGGAATCCCATTTTGTCCCCCGCTGTCCCCTTCCATTCAATTGCGCTTTCGCCACTACAACGGTGCAATCTTTCAATGCCGTGGAAAGCATCAATTTTTTTAAGTATAAATTTGTAGACTCCGTGGCATCAAGTTTGATTATTTGCATGTGTAGACCTATGTATGGTTGTACAATGTTATGTTAAAAACAATAGCTAAGAAAACAAAAAAATAATAACTTTGCAGAAACTAAAACTTTTGAATGCAGAAAAGGAAAGCTAGCGCAGATGAGTTAATTACCTTAATTTTACATGGAATAGAAGAAGTTAAAGGAAATGACATTAATTTACTAGATCTTCGGGAAATAGAAAACACCGTTTGTGACTACTTTATTATTTGCAATGGTACTTCCAATACGCATGTAAATGCAATAGTCGGTTCGATCCAAAAAACCGTAAGTAAATCAATCAAAGACAAACCCTGGCATATTGAAGGCTCGGAAAACGCCGAATGGGTATTGATGGATTATGTCAATGTAGTGGTTCATGTCTTTCAAAAGCATGTTAGGGAATTTTATGATATTGAAGGCCTTTGGGGAGATGCCAAGGTTACCATGGTAGAAAGTAGTTTTAATCAGTAAAAAATAATGGCAAAAGAAAATAATAATACCAGTCCAAAAAAACCTAGGTTCAGTTCATGGTGGATATATGGATTAATCGCAATATTGCTCATAGGATTTCAATTTTTTGGGAGCGATAGTTTTTCCAATACTAAAAAAACCACCACTTCCGAACTTCAGGAATATTTAAGAAATGGCGATATCGATAAAATATTGATTATTACCAACACCCGTCAAGCCAAGGTTTTCTTGACCGATGAGGCCTTACAAAAAGATGTTCACAAGGAAGTTTCCGATAAACCATTTGCGCTTTCACCGGGGATGACACCTCAATATATATTGGATTATGGGGATCTTCAAAATTTTGAGAACGAAATAAAAAACCTGAAAAAAGAAAACAATCTGGACACCATTGTAGATTACGATACGGAGTCGGATGTTATTGGTAACCTGTTGCTCAGTATCTTACCATTTGTACTTATTATAGGCATATGGATTTACTTAATGCGTAGAATGTCTGGCGGAGGCGGAGGCGGCGCGGGCGGTCAAATCTTTAATATTGGCAAGTCCAAGGCAAAACTTTTTGACGAAAAAACCGATACCAGAACCTCCTTTAAGGATGTTGCCGGTCTGGAAGGTGCAAAGGAAGAGGTGGAAGAAATTGTTGAGTTCCTTAAAAACCCCGATAAATATACCTCCCTGGGAGGAAAAATTCCCAAAGGGGCCCTCTTGGTAGGCCCTCCTGGAACAGGAAAAACCCTTTTGGCCAAAGCAGTGGCCGGTGAGGCCAAAGTACCTTTCTTCTCACTATCGGGTTCGGATTTTGTAGAAATGTTCGTTGGAGTCGGTGCTTCCAGGGTGCGGGATTTGTTTAAACAGGCCAAGGACAAATCGCCTGCGATTATTTTTATTGATGAAATTGATGCTATTGGTAGGGCAAGAGGCAAGAACAACTTTACAGGCTCCAATGATGAAAGGGAAAACACCCTAAATCAATTGTTGACGGAAATGGATGGTTTTGGCACCAATACCAACGTAATTGTATTGGCCGCGACCAACCGCGCCGATGTATTGGACAAAGCATTGATGAGGGCAGGAAGGTTCGATAGGCAAATCTATGTGGATTTACCTGATATTCGGGAACGTAAAGAAATCTTTGAGGTCCACTTAAGACCCATAAAAACAGCGGAGACATTAGATTTGGATTTTCTTGCAAGGCAAACCCCGGGATTCTCGGGCGCCGATATTGCCAATGTTTGTAATGAAGCTGCATTGATAGCCGCGCGCAAAGAGAAAAAAGCGGTTACCAAGCAAGATTTCCTCGATGCCGTTGATAGGATCGTAGGAGGATTGGAGAAAAAGAATAAAATAATTACACCGGGAGAGAAAAAAACTATTGCCTTTCATGAAGCAGGACACGCTACGGTAAGTTGGATGTTGGAGCATGCCGCCCCTCTAGTAAAAGTTACCATTGTTCCCAGGGGGCAATCTTTGGGCGCAGCTTGGTATTTACCGGAAGAACGATTAATTGTCCGTCCGGAACAGATGAAAGACGAAATGTGCGCCACCCTAGGTGGTAGGGCAGCGGAAAAAGTGATTTTCGATCAGATTTCCACAGGAGCTTTAAGTGATTTGGAGAAAGTTACCAAGCAGGCAAGGGCCATGGTAACAGTCTATGGATTAAATGACGAAATAGGTAATCTTACATATTACGATTCCTCCGGTCAAACCGATTATGGATTCTCCAAACCATACAGCGAGGAAACGGCTCAAAAAATTGATACGGAAATCTCCAAATTAATAGAGGAGCAGTATAAAAGGGCAGTAGATCTATTGGCCAAGAATAAAGATAAACTTACCGTATTAGCGGAGCGCTTACTAGAAAAAGAAGTCATCTTTAAGGACGATTTGGAAAAAATCTTCGGAAAAAGACCTTTTGCCAAGGACAGGGCAGAAGAAGAACGTGAAGCACAAGAAGCCAAAGTAAAGGAAGCTCCTACTGAAGAAATGGGGGAGGAAAATAAATAAGGGTATTATACGTTGTTCTTTTATATTGAATAAGTTAGTATATATCAATGGGGCTATTTGATAAACTATTTGGAGGAGGTAAGAAAAAAGTTTCCAAAGGAACAACGGAAACCAGGGGGGTTCATATGCCCGACCTCAACATCCCCATAGATGAAAAGTTCACGATCAACTTCAAAAAAAACGGAGGTAAATTTCTGTACTGTGATTCAAACAGGGAGATTTCAAATACCCTAAAAAGCATTATTGAAGAGAACCATTGGCAGAAACTCCCTTTCTTCTCAATGGATACCAGATTGGAACAAAAGTTTTCCAAGGAAAACATAGCTTTTACCGACAAGGCCAAACAAAGCGAGGTTTTCTTCACCACCTGCGAACATCTTGTGGCCCAAAATGGTTCCATTCTGGTCTGCTCCAATCAACTCCATGAAAAAAAGCTTAATGAACTGCCCTATAATCTAATCGTTTATGCCACAACCAGCCAATTGGTGGACTCTATTGGAGAAGGCTTAAAAAGTATCAAGAAAAAATACAAGAATAGCATACCGGATAATATTACTACCATAAAGCATTTTCAAGCGACCACGGAAAACGATAAAGATTTCCTCTCTTACGGAAGTAGCTCAAAAAATTTATATCTTTTACTTCTGGAAGACCTTTAATATGAAAGAAATTTTAAGGCGCTTACTTACAGGGGCAGTATATGTTGTTTTGCTCCTATCCGCAGTTTTTTTAAATTCAGATGCCTTTGACTTCTTATTCATGGTTTTCGGTTTGGCCTGTCTATATGAATATAAAAGAATCGTTGTGCTCAGGGGCTATCACATTTTTATTGCATACTTGACTTTGTGGTGGGGCTATATTTATTTAATTAATGATAAAGTAATCATCAATATTTTGATGTTCCTGACCATAACCGTTAATTTTACCTTGTTGTTTTATCTGTTCTCAAAAAGGAAAAAAGTGTTCAACAAGTTTCAAAAATTCATCATTGGTTTATTTTATATAGGTGGAGGTTGTATATTCCTTACTATGATTCCCTATAAGGACAATGAGTTTGCCAAGTTCCTAATTATGGGAATCTTTATTTTAATATGGGTAAATGACTCGTTTGCCTACCTTGTTGGCAAAAGTATCGGTAGGACAAAATTATACCCCGCCATTTCCCCAAAAAAAACATGGGAAGGCACCATTGGAGGGTTTGTTTTTGCTATGCTCGCCGCCTTTTTTATGGCAAAGTATGAGACCAAAATTTCGTTGGTGCAGTGGATGATACTGGCCGGGGTAATTGTTATAACCGGTAGTTTGGGAGATTTGTTGGAATCCAAATTCAAGAGAGTGGCGGGCGTTAAGGACAGTGGGGCCATATTGCCCGGCCATGGCGGTATGTTGGACAGATTGGATAGTTTGGTATTTGCGGCACCATTTGCCTATTTAACCTTAAATATTTTTTCATATGTTTCATAAAGAGGGTCAAAAAATTATATTGACTACCTTTTTCCTTGTATGCGCCATAGTCCTTTTGGCACAATTTTACATCGCCGCTCCCTGGTTAAAAATCGGCCTTCAAATTACTTCGATTGTTATTTTGATATTGATTCTCCAGTTTTTTAGAAATCCGAAACGGAAAGTAGTGAAAAATTTTGATGATATCCTGGCCCCTGTAGATGGCAAGGTAGTAGTCATAGAAGAGGTAGAGGAAAATGAATATTTTAAGGACCTGCGAATACAGGTTTCTATATTTATGTCGCCCATTGATGTGCATGTTACCAGATATGCGGCAAGCGGTTCCATTAAATACTCAAAATATCATCCTGGTAAATATCTGGCAGCTTGGCTTCCCAAATCCAGTGAGGAGAACGAAAGGACCACAGTGGTTATAAATACACCAAAATTTGGGGATATACTCTATCGTCAAATTGCCGGGGCCATGGCCAGACGTATAGTTAACTATGCAGAAGTTGGGGAAAGCGTGCAACAAGGGGATGATGCCGGATTTATTAAATTTGGTTCAAGGGTAGATTTGTTCTTACCTTTAGATTGTGCCATAACGGTAAAATTGAACCAGAAAGCAATAGGTGCCAAGACCTGCATTGCCACTTTAGTGGAAAAGGATGAAGAATGAAAAATTACATAAGGATTTTCATGATGCCGTAGCGTTTGTAAACAGTTATAAAGAACCGTTTCCGGCAGACCTTCTTTTAAAACTGTATGCCTATTACAAAATAGCCAACAAGAACTATAGAGACCCTGGAAGCAGGACCCCATTGATTAATGCCTTTAAGGCAAATGCCTTGATACAGGCCCAAAATGTAAGCCGGGAAGAGGCCATGCAAAACTATATAGATTTGGTAAAAAAGGAAGTTAGGGACAAGAAGTAATCCTTTTCTCCTACCCTCCATAAGCCTTACTAAACTGTCACGTCCATAGGGATGGAGCCCTTTTCCAGAAAAGTAAAGTAAAATCCCCCTATAATGGTAATTATAAAATAGAGGGCCATCAAAACACTGCCCCAGGGCAAGTAGGCATCAAGGCCAAACCAATCGCCGGTGATAATAACCATAACAGTACCCAGCAATCCACGTCCCCCCTCTATCCAAACGGCATAAGTATCCCTGTCCATAAGTGTGGTATAGCCATAAATCCCTACAAATAAGAAAGTACCGAACAACAGTAGTCCATTAAAGCCTATCTCGCGGTAATTATAGAACATAAAAAGCATTAAGGTCAACGTAATCAACATTTGAAAAATAACATAACCTTTTAATCTTATGGATGCAGATGTGCTATAGCGCTCAAATCCATAGACATCTTCTATTATAGGAACCGGATACCTTTTTTTTACATCGGACGGCCTCCACCCTGTAGGCATAAACCAGATCCGTAATTTATCCCAGTAGCTCCCAGTGCGCCATGCATCCTTGAAAATTCGCCAAATATGTTGAAAATTAATCAATACGGGGTTCCAAGTAGCGGCAGGTTTTAGCACACCGTACTGTGGAGGCACCTCTGGCAATTCTTCTTGAAAAGTACCGAACCAGCGATCCCAAAGACATAAGATTTGTCCCAAGTTCTTGTCTATATACTCCGGATTTATGGCGTGGTGTACCCGGTGTTGGGACGGGGTAACGATAACATATTCCAACCAGCCCATTTTACCGATATGTTGGGTATGGTACCAAAACTGGGCAAATAAATGTATCGGTGCCAAAATAGCAATGACTTCACTTGGAACACCTAACAAGGCTGCCGGTAACAACAATAACGAGAAATACCCGATAAGATTGGAAATGGACTGCCGTAAAGCACAGGCCAAATTAAATTCCTCACTACTGTGGTGGATGACATGTTGGTTCCAAAAGAAATTGATATGATGACTTAATCTATGGTTCCAATACCCTGCAAAGTCTATCACGATGAAGGCTACCGACCAAACTACCCAAGTAGCCTTAATTTCCATTAGTGCCAAATGTTCCAATAAAAATGGATAGGAAACGATGATCAATCCCAGACCTAGGGAATCCTTAACAATATTGGTGAGTCCGGAACTTATGCTGCTCACCGTATCCATAACTTTATGTTTCTGGTTTTTTGCAAAATAACCGTACAAAATCTCTACGGCCAAGAGCAGTATAAAAAAGGGGATGGCGTATAAAAGTGCCGTAGCGTAGGTCTCCATACCTATAGAAATGTTTTAATCACGTATAAATTTATAGATTTATTTGTTTAGTTCTATCTCAAACAGGCATACATCCGCATTTTCGTAATGACTTGGAAGTCCCTCTGTATTTTTCAGTTTTGACATGCCTAAAAAATTGAACCCGCTGCTTTCATAGTGTGCAATCAATTTTTTATTATCCCCGCAAGTATCCATTCGGATAAATGATTTATTCCTGGAAATGGCATACCCCTTGGCCCATTCCACGATTTCAGAAACAAATTTTTGTCCCCTAAAATCCGGATTGGTCGCGATTCTATGCATATAAATAGACGGATCTTTGTTGCGTTCTTGCCATATTTGTGGGTCATAAAAGGTTATGGCCCATATGCAGGCAATGGTATCGTTAATCATCAGCTTCCATTGTCTATGCTCATGGATTTCCGTTTCAATAAGATCACGATCAAACTCGGGCCATACATTTTGGGGAAAGGATATCCTTTGGAAATCGGTTGCAATACGATACAACCTAAATATTTCGTCTATATCCTGCAGGGTGCTGTTCTGGATTTTCAATTTGATACTTATTTTTTTGCCGGGAAATGACCAACTAGCGGATTTATGCCAATTTTAAATCCTGTAATTGAAGTGGATAACTTTTTCAGCTTCTCCTCCTGTTGAACGATAAAAGTTTACAGCTTGCACATCTTCTTCATGAGCTGCAACGAATATTTCTTTTATTCCACTTCTTTCGGCTTGGTTCTTAAGTGTTGAAAGCAATTTACTGCCTAATCCATTTCCTTGATAATGGGGTTTTATGGCTATATCGTATATAAAAAATTCGGATTGTTCGGTATAATATCCATCTAATACATATGCTGTTAACCCTCCAACTAATTTGCTGTTTAGGTTCACTACATAGACTACGAAGTCCGTACGTTTTAAAAGCCGTTCCAAGTATAGGTCCGACGGAATAGCTTTATTTTCATGCTCAAATACCTCATAAAATAACATAATAAGCTCCTTGAAGGAATTTAAATCCTTTTTGGTCAGTAGTCTTACTTCTACGTTCTTACTTATCATTTTTCCCTAATAGTACTCCTAGCTGGTTATATAGGTATCACAGTAACGCTCATACAATAAATTAGTATCACCGCATATTTTCAATGTGCCTGTTCCTATTCCCTAACCCAAACTTGCCAAGCTCTTTTCCAAGGTCTCTATCTTCGCCTCGGCATCGGCAGCTTTCTTTTTTTCTATGTCCACTACTTGTTCCGGAGCATTGTTTACAAACCGTTCGTTGGAGAGTTTTTTTTGTACTGACAGCAAAAAGCCTTTGGTATAGTTCAATTCTTCCTGTATTTTTTGTATTTCTGCCTCTACGTCAACGGCACCACTTATAGGAATGAAATATTCATTGCTCTTTACCCTGAAGGATAGTGCACCGTCCACGGTCTTATCTACATAGGAAATTTTTGTGGTGTTGGTCAGCTTGGAGATAACCACATCCCAATCCGAAGAAATCTTTTCCGCATTGAGAACCGAAAGTTCCAAGGTCTCCTTCATAGGAATGTTCTTTTCCTTACGGATAGTTCTAATGCCGGAAATCACCTCGGAGGCAAAGTCAAATCCTTGGATCAAATTCATATCCGTTTTTCCGAGCTTCGGCCATTTGGCAACCACTAAAGCCTGCTCAGGTGTCCGCTGTACAATATGTTGCCACACTTCTTCCGTTAAGAACGGCATAAAGGGATGTAACAGTTTTAGGTTTTGTTCAAATAGCTGTATAACCGTATCGAACGTGGTTCTATCGATCGGTTGCTGGTAAGCGGGTTTTATAATTTCCAATAACCATGAGCTATAATCGTCCCATACCAATTTATAAATAGCCATCAAGGCATCGGAAATACGGTATTTGCTAAAATGGTCCTCAATTTCCGCCAAGGTTTGATTAAATTTGGAAGCATACCAGGCAATTCCAATTTTAGACGCTTCGGGTTGTGGCAAATCCGCTACGACCCACCCTTTAAGCAATCGGAAGCCGTTCCATATTTTATTGGCAAAATTCTTCCCTTGTTGACATAAATCCTCATCGAACATCAAATCGTTTCCGGCTGCAGAACTTAATAGCAAACCTACACGAACGCCATCCGCACCATATTCCGCTATCAATTTTAAAGCGTCCGGGGAATTCCCTAAGGATTTGGACATTTTGCGACCTTGTTTATCCCGTACCAAACCGGTGAGGTATACATTTTCAAAAGGTCGCTCTTCCCTATATTCATATCCGGCAATAATCATTCGGGCTACCCAGAAAAACAGAATATCCGGCCCCGTTATGAGATCGTTGGTAGGATAATAGTACTTAACTTCTTTATTATCGGGTTCCAGAATACCGTTAAAAACGCTTATTGGCCATAACCAAGAGGAGAACCAAGTATCCAATGCATCCTCATCCTGTTTTAAATCGGAGACGGACAAATTGATATTACCGGACTTCTCCTTAGCTTTCTCCAAGGCCGCTTCCATGCTCTCCTCAACTACAAACTCGTCCTCACCATCTCCATAATAATAGGCCGGGATTTGCTGCCCCCACCACAGTTGTCGGGAAACGTTCCAGTCGCGGATGTTTTCCATCCAATGTCGATAGGTATTTTCGAACTTTTTGGGGAAAAGTTGTATCTCATGGGTCTCCAAAACCGATTTTAAGGCAGGTTTTGACAACTTCTCCATACGCAGGAACCACTGATCGGACAACCGGGGTTCTATCACCGCCTTGGTACGTTCTGAAGTACCCACTTTGTTGATATATTGTTCTGTTTTTATTAAAAAACCAAGCTCCTTCAGTTCTTTGGTGATTTCCTTGCGGACTACAAATCTGTCCTTGCCTTCATAGTGAAGCCCAAAACTGTTCAATGAGGCATCATCGTTAAAGATATCTATGGTTTCCAGATGATGCTTATCGCCGAGCGCTTTATCATTAATATCGTGTGCAGGGGTCACTTTTAGACAACCGGTACCGAATTCCATATCTACATAGTCATCCTCAATAATGGGAATTACCCTATTACAAATAGGTACAATGGCCTTTTTGCCCTTTAAATGCCGATAGCGTTCATCATTGGGATTAATGCAGATAGCGGTATCGCCCAAAATAGTCTCTGGCCTTGTGGTAGCAATGGTTATCGTTTCCCCGCTTTCCTCAATTGTATAGGCCAAATAATATAACATGCCTTGTTTTTCCTCATAAATTACCTCTTCGTCCGATAAGGTAGTTTTAGCTTCCGGATCCCAATTTACCATCCGATATCCCCGGTATATGAGCCCTTTATTGAATAAATCCACAAAAACCTTGATTACGGAGGCAGACATATTGTCATCCATGGTAAAGGCGGTACGCTCCCAATCACAGGAACAGCCCAATTTTTTCAATTGATCCAAAATTACCCCACCAAAGGTATCGGTCCAGTCCCAGGCATGCTTTAGAAATTCCTCCCTGGAAATATCAGATTTAGAAATACCTTCTTCCTTTAATTTAACGACTACCTTGGCTTCTGTAGCAATTGAAGCATGATCCATACCCGGAACCCAGCAGGCATTCTTGCCCATAAGGCGGGCCCTACGGATCAAAACATCTTGTATGGTATTATTGAGCATATGTCCCATGTGTAAGACCCCTGTAACGTTTGGAGGAGGAATTACAATGGTATAGGGTTCCCTTTCATCGGGGACCGAGTGAAAATAATTGTGCTTCAACCAGTAGTCATACCAATGATCTTCTACCTTTTGAGGTTCATATTTTGATGAGATATCCATATTTTTGGAACAGTTTTTGGTAAGTTATGACGGTGACACGATAGTGTAGCCGAATATATGTTAAAAGTCAATAACTAATGGGTTTTTTTACCCAAATTTAAATACGAAACAAAAATAAGTAACGTTATCACATAACAAAAGAATTTTGGAGGTTCATTAAAAACATTTACATTTGAAATTCACCCAAAACTAGAAATGATGAAAAAAGTAATATTATTATTATTTGTAGGTCTACTTGCTTTCAGTGTTAAAGCCCAGGATAAGACTGCAAAAATTGAATTCAAAAATGAAACCGTAGATTATGGTGAAATTGCAAAAGGCAGTGACGGTGTGCGCGTATTCGAATTTACCAATACGGGTAATGCCCCATTAATTATAAGCAAAGTGAGCTCTAGCTGCGGATGTACGATTCCTAAAAAACCAGAGGACCCTATTTTACCGGGAAGCACTGGTGAAATACAGGTAAAATACGATACCAAAAGGGTTGGTCCCATAAGAAAGGCCATAACCGTTATTTCCAATGCGGACACACCTACCAAAGTTTTAAAAATAAAAGGTGAGGTAAAGGCGGAAGGAACAAAGTAAAACATATTTGGATTATAGATAGAGAAAACCTCCGACGGATACCGTCGGAGGTTTTTTTATTAGAAGGCATTTAAATTTTTATTGAACCCTAGAATTTGCGCCTTAGTGCCCTAAAAAAGATTTTTTCTTAACATCATCCTGTTGGACAAAGGCTAAAAAGGCACACCACTAAAGTATGACCCGCCTGCTAGCAGGAAAAAGTTTAAATGAGCTTTTAGAAAAGTTTTTTCAGCACAAAGGTAAAAAGCAGATCTTTATTATACCGTTCGATCAAAACCCGTATTCGTTTACCTTCCTTATCGTTCAGCATCCGTAAAACCTCTTGGAGCTTATAATTGTAGATACGCTTGCCATTTACCGCCAAAATTACGTCACCTTTTTGTAAACCGGCCAATTCTGCCGGGCTACCCGCCCGTATACCGGAAACCACGATTTCGGGCACCAAACTTAGCCTTGTCCTATTCGCCACCAATATCTGGACCGTTCCAAAGGATTTATTACTTTTATTCCTGACCACACCATTGGGGCTCGCAATACTTTCCGAAATATATCGCACTCCGTTATGTTGTAAATCAATACCACTAAGATTATATTGAAAACGGGCATTAAAATTCCCGTTCTTCTTTAAGGTGATTTTATGGTTGGGGTAATCAAAAATAATATTGAACCGTTTTAGAACTTCCCCACCTACACTTCCGTTCCTATTTCCAAGGTTTTTAATGGAATTAAACGATTGCATATTCGGAAAGGCCGTTTTTGCATTATGCAAAGCAAAACCCCCAATTTTAATACTATTTACCTTGGTACGTCTTCCAAAGATATCCCCGTTCAATCCTTTTCCTAAAAAATCCTCATAGTTTTTCTCCGGTATCCCAATACCCTTTTCCTCATCTTTGAACAACCAAATGGCATCACTACTACCCGTGTCGACCAACAACCTTACGGGAACGTCATTTTTATCCTGAAACAAAACTTTGCCATCAATATAGGCCCTGTTTTTTACAACCGACATGGGAAAGGTTTCGGTCCTTTTAGTATTCGGCTTATAATCATAAAGATCAGGGTCATGGAATTTGATTGTCCTTGTCATATAGTTGATATCCACTACAAAATCCCTAAAAAGATCATACCCTATAATTCCGTGGATCGGAATTCCCAGGGAAGGGGAAAAATTCAAGTCTTTGTCCAACACCACATACAGCAGCTGATTATGGTTCCTAATGCTGCCCATTTTAAAAAAATTCTCTTCCGAGCTGAGCGCCTTTATGGGCTCACCTTCCCCCAAACCTTTGATGGTAATCTCGGAAACCTTGTTTATTTGAATGGAATCCTGATCCAATAAATTAAAAAGAATAGGTTTACTGACCCCCGAATCAAGTATAAAGGAAAGCTTTGCTCCATTTACTTCCATGGGAATGATGATCAGGTTGTTGATCAACTTAAATTTCACTTTTTCAAATTTCTTTCCCTCCGGCAAGTCATAACTTTGCGCCGTTCCAAAAAGGGGAAAGAACAGTAAAACTAAGGCGATATGTTTGATTTTAATACGCAATTGACTTGTTTTTAAGCAATTATCTCTTTTAAAGATAAACAATATATACATTGGTTTACCATAATTTAACATATATTAATGAATCAAATTAAAAGCGTAGGACTATTGTTTTGTCCATTATGATTTCTCATTTTTGTTGAAAATACGTATTGCATGCCATCCATATCAAAGAAGGGACAGTTGATGCCCGAATCGCCCATTCGAAAATTGGTTCCCTATGCGGAACAAGCAAAAAGTAATGGGGTTAGCGTTATACACCTAAATATTGGTCAACCGGACATCAAGACCCCCAAGGTTGCCTTGGATGCCGTAAAAAACAATACGCTGGAGGTATTGGCCTATAGCAAAACCGAGGGTTCCGAAACGTATCGACAAAAATTGACCCACTACTACGCCAAAAACCATATTACGGTATCGGCGGCCGATATTATTGTCACCACAGGAGGATCGGAAGCATTATCCTTTGTTATGGGGAGCATAGCCGATGCCGATGATGAAATCATTATCCCCGAGCCCTTTTATGCCAACTATAACGGTTTTGCCACATCTTCCGGTATAAAAGTGGTTCCGGTAATTTCACGTATAGAAGATAATTTTGCGCTGCCCCCTATAGAAGAGTTCGAAAAACTGATCTCCCCAAGGACAAAGGCCATATTGATCTGTAATCCTGGAAATCCTACAGGTTATCTATACAGCAAGGAAGAAATACAAAAATTGGCCAAAATGGTCCGGAAATATAACCTTTTCTTGGTGGCCGATGAAGTTTATAGGGAATTTACCTATGATGGAAAACAACATTATTCCATTTTACAGGCACCAGAATTGGAGGAGCATGCAATTGTTGTGGATTCAGTCTCCAAAAGGTATAGCATGTGCGGGGCC
>JBATTK010000048.1:0-7404 GCA_049670505.1 Saonia sp.
GTGTCCTGACGGTACCGTCAGGACGGAGGGCAATCGAAAATTGAAAACGCGAACCACGACCATAGAAAATATCAATCGAGCCACAAAACCAAAAGCATGCGAAAATCAGTAACAGCATTCTTACAATCCATAGGGGGGCGGTCCATAAAAGCCGGCCCGATACAATGGAAATTCACGGCGGAAAAGATAGATGGGGATATTTATAGGGTCAACGCCACCGCCTATATAGATTACCCTTGGCGGCTGTATTCCCGGCAATCGGAAACGGAAGGTCCCTTGCCCACTCAGGTGGAATTCGAGGAAAGTGCCGCTGTACGTTTATTGGGCGAACCCGAAGAAATAGGAATATTCAAAGAAGAATATGATACAAAATTGAAGGTGTATACAAGGTATAGTACCTCGGTAGTAAGCTTTGTACTTCCTGTACAAAGCTATATACGACCGGAAACCATAAAAGGAAAGGTCATTTTTATGGCCTGTACGAAAAAACGATGTCTGAATCCAGCAAAAATCGAGTTTCAAGTAGCACTGGACTGAACAAGATTATAATGCAATATATAATGGGCTGGGGTTTAGACAGGTTAGAAACTGGAAATCGAACGCGGGAAGTTATTTTTTGTCATTCAGAACGGCCCTTCGACTTCGCTCAGGGTACAGGGAGTGAAGAATCTCACAGACCTAGAGAGGCAGATTCCATGCCTATCGGCAGACGGGGCCGAAGGGAATGGCGAAGTGTAAATTCCATCAATTTAAGTCTAGTCGGAAATGCGGTATAGTAATTAAAAAACCTAATGTCAGTTCGAGCCTGCCTGCGGTATGCAGGTCTCCTAATCGACCACAGGGAGCGTCAGGATGTATCGAGAACAGTTTTAAAAATGAATAGTCCTGTTACCGTAAAGACGGGAACCTATAATCAAATAAAGTTAAATGAAAAAAACAATCTTAATCACAAGTCTCATTTTCTGTATCCTGAGCACCCTAAGCCATGCACAATCCTCCACAGAAAACAAAAACAGTGATAGTTTAACCCAACAAAAAAGACCCTTAACTCCCGAAGATTATAGATTGTGGAGCAAAATGTATGGTGAAAATATCTCCAATAATGGGGATTGGTATTCATATAAGTTGTGGCACGGGAATCGAATAGATAGGACGGATAGCCTCTTCATTGGAGCTACCCAAAAGGACATTAATTATAGTTTTCCTCCTGGGGCGTATGGCCAATTTAGTCCAAGTAGTGGTTGGTTTGGTTGTTTAGTACCGGAAAAAGGGATGGCACTGGTGAATCTGGAAAAGGATGGCATCCAATGGATTCCCTATACCACCAAATTTGAGTTTTCGGCGGATGGCCGGTACTTGGTCGGTCTCGGAAAAGCAACAGATTCCCTATGTGCATCCCAGCTATGGATTATGGACCTGGAACGGGGAAAGCAGGAATCGATCACTGGGGCCACGGAGTTCCTTCTGAACCCTACTTCCAATGGCTTAGCCTATATAATGGACACCAAAGGAAAAAAAGCGGTTAAACTACTAAGGTTTAAACAGTACCCTACAAAAACCATCACAATCACCGAAAATGCCCTAAACCCCTATAAAAAAATGGTCTGGAACGATCAAGGCAACGCTCTGGCTTTTTTACAGGAACTGCCCGAAGGCCCGCAAAAGCAAAAAAGGCATAAAATATACCATTATACCAATACACGGGGGAGGGCTAAACTTCAGACCTTAGATCCCACAACGGATACTTCCCAATTTCCATACTCTAACATAATGGATACATATTTAAAGGTTTCAGAAGATGGGGCCACTGTCTTTTTCAAGGTACAGAAGCTAGAAGAAATGAAAAAGACCAAGCACAATTTCTTGGGCAGTGAAGTTCAGGTTTGGGGAACAAGAGACAAACAGCTCTATCCAGAAAAGAAACGCCTACGGAATCGGAAATATAGCCCAAAGTTGGCCACTTGGTGGCCCAAGAAAGAGAAGGTCATGTTCTTGGAGACTGATAGCCTTCCGGTTGCGGTCCTTACGGGTGACCGCAAGCAGTTGCTATCTTATAATCCCGAGGAATCCGGACTCCATTTTAAAGAATATGGAGACATTGATTTTTACCTTACCGATTTGGAGACCGACCGATATAAGCTGTTTTTGAAGCAACAAAATGGTGCGCCTGGCCTTACCTTGGTTTCCCCTGGTGGCAGGTATATTGCTTATTTCAGGGACCAACATTGGTGGGCCTATGATCTGGAAAAAAAGACTCATGCCAATATGACCCAAGCCGTTGAAGTACCGGTATATGATGTAGAGCATGACCGCTCAAGTGTACCGCCGCCCTATGGGATTGCCGGCTGGACGCAAGGTGACCGTGAACTGCTGGTCTATGACCAATATGATGTGTGGCTGCTCTCCCCTAAAGGCAAAGTGCCTCGACGGCTTACCCAAGGCAGGGAATCCCAAATACGCTACCGTATCGACGAAAACGTGCGTAGATCGAATTTTCGCCGCCGTTGGTTTACTGGATTTGAAAGGGAGACATTTGATTTGTCCGAAGGCCTGATGCTCGAGACCTTGGGCAAGGATATGGCATCTGGCTACTCCCTTTGGAAGCCCGGAAAAGAAGTTAAGCCACTAGTCTATACCGATATGCATGTCAATGGACTTAAAAAAGCCGGTAAGAAAGAAGCCTATATTTATAAAGAGCAGTCTTTTGATACTTCTCCAAGATTGCTGTATTGGGAGCCGGGAATGCCCGAACCTAAAATCTTAGTGAAGAGTAACCCACAGCAAGAGAACTTCCAATGGGGCCGAGCGGAACTATTGCGCTATCCGGGACCCGATGGGAAACCCCTTCAAGGGGCATTATTCTATCCTGCAAACTATACCCTCCGTGAAAAATACCCCATGATCGTAAACATATATGAACTTAAATCCAAAGAGTTGCACCGTTATGTAAATCCAACAGAATACTTACAGGATGGATGGAATCTCGCTAATTATACGACGGAAGGCTATCTGGTGTTTTATCCAGATATCAGGTACACCCCTAATGATCCGGGCATATCCGCGGTAAACTGTATAGAAGCGGGTGTCAAAGCCGTGTTGGCTAAAGGGATTGTGGACAAAGACCGGGTCGGGCTAATCGGCCATTCCTTTGGGGGCTATGAAACCGCCTTTGCCGTTACCCAGACCGATCTTTTTGCCACCGCTGTGGCTGGTGCCGCAGTTACGGATCTAGTCAGTTGGTATCATACTTTGGAAGGTGATTACGGGAAGGATGTAATGAGCTTTTTTGAGGATGGGCAATTCCGTTTTACCAATTCTTTTTATCAAAACCCGGCCGCCTATTTCCGCAATTCCCCTTTGCACCATGCGGGTAATATTAACACCCCTTTGTTGTTATGGACTGGAGAGGAGGATTATCACGTGGACTGGCACCAAAGCGTTGAACTGTATTTGGGCCTTCGTCGTTTGAACAAGGCTTGCAAACTATTGATATATCCGGAAGAAAACCATTCTTTCTTAAAACCCAAAAACCAGATGGATCTTACCCAGCGGATAAAAAGATGGTTTGATGCCTATCTTAAACCGGAAGAAAAGGGGAAAGGAACCGAGTAAAAGTATTCACTTTGGCATAATAGTTATCCTGTCAGAATCCAAGTGTAAAAGAACGAACATATGGGTCATGCTAGGGAATAATATTGTGAGCCATTAAATTTTACAGAGAAAACTTGTAATCCCAAGAATTCGAGAGGGTTTCACTACTAAGAATCAGGGTGCTAAATCTAACTATCCCGCTGAAAAAGCGGGATTAGTTCAACCACCATGTTTTACTACGCAAACTTGCAAAACATGGATTTCACTAAAAAAAGGTGTCCGTTCGGACACCTTTTCCTTAATCTCTACAAAACTATTATCACGGCCTATACAGCAAACTGTTACACAGTGTACCTTGCTTTGCAAAAACTTGAGTTCCCAATGGTACGCCTTGGAAATCCTCAGTTGTCTCACAAACTGGGTTTGCACTGTTCGTTCCGCATATTTCTGGTACCGAAATACAACTAATCGCACTTCCATTCTGGACAAACCCGGTTATAAACATCTCCTCTTCCAAACCATTTTGGGTAGGGGTAAAGGCAAAAGAAGCTACGATGGCCAGCATAAAGGCAAAGGCCGGTAAAGCGATTTTAAAAACTTTAGATTTCATAATACATATATTTAAAAATTAATGACCTACTCTTTTTTACAGGTTTTCGGTCTTACCCCTGTCACTACGTAGTATTGTTCACGGCCGATGCATGACACCAGTTATATTGGCGCCCAGAGCCGTTGTATAGTTAGTATACATTTCCTTAAAGCGGTCTTCATCGAGTTGATACACAACGATATGGTTCCCGATCAAGCCTATAAATTTATCATCGAGGACTTGAAATTTTTTTAGTTTCTCCTGCCCTATATTATAGACATAAAAACTGAACTGGTATGTGTTTTCTACTAGGTTGTACACATCGATAATGGAAGCCTGCTTCCATATTTCCATAGGTTCGTTGCGCCCCACTAGTTTAGAGTTTACAAAAAGGTAGTTCCCATAAGTAGCACTGTATCTGTTAACCATGAGGGCAGGTGCGGACAGTTGACTTTTGTTTTTGGAGGCTATGGTGCCCACCTGTACTTGAGCGCGGCTTACGGTATCTATGGTCTTTCCGAAATGGCGTAATTGCAGATCCTTATCGGCAACGATATACTGGTTGCGATAAAAGTAGGTATAGACCAGTTTACGCAGCTGACGATTGTAGTGCAGAATACCGTCCGTATCGAACACACCGTCCACCTGTTTTTGCAAGAGTTCATGGGAAAGGTCGATTTTGGCCGTATCCGCCAAGCTTATTTTCCCCAGTACATTTTCCTTGGTCCGGTTGCTTATTCCCCGTATGGCGAGAGTTATAGAGTCTATAGGTTGGGCCATTGTAAAATAAAAGGGTTCCTTCATCATGGAATGGGCCTTCCAATATGTGGTATTCCCTCTGAAGACAAATGGCATGGTGCCGTCCATCAAAAAGAAATGGGGAGGTATAACCCTTAGCTGTATAGACCGATTCTGAAGACTATCCCGATCCAAACTTAACTGGACAGTCTGTTTTTTCCGGAGGGCGGTGTCCAGCACCAAGAGGTGCAAAGGTGCCGTAGGGTTGCCCAAATAGATTTGTCCTTCGTCCGCCCCGGCGATATAATAGGAATTAATCTTAAGGTCCAGTTCATGTGCCTTTATGGCGGGATGGCCTGGAAACCGACGCACAAAACTATTGTCGCGGTGTAGGCTGTCCTCCGAAAGGGCGAATAAAATAGTAACCAGCCCCGTACCGCTAAGGGCACAGATTAAAAGGGTGATATAGATTTTTTTTCGTTTCATCTGTTACTATTTATTTTCAATGGTCATACTTCGACCCTGTCTGCCTACAGGCAGGTGCGCTCAGTAATCGTCTCGGTTGGTATTGAAATTCCTAACTATGCCCATTTCATGCGGTCACATATTTATTTTCGGTAGTATAATTTTTAAGATCGCTCATAATCATGATACCAATAAAGGCCAAGGCGATAAAGGCGATATTAAAAATGAGATGCTCCGTCCAGCCCAGTTTCTCCAGTACGCCCCCACAGGAACAGGGAATGGAATCACTAAAGTTCAAAACGATAAAGATATAGGTGGTGAACATCACCATAAGTGTAAAGGAGGCATAGAGACCCAACAGCCTCAATTTGGGGATGACCAACATCAGGGAGAATACGATCTCGATAAACGGTATCATCCAGGCTACCCAATCCGCATAGGCCGTTAAGACCGGGGACTGTCCTATCTGAATCTTAAATTCGTCAAAGACCAACAGTTTGCTCATGGCGGCATATACAAATAGGATAATAAACAACATACATATAATCTCTAGCACTATTTTTTTATGATTATCTTTTAATTTTATAGTATTCATGATAAGCAGATTATTAACAATACAAAAGTAGGACACAGAAAATGAATAAGAATTATCTTACAGGTAGTAAAACTTGTCCGAGAGGGATTATTGATACGGAAAGGATTTTATAATTTCCTTATGGCCTCTTTTTTAGGAGCTGTTTTACTTGTAAGTTGTCACTTCGAGTCCCGACGCTCCCAATGGTCGGTCGGGATTTATCGAGAAGCGTTATGCCTCCACAATCTGTTCTCGATACAATTTCTTTTTCCCTAAAAGGTTCAGGGTCAAAAGAAACTACTCGAACTGACATTTGAAACTAAATAGATGACCGAATCGGATAACAAGGTGTCCCTTTGAGCCTGCATGCCATCCTTCAGGCAGAGAATCCCTAGAATTATTTTGTGCCCCCTTTTATACACTGATTCATTTCGGTTTCCACTACCATGCTCTAGTAGGTCAACCTAATTACCATATAACTAGCAAATAACGGTTGATGATATAGTCCCAAAGAACTAAAACTTGCTTAGAAAGGACTAAATGGCCTCCCCTTTTTTCAAGGGGAGCTGTCCCGACGATAGCGTTGGGACGAAGGGGTGTTTTGCCCAAAATGGATGCCTTTTGCCTAATCTCTGCAAAACGGTTAGTATGGTCTATACAGATAATCAACACACACCGTACCCAATGAAATGTTGAAAATTATCTCTCCTGGCGGAATAAATACACCATTTACAAAATAGGAAGCTGATGTCCTACAAATTGGATTTGTAAAATCCGTACTACATACTTCCGGTATTCCAATACAAGCAAGAGAAGATACCCCTGCATTCATTACATACCCGGTCATAAACATACTATCCTCTTCCATCCCGTTTTGGGCATGGGTTGCAAAAGAAGCTGCAATGGCTAGTATAAAGACAACGGCCGGTAAAACGATTTTAAAAATTTTAGATTTCATAATACGTGTGTTTAAAAATTAAAGGTTATGACCTGCTCTTTCCTACAGGTTTTCAGTCTTGTTTCTATTCCTACGGTATGGTTCACAGAGATTCAAAATTCCTGTTATTTTAGAGCATATAGGGTTGTAGGGGAAGCAGTTGGTAGCTCTTTAAAACGGTCCGACAATTATCGAACAATCCTTGTGGATTTGTTGTAATGTGATCAACTTAGATTTCAGCCACGCTTGATCAAACCAACTTTAAACCAAACCTAACAAGCGACTAGCGCAACTGAAATCAAAGTGATTACCATATAACCCGTTGTGCATTTTGATTTTAAGATTCAAAATTCGTCAATTCGAGTGCTTCGACCGGAGGAAGAAGTGTATCGAGAATAGAGTTTTGAATCAAAAAAAGCTATTCTCGATACAATTTTTCTCCACTTTGTTGCGAAAAACCACTCGAACTGACGCTTTTTCCGCTTTATAACCTCCAAAATGCACAACGGG
>JBATTK010000049.1:0-5854 GCA_049670505.1 Saonia sp.
ATCCAGCATTTGTTTATGCCCACGCAGCGATTTTATAATTTCCGAGTTATTGTTTTTTAACGCATCCAATCGGTTTCGCAATACTTCAATTCGTTCATATAAGCTATATGTCCGAGGTTCACAGGTATAGCAACTTAATTTTTTGCTTAACTGGGCAAGATCCCTATTGTTGCGTTCCATTCTAACAATACATGTATTGCTGTCCGTATATCTTGTAGTCGTGCTATCTAGATGAGTTGTTTTCATGTTCAGAAGGATTTAGGGTATATTGTTGAACTTAGCTGACCATTAAGTTACGAATAATATAAAAGCGAATCAATCATAAATATCGGAATATCAGACTTTAACATTTATTTTTCTTAAAATTGAAATATTCTTTAACTTAAACAATTAGGATATTATCCTACACTTTTCTAATTTATAAGCAAATTACTATACATGAACGTGAACTTTGAATACGATGGCGTAAAAGCCAGTAACCGATTGGAAATCCTTGCGGCCCAGAAATTGGAAAAACTGTTCAATAAGTATCATTTTGTAATACGTGCAGATGTATTTTTAAAGACTGAAAACACCTCTTCTCCAGATACGGGAATGTGCTGTAACATAAGATTAAGTGCTCCGGGTCCCAGACTTTTTGCGGAGGCTAGTAATGCTAGTTTTGAGGCCTCCATTGTGGAGTCGGTCAATGATCTGGACAGGCAACTGAAAAAACGTAAGGAAAAAATGAAATCCTACTAAAAGTTAATGGTCATCCATTAATGGTTACATGTATTCCAATCCACGGTTAATTTTCACTTATAACAAAGCAATTTCATTGAAAGACTTTTAGTTTCGAAAAAACTACTTGCTATTTGACCATGTGCCTTCAATACGATTGTTTTACGATCACTCAGGCACCCAAATAGGGTCATAGGGTAATCACCTATGTAAATCGTATCGAAATGACATATATTCAGTTACCAGTTTTTCGTCTTTTATCTTTTGTCTTTTCTCCCTTGTCTTTGGAAAGATAGTATCCAGCTTCCGATTTACGGTTGTCAGTTATCCAACGGCAAAGCCCCACGATCTACTGCCACTGCTTATTAGATACTGCACATTGGTTATGTTTATAAAGGAATTCCGTTCTTTATTTTTAAGCTTGTGAACTTTCAGTATAGTGGTTTAGCTTATATGTTCAATATTCTACATCATCCTGAAATTGGGTACCGGCAATAGCTTTAGCCAAACGATTGGAAAAAGGCTGCCGATACAATTCCTTTAATAACTTCTTTTTTCTACGATTAGACATGTCCATAGTATCCAAGATGGATTTCCCTTTTTGGATGGCTTCCATACGATTTCGTTTCAATTGAATACGCTCCTCTACGGACAAAACCATATCCGGTTCATATAGCTCCATTAGTGTCCGTTTTTTAACCTCAATTTCGTTTTTCGGCCTTTTTGCAACTTCCTTTTGGGCCACAAGGTTTTCAAAGCACATAACTGAAAGGCAAAGCGAAAGCGCCCAAAGTGTTCTCCATTTCATTGTAATATGCTATAGTGTCTTCTGCAAAGTATTAAATTTTATTGAAAATCTAATAACTAAATACTTAAAAATTAGATCTTTAATAGCGTTTTTATGTATTTCGTCAATACATATATTTAAGCTAACTTTGGCCCCTTCAAAATAATAACAATGAAGTCGTTTACCATTATTTTATTTCTCGCATTAGCTACCACAATTTTGGTTGCACAAAAAAAGCCACTCCTTACTAACGGACGGATAAGCTTTACTTTTATTTCCAAGGATGTTAGTGGAAGTATCGCAGGGTTTGAGTCCAAATCATACATTGATCTAGATAACCCATCCAATTCCAAATTTAAAGGTTCCGTAGCCGTTGAGACGCTAAAAACCGGTATTTCCTTTAGGGACTGGCACTTAAAGGGCAGAAAATACTTTGTTGAAAAAGAATATCCTAGAATCACCTTTGAAAGTACGGAAGTAAAAAGTGATGGGGGTATTATAAAGGTGACCGGAAAATTGACCATAAAGGACATTTCCAAAACAACGCTTTTTCAGTTCCAACAAAAAGGAAAACAGCTCATAGGTACCACTACCCTATATACTTCTGATTTTGGTATCGATATCAAGAAAAACAGAGCTGATAACAAAGTGACCGTAAAGATAGTATTGGATGTACCATAAGATACGTTCAGTGCAACACTCTCGGTTTCCAAGAAACTATTTCCTATTTGACCATGTGCCTTCGATACGATCGCAAGCGATCACTCAGGCATCCAAGTACGGTCATTGAGTGATTTTCGAATAGAAAATCGTATCGAAATGACATATCAGATCGAATAACTTAGTAATTCAATAACTTTTTACAATTTCGTCCCTTACTTTTAAACCTGCGCACTTTCCTATGATACCCTACACTGCTCTGCAAAGTTTACAACTTCGCGGCACTACCTACCCTTTAGTCACTCGTAACCGTACAAAGTCGAAAACTTTATATAGCAAGCCGTTTGCAGTAAGTGGTATGTGACCTTTGTATACTGCATACTGTTCACCGAATACCGCCTACTGCTGTGTTTTAGTTTTTATCCGATAGTTTTTTATCAATAATGTTCAGGGCATCGTTCACTGTTTGCATATCATCCATGTCCTCATTTTCCAGCATAATATCAAAAGCATCCTCTACATCGAGCACAATATCTACCAGATTGGCCGAATTTATGTTCAGCTCGTTAATAAAATGGCTTTCTATGGATATGTTATCCACGGAAACGTCCTCGGGAAGATATATGGTAATGATGTCCTTTAATTTTTGGTAACGTTCTTCTTTAGTCATAATAATTTTAATCATTGAACTCGTTTAAACTTTTTGGATTGTAGCGAAAATCAGCATTTTTTAGCCAATTTAAAAAGTTTAAACGAGTTCATTATATGCGCTAAAAATAACACAAGCATTTACATCGCCAAAACCAAAACTGGCCTTTGCTATAATTTTTGGCGTGTAGACCATGGTTTCCATCGGTATTTTAGACGGATCCGTTATTTTTAAGATTTCTGGATGAAGATCCTTGCAGTTTATATTTCCGAACAACTGTCCCTCCTTTAGTTGCAATACGGCACCCACGCATTCTATACTGCCCGCTGCCGCCAAACAATGTCCTACCATACCCTTAAAAGAGTTGACATATGGAAAATTGGTTCCGGAACGTTCCAATGCGTCACTCCAGTTCTGTATCTCTAGGGTATCTTTCGCCGTAGCCGTTAAATGTCCATTGATAACATCCACATCGGATGTATGGATACCCGAATTATCCACTGCCGCTATGATACATCGTTTTACCGCTTCGCTATTGGGCGCGGTCATACTTCCGTCTCCACGTTGTCCGCCACTATTAACCGCTCCCCCTAAAACTTCGGCATATATTTTTGCGCCGCGTTCAAGGGCACTTTCCAAGTATTCCAATACTATGGCCCCTGCCCCGCTCCCGGGAACAAATCCGGCTGCGGAAGCGCTCATGGGCCTACTGGCCTCGGAAGGTCTGTCATTGTATTGCCTTGGTAGAATCCGCATAGCGTCGAAACCTCCCCACACATAAGGACCACTATCACTACAGCTTCCCGCTACCATCCTAGAGGCTTTTCCTGAAGCTATGCGCTCATAAGCCATCAATACGCCTTCTGTCCCGGTAGTGCAGGCAGAAGAATTGGTGGTAACCTGATTCCCACATCCCAAAATTCCGCCCAAATATGCACTTATACCGCTGGCCATGGTCTGAATCACAGTAGTGCTGCCCAATCTACGTGTATTTCCGGCATCAACTAAATGAATGGATTCCCTAAATTTATCTACGCCCAAAATACCGGTACCAAAAATGACTCCACTATCCCAATCCGGTCGTTCGTTCGGTGCCAGGAATAAACCGGCATCCTTCCATGCATCTACACCCGCTATTACCCCGTAGATGATACCACTTGCATTTAATCCTCGTAATTGTAAGGGTGTAAAGTATTTGTTTATATGTTCTTGCTCAAGTGACGGCTTTCCAGCAATTTGACATCCAAATTTTAAATTCGATAATTCTTGATGAAACGCAATACCGCTAATTCCATTTTTTAGGGCATGGGTAAAATCCGGGATGTTTGTTCCGTTCGGTGCGCAAACACCTAGACCGGTTATAACGACACGTCTATTCATGGGTATCCGATTTTAACATTCCCGCAATAACACCTTTACAGACCAATTCACCTTTGGCATTATGCATTTTAACCTCGCATTTTAATTTGTGAAATCTAAAATAGATTTTCTTAGCGTTGACCAGAACTTTTTCATTAGGATAAACCGGTAGGTAAAACTCCATTTCGGAGCTGCTCAGTGCAATTTTTAAACCTGAACTATCCTTTGCCTTTAGTATAAACAGGCCTAAACAGACCAAGCCTATTTGAGCGCAACATTCCGTTAGGATCACCCCTGGTGTTACCGGATTCCCCTTAAAGTGCCCTTGGTAAAAGTCCAGGGTTTCTTTAAATGTATAACTGCCAAGGACACTGTTCTCATCTAGATGCTCCAATGTATCTACAAATAGGAAGGGCGAGGAATACGGTAATTGATCTATTATCTTTTTATGCATACTTGTCCTTAAAACTTTAGCTATTTTACTAAAACTTGGAATCTTTGCGGTCCCTTATCACAATTTTCTCTCAAAGGGAGAGGGCCAATATACTTACTGCAAGCTCTCTCCTCCGTCTACCTTAATAATGGTTCCGGTAATCCATCGTGCCTCTTTTGTACAAAGCATATATACCGCATCGGCAATATCTTCGGGAGTGGTCAATCGGCCGCTGGGATTACGCTTTAATGCATTGTCCTTAAGAAGTTCATGACCCGGAATCATAGTAAAGGATGGTGTTTCCGTTATGCCAGCCTGAATGCAATTAGCTTTTATGCCCAATGAAGCAAATTCCAAAGCTATATTTCTTACGATAGCTTCCAAGGCAGCTTTTGCGGCAGAAACGGCGGCATAATTTGGCCAAGCTTTTGCATTTCCCTCACTTGTAAAAGCAACGATCCTTGTATCGGTCGCAAACAGCCCTTCCTTTACGATTGCTTTGGTCCAATCATATAGATTGATTGCCATGGCATCCATTGTCAGATGAAAATCGGCGTTGCCCAATTCACTTTTGGTATCGGATATCATCGGTTTTAAATTTCCTTTGGCTATGCTATGCACTACTATTTTTATCTTGTCCTTGGGACCTAACTTGCCCTTGATCGCATGGATCAATTCGGTTCTTTTCTCCAAATTAACAGCATCCGCATTATAACTTTGAAGCCTGACATTGTTTAAAGTGATTTCTCGAAAATCATCTTCAATCTGTTGTAAATCCGACTTTCGATCTCTATGAACTATTATGATATGACATCCCGTAGCCGCTAACTTTTTAGCGGTAGCCAGGCCCAATCCACTACTCCCTCCTAAGATTAGCGCCCACTCATTAGTGTCACTTGTGGTTTCATCGGAAGTAAAATTATGCTGTGTCATGTTCAAATTTAAAGTTTACTACTAAAAAAATAAGGTAGGTACTACCATTCCAATAACAGTCGTTGGGCAGAAAATCCAGGTCCAAAACTCAGTATCAGTCCCTGTTGTCCTTTTTCGATATCCTTTTCCAAAAAACGCTCCAGGACATATAACACGGTAGCACTACTCATATTACCGTAAAGGCGTAGTATTTCCCGGGTATCATCTATATTCTTTCCCAATTGCCCGAACAACTCTTCTACTGTTTGTACGATCTTTTTTCCTCCGGGATGAAATATCAAATGGTCTACAGCGGCTATGGATGTGCCATAGC